>CATPBJ010000172.1 GCA_955652395.1 uncultured Terriglobales bacterium | reverse complement strand
GGATTCAATCGTACGGGCAGCACCGGAGGACGGTTCAGGATCGCCTCGAAGATGACAGGAGACGTGTCGCCGCGAAAGGGCAGCGCCCCCGTCGCCATCTCGTATAGCACCGCTCCGAAGGAAAACAGGTCGGTGCGCGTGTCCAGTTCCTTGCCTCGCGCCTGTTCGGGAGACATGTAGGCGACGGTTCCCACCGTTGATCCCGGGCTGGTGAGCAGTTCCTCCTCCACCGTCGCGGCCGAACCCGCGGTGACCCCGCCCATTACGGTTTCCGCCTTGAGCGTCTGTTTCGCTAATCCGAAATCCAGGACCTTAGCCTGGTTGCGGTTGGTGACAAAAATGTTGGCAGGCTTGATGTCACGGTGAATAATGCCCTTGGAGTGCGCCGCCTCGAGTGCATCTGCGATCTGGATGGCCAACTCTACAAGCACATCCATCTCCAGGGCAAGTTTGCCGATGCGCTGCTTAAGGGTGTGTCCCTCCAGCAGTTCCATAGCAATAAAATACCGGCCGTCGGCCCGCCCGATCTCGTAGATAGTGCAGATGTTAGGGTGGTTAAGGGCCGAGGCCGCCCGGGCCTCGCGCTGGAAGCGCTCGAGCGCCGATGGGTCTTTCTGCAACTCCCCAGGCAGAAATTTCAAAGCAACGTGCCGGCCGAGGTTAAGATCCTCAGCCTCGTACACCACACCCATGCCCCCGCCTCCAAGCTGGTGCAGGATGCGATAGTGGGAGATGGTTTCGCCCGTCATCAGCCAGGGAGCTCCAAAATGATTTTCCGATGTTAGGCTGAGCCCACGGGCAAGTCAATGTGAAGGCCGGGGTTAGATACCGCCGGATTAGACAACGCCCAACAATTGTTGTACCGGACACCGCGCCCTGAAGGCAGATAAACCTCGACGCTGGGATCTACGCAGTGTTTTTGTTCACAGCTTGGAATCGTAACGGCGGAGAATTCTTAGAGCCGCCAAGCCAGTAGAGCGATCGTTGCTACTGCGATCAGCGCCGTAGCAATCAGATACACGTGCGACCGCACCCAGCCAGGGTTGGTTTTGGACAGTTCACCAAAGAATTCGGGAGCGCTATCGACACTGGCCATCGCGCCCGGGGCTGCTGCTTCGCAGTCGAGGCACAACCTTCGGCCTTCGGAGACGGGGAAGCCGCAAGTTTCACATCTCCGCAGATTCCCGAACGCGATGGTCGTGATCGGACCGGTGAGGTCTGTCTCTGCCTCTGCCTGGTTTTCGTGGCCCATCGCTGAGAGCGTAGGAGGGTCGACCCAAGCCGGGCTCCCCACGGGCACAGGGGCCACATGGGGCTCGGCCGTCTCTGTCCCTGCCCCTGCTGCCGCCGCCAACGCAATCTCGATCTCTGGCGCCCTTTTGTCAGGATCTGGCCGGACGGCATGGCTATGCGACTCAGCCGCAAATTCTGGCGGCGCACCGTGTGGTGTGATCGCGGTTGCGACTTCAGGTTGTCCCAATTCCGCTTCTGCGCGCCTGGCGGCTTCGGCATGTTCCACTGCCGTCTGGATCATCTCCGCCAGGCGATTCAGAGCCACGAAGTCGCGCTCCTCGAACGCCCGGGTCCTCCCGGAGAGCAACTCGAATACGCCGTACACTTCCTCTCCGCTCACCAGAGGCATCACCACCACGGATGCGATGCCGAATGTCCGGCAGCTGTCGCGGTTTACCCGCGGATCGTTCTCCGCGTCGTCGCAATGCAGAATCTGCCGGGTCTTCACACTCTCAGCCGAAAGACCGGAGTCGACCTGCAGATGCGCTCCCAATTCTGGCGCCGACGGACCCGAGCTGGCACAGCAGACCATGTTTTCGCCCTGGCGCAATGCGATGGCGGCTCCCGATGCTCCAGTGATGTATTGGGCCCGCTCAGTCAGCAACTGCAGTGTGGCGTCCAGGTCCCGTTGCGCCATCTCACTCAGCGACTTGCCGCCATCCTCGCCAGGAAAGCGCAAGGCTTCGCGCGCCTTCGGCGCCCCTCCCTTCGGCTCCAATTTTGCGGGAACAACGCTGGCAGCAACCCGGTTGGGAGGGACAAGACTCGAAGGGTCGAGATTCGGCGGGGCAGTTTCAGACCCTGCCTGGGAAGGACTGTTGTCCAGGATGGAGTAATAATCCATGCAAGATTTTAGAGAGATCTCTAATTTGGAGTTTCGCTCCACCGAGTTGTGGTGTCAAGGAGAAACCCACAAGTACTAGTCCTTATGAGCGAAGCAAATCCCCAACCCGGATCGTGCCTTGAGTCAGGATTTGCGCGCGTAGTCCGCCCCGGTGGCGCAGTCCTTTGATGAGCTGGCGTCCGGTCAAGCGCTGCAGGTGATCGCAAGGCTCACACAGACGAATGCCGTGCGCTTTCACCTCGCCAATCTGAAAGTCCCGCCCCACCAGATGATTCAGCGCCATGCCACGCGTCACCAGGTTGCGCCGCGCTTCGCCAGGTGCCAGTTCCACGTTGTAGTCGCGCTTCAGCGCTTCGATGGCCTCGGCTTCGATCAGCGTAAGTTCGTAGTCGGGCTCAGGTTTGAAGAAAGTCCCCTGGCGCAAGGCGTAACGGTCTCCTTCCAACCCGACTCGGGGGATGGCGAGTGCTTCCTTCACTGATAGCGTAGGCGCAGTTGCAGTAGGTGCGATGTAGATGGATTCGATGGTTCCTGTGCTCATGAAAACGTTCCCCGAGATGGAGTAAGACGGGCGCGAGCGCCCGTCCTCCATCAATTCTGACTCTACGCGTTCTTACCGGCCAGCGCGATGCACTCGTCGAGGACATCGACCGCGACGTCAGCTTCGTCTTTGCTGACCACCAGCGGCGGCGCGATCCGGATCGTGCTCGGGCCGCAACCCAGGAACAGAACGCCCCGTTCGAAAGCCAGCTCGATGATGCGGTCGCGTTCGTCCGCGGCGTACTCCTTGGTCTTCTTGTCCTTGACGATTTCGACGCCAACCATCAAACCGCGGCCTCGGACATCGCCCACCAGTTTGTGTTTGCGCGGCCAGTCCGCCATGCGTTTCAGCATGTGATTGCCAACCTCGGTGGAATTCGCCAGCAATCCTTCCTTTTCGATGACGTCAAGGGTGGCCAGCGCCGCGGCAATGCAGACGGGATTGCCCCCAAAAGTTGACGCGTGCGACCCCGGAACCCAATCCATGATGTCAGCGCGGCTCATCGTGATGCCGAGCGGCATACCAGAAGCGATCCCTTTCGCCATGCAAACGATATCCGGCTGCACTCCGGTGTGCTCGATGGCCCACCACTTGCCGGTGCGGCCAGTACCGCTCTGTACTTCATCGGCCACCAGCAGAATGCCGTACTTGTCGCAAATGCGGCGCAGCTCTTTCATAAAGGCGGTTGGCGCGATTACGTATCCGCCCTCTCCCTGTACTGGCTCGATGAAAACGGCCGCCACCTCCTCCGGGGCCAGCGTCGTCTTGAACAGCTTGTCTTCGATAAAGCGCGCGCAGCCGAGCGCGAAGGCTTCGGCGTCCTGCGGGCCGCCCTCGCATCCCCGGTAAACGTCGGGATAACGCACGTGAGTTACGCCCGGGACTCCCGTGCCGAAGCGGCGCTTCTGCTGCGGTTTCGAGCCGGTCAACGAGAGTGCGCCCATGGTGCGCCCGTGGAAGGCGCCGAAGAAGGCGATTACGTTCTGCCGCTTAGTGTGATAACGGGCCAGCTTGAGCGCAGCCTCAATCGCTTCGGCGCCGGAGTTGCCGTAGTAAATCTTGTGTGGCCCAGGCATGGGCGCGATTTTCGACAGCCGCTCCGCCAGGGTGATCATGCTCTCGTAGTAGAAATCCGTCCCTGACATGTGGATCAGTTCCCCGGCCTGCGTCTGGATCGCGGCGACTACCTCGGGATGGCAATGTCCGGTCGAGGTCACGGCGATGCCGGCGGAGAAATCGAAAAATTCGTTGCCGTCGACATCTGTAACCACGATGCCGCGGCCCTGCTTGGCCACCAGCGGGTAGGAGCGGGTGTAAGACGGCGAAATGTACTTCTCGTCGCCCGAGAGAACGCGCTTGGCGTTGGGGCCCGGCAGGGCGGTCTTGATTTTGGGGCCTGCAAGAGTCTTGGTAGTCATCGGATCCTCCGGAAAGCAGTCGTCAGTTCTCGGTCATCAGTGGTCAGCTGAGGGCGGTCGCGCCGAAAAAGGCAGATTAAGCCCTTAAGCCACATCACTTGGGAGGATTGAGAGAACTAATCGCTACCGAACAAGCTGGGACGCGAATGCGAGGGCAACACTGCCAAATAACGGCGCGGGCACACCAGGAAGTGCAGCCAGCACACAGGCAAGTGCGAATTGGGCTTCTGATGGCGCATCGATGGACATTCCTACCTCATTATAACTTGAACAGACCGTTGGCGTAACCCCCTAGCAGCCTAGTGGCGCCCGGCCTCTTGCCAGCTGTCGCGAGGGCGTCTCACCCTCGCCGCGGCGGGCGGGGGACGCCCGCCGAACAGCCGCCGGACGGCGGCGCTACTTCCCCGGTTCCGACAGATTCCCGAATCGCACACCCTTCTCAGTGAGTCTGATACTTTTAGTCCACGTTCTTCGCATGACCCAAACCCAGCGCCAGCATCGCTTCGCTGTACTCGTCGCCTTCGCGCTCGTGTACTTCTTCTGGGGGTCGACCTATCTGGGAATCGACATCGCGATCGAGCACATTCCTCCGGCTCTGATGTGTGGCATACGCTTCCTGATCGCGGGCGTATTCATGCTCGCGTTTTGCGGACTGCGGGGGAGAAAGATCCTTTACCAGCCGTCGCAACTGGGGCAGATGGCGGTCGTGGGCGTGCTGCTGCTCATGGGCGGCAACCTCACGCTCGCTTACGCCGAAATGCATGTGACTTCCGGCCTGGCGGCGCTGATCATTGCGGTGACTCCGCTTTGGTTTCTGGTGCTGGACGCGCGGTTGCTGGGTGATCATCACATCGCATTGCGCGGGAAGATCGGACTAGGTCTGGGTGTCGCCGGTCTGCTGGTGTTGTTATGGCCCGATCTCGCGGCGACCGGCGCTCTGGGGCGAGTTCAGTTCTGGGCTTCGATCAGCTTGCTGGGCGGATCATTCAGCTGGGCACTGGGTTCAGTTCTCGCGAAGAAATGGAAGGCACCCGACGTTGATCCATTCTCGGCAACTGCCTGGCAGATGATCGCGGCGGGTCTGGCGAACTTTTTGTTCGCGATCGCCCTGGGCGATCCCGCGCGAACGGTGTGGACCGCCCGCGGAATCGGCGCTACGCTCTACCTCGTGGTTTTCGGATCCTGGGTCGGATATACGGCATACATCTGGCTGCTGGGTCATGTGCCGACCTCGAAAGTCTCCACCTACGCGTACGTCAATCCGGTCGTTGCAGTGTTTCTCGGCTGGCTCGTTCTGCATGAACGGGTGAGCGGGTACATTTTGGCTGGCAGCGCAATTGTTGTGGCATCCGTGGCCCTAGTCACCAGCGCCCAAGTCACAGCAAAGACAGTTGCAGAGGAAATGCCAGCCGTGGAGACGCTAGGAGATTGAGCCGCTAGGAGCGTCATCCTGGGCGAGGAGTCGAAGGATCCTTGTAGTTAGGAATTTCTTCGCTTCGATTGGGTGAACTGTTCACGCTTACGTGAAGTACCGTAACATCACTCCATGCCGACATGTGTACGCTGCGGTCGCGAAATGCCGTCCTCCTCAGGAGGAGAGAGCTCTCTCTGCCGCGATTGTCGTGCCGAGGTAGATCTGAGCGTTCCGTCAAATGAGACTGTAACGGCTCCCCTGCCTGTCCGGAACATCCAACCGTTCCTCTTGACCCAGGTTATCGTCGGCATCAATGTAGCCGTCTTCCTCGCCATGGTGCTGTCGGGAGTGTCGCCCATGGCGCCCACCATCCAGCAACTAGTGAAGTGGGGCGCGAACTTCGCACCGTTGTCCCTCGGATCGCAGCCCTGGAGGATGCTCATCTCGAACTACGTTCACATCGGGATCATCCACATTTTCTTCAATATGTGGTGTTTGTGGAACCTGGGCAGGCTGGCGGAACGCATCTTCGATCGCTGGACCTATCTGCTGGTTTACACCGCCAGCGGGATCGCCGGCAGCCTGGCCAGCCTGTGGCGGCATCCGCAGGGTATCGGAGCGGGAGCTTCCGGAGCAATCTTTGGCCTTGCAGGGGGGCTGATCGCCGTACTGTACCTGGGAAAACTTCCAATTGCGAAGGAAGCCCTGAAGCCCACTCTCAAAAGCCTGATCAGTTTCGCCGCTTACAACTTGTTTTTCGGCCTGGTGCCAGGGATCGACAACGCAGCTCACCTGGGAGGCCTGGCTGCCGGTCTCGGCCTGGGTTCGGTCTTAGCGGGAAGCGTTACAGAATCGCCGGAAATCCGCGCACGCTGGCGCAACTACGCTCTGGTGGGAACAACCTTACTCTTCCTGATCGCCAACACCTATCTGAGGCAGAGAACCGGAAAGCTCCAATCGAGCCAGCTGCTGCCCGATCCCGTGCAGGCTCTTAAGGAAGGACACTATGAGCAGGCTATCCCAGCGCGGAAGCAGGCGGTGCAACGTGATCCCAAGTCGGCGGAAGCACATTACCTGCTGGGACTGGCGTATGTGGGCGCGCACCAGCCGGACGAGGCCATTGCCTCGTTCCAGGAAGCTCTGCGCCTGAAGCCTGACGATGCCGACACGGAGGCAGGATTGGGCATGGCCTATCAGGCGAAAGGGATGAAACCGGAAGCGCAAGAGGCGTTCCAGAAGGCCGCCGATCTCAAACACGAAGCACAATAGAACTGTTGCTTCTTCCTCCGCGTCGTCATCGTCCACTAGGTCTGCCGCGCGCCCATGCACCGAGTAGGTGGACTTCTGGTCTTCATCGGGCTCGAAAGTGACCCGGACGGGACGCCGCTCCCAAACCGGCGCCGGGCACTCCGAATCGGGGGGCAGCATCGCCGCCCGCCTCGCTCAGCGATTTGTTCAAAACCGGTTTGCGACGTCCGACCTGGAACACGATGGCGAAGAGTTTCTTGCCGTCGTCGGAAACGCCGCAATAGACAGCGTAGTCGCGATACCAACTGGTCACAGAATAATAGGGGTCGAATTCGGGTAGAGCAATCGATGAGATGTGACCCGTCATGCGGTCCACCAGCAACCATCCACCGCGCTGCCACACCCAATGGGGCGCAGCCGTATCACCCGGCAAGTTGTCGTTCACGCGGAAAGCGCGGGGGACACAAATAGCCACTCGGTGATTTCATGGGATGGGCTCAGAGTAGATTCGCGGGCGCGGCCATCCACATGGAGGACGCGTACTTTCAGGTCGAGGCACCTGCTTCGTTCGCTCCCGCGCACCATTTGATTGTGGTCCACTTGCCAAAACTGGTGACGTGCGGCTTGGCGGCGCCTGGAGCCGCGCTCGTGAGCAGGGCAAAACCGAACAAAAACCGATGCATCCGGCAAGCCTATGCATTCGCGAGCACAAAGGACCAGGACGGGCGACACACGAACCGCAATTTTGTTCCTAATCGGGAACACACCGGGTTCAGAGCAATTCGCGGCGTCAGGAAATCGTTTACAATATTCAAGTGTCGCGTCCGGCTGGATGATGAGCCTTCCTCAGAAACTACCGACAACCATTTCCTCCCGCTCGGTGTCTTACAAAGACATGGGGGAAGTGTCGGTTCGCCGAGCGCCGCCCCGAATTCTTGTAGTAGACGACAATCAGGACATCATGGGGCTGATGCGGGAGCTCCTGGCTACCAGAGGTTACGACGTGGTGGCGGTTCCGGATGCACTGCACGCCGAAGCTGAGATCCTGCGCCACCCTCCCGACCTGATTCTTTCCGACGTGGTCATGCCGGGAAAGTCAGGGTACGAATTGTGCCGGGAACTGAAAGAGAACCCCGCCACCCGCCTGATACCGTTCGTTCTGATAACCGGCCTGACCGATCGGCAGGACCGTGTGCTGGGAATTGAATCGGGAGCGGACGATTTTCTGCACAAGCCGATTTTCCCAGAAGAATTGTTTGCCCGGGTCAAGTCGCTGCTCAAGCTCAAGGAGTTTACCGACGAACTGGAGACGGCAGAATCGGTGTTATGCACGCTCGGCTTGAGCGTGGAGAGCCACGATCCTTACACCGAAGGCCACTGCGATCGTCTGGCGCGCCATGCAAGCAACCTGGGACGTTACCTCGGCCTGGATCCGGAGTCCATCGTGGCCCTGCGCCGGGGCGGGTATCTGCACGATCTGGGCAAGATCGCGGTGCCGGATGAAATCCTCAAGAAGGGCACGAACCTCACTCCGGAAGAATGGGCCATCATGAAGCAGCACCCCATTACTGGAGAGACCATCTGCCGGCCCCTCAAGTCGCTGCGCCTGGTACTGCCAATTATTCGCAGTCATCACGAACATTCCGACGGCAGCGGCTATCCCGATGGTCGGCATGGGGGCGAGATTCCGCTGCTGGCGCGGGTGCTGCAAGTGGTGGACGTGTACGACGCCCTGCGGACGGCGCGACCTTACAAGCTCGCGCTCAGTCACGAGCAGGCGGCCGTCACCATGCGCGAAGAGGCTCGATCGGGATACTGGGACGAGCAACTCACCGGGGAATTCTTCTCCATGCTGGAAAAACAACAGCAGGTGGCCTGAGCGCTCTTGATTTCGATGTAGGCGCGAGCCTCTCCGCTCGTGCCGAGTCGTCCGTGGCGCTGCCGCACGAGCGGGGACGCTCGCGCCTGTGCATGACTTAAGAAGCCGAGGCCGCACGTCCGAGCGCCTTAGGCAGGGGCACCACCGTGATTCCGGTTCCCTTGTTGTAGCCGAGCGTCAGTTCCGCAGCGCACTGATTGCACAGCCAGAAGAATTCGACGCGACGCGAAGGCCTGGTCACTTCGCGCACCGGGATCCGGGCAAGACTTTCGATGCTGGTGTCCAGGCGGAACAGCTTTCCCTGATACAGATAGAGAAAAGTGGCCGAGCAGCCCGGGTTGGCGCATTTGGAGAGCATTTCTGCCTCCTCTCGGGCGTCTAATATTATTAGACGGATCCTACTCCGGAAGGTCGGGCACGCAGCAGTACAAGCACAAAAACTTTGTGGAAATCTCTTGGCCGGGTTCAATTATGGGAGTACCAGTTAGCTGGCGGCTTTCTGCCCGGCAGGTTTCGCCCGCTCGCGGACCGCTTCGGCAACTTTCTGTCCCATCGCGGACGTACTGAGGACGCTCTCTCCCGCTTTCGCCAGATCTTTGGTTCGGAATCCCTTGGCCAGCATTCCTCCCACGGCCGACTCAACGCAGACCGCTTCGGTTTCGAGCTTGAAGGAGTAGCGCAACAGCATCGCAGCCGCCAGAATGGCGCCCACAGGATTGGCGATGCCTTGCCCGGCGATGTCGGGCGCGGAGCCATGCACCGGCTCGAAGAGGCCGACGGCTCCTCCAATGCTCGCGGAGCCCAGCATGCCCAGCGATCCGACTACCGCGCCGGCCTGGTCGGAAAGAATGTCGCCAAACATGTTTTCCGTGAGCACCACATCGAAATCCGCGGGACGCGCCACCAGCGCCATAGCCGCTGCATCCACGTACATGTGGCTCAGCTTGACGTCGGAGTACTGCTGCCCCGCCCGGGTAACCACCTCGCGCCACAGGCGAGAGCAATCCAGAACGTTGGCCTTGTCCACGGAAGTCACTTTGCGGCGACGCGACCGCGCCAACTCAAAAGCCACGCGTGCGATGCGCTCAATTTCGGCCTCGCTGTAGCGCATGGTGTCGATGGCCACGCGATTGCCGGGACTGCCCTGCGTGCTGCGCGGCTCTCCGAAGTAGATGCCGCCTAGCAATTCCCGTACGATCAGGACGTCGGTCCCGCGCACCACTTCCGCCCGTAGCGGAGAACAATCTTCCAGCCCGGCGAAGCACAACGCCGGCCGCAGATTGGCAAACACACCCAATTCGCGCCGCAACCGCAACAGACCACTCTCCGGTCGCAGATGGCTGGGAAAATTGTCGAACGCCGGACCGCCGACCGCCCCCAGTAACACTGCCCCCGAGCCCAGGCAGGCCTGTAACGTATCCGCGGGCAAGGGGTCTTTGCTGGCAAGCAGAGCCGCGCCCCCGATCGGTTTGCGGGTGATGTTGAACTGATGACCAAAAACTTCAGCGATCGTTTCCAAAACACGTAAGGCTTCGTCGGTAACTTCCGGTCCGACACCATCGCCAGGAAGAGCCGTAAGGTTGAGCCGCATGGGGGTCTATTGTAGGGCCGAACCGGGTGACGGGGAAAACTGTCAGCCTGACAACGAATACCGCGCGGTTGATTCCGCCTCTTCGGGCGACAGGTCGCCTCCGAACCCCCGCGCTTGCCGGATCAACTCCAGCAGATGATGTTCGTGCACGTCCTTGATCTCGTCCGCCAGCACCACGAATCTGCGATAGACTTCATCCAGTTCGCGACGATCGAAGTGAAACCCGAGCTGCCCGCAGCGCAGTCCCAGCGCATGCCGCCCGGAGTGCTTGCCCAGCACCAGTCTGGAATCCGGCACGCCCACCGATTGCGGGGTCATAATTTCGTAAGTCAGCGGGTTCTTCAGCATGCCATCCTGATGGATGCCGGCTTCGTGTGCGAAAGCGTTCCGGCCAATCACCGCTTTGTTGGGTTGAACCGGCACGCCGGTCAAATCGCTGAGCAACTGGCTCGAAGGGAAAAGCTGCTCGCTGATTACGCCGGTGTCATACCGATACCGGTCGGGTCGAACTCGCATAGCCATAACAATTTCCTCGAGTGAAGCATTGCCGGCCCGCTCTCCGATGCCATTGATCGTGCACTCCACCTGGCGTGCGCCGGCGGCGAGCGCGGCCAGCGAATTCGCTACTGCCAACCCCAGATCGTTGTGACAGTGGGCGGAGATAGTCACCTTCTCAATGCCCCGCACGCGCTGTCGAATACTCTGAATGAGCTCGCCAAACTCCGCCGGCATGCTATAGCCGACGGTGTCCGGGATATTGAGAGTCGTGGCTCCGGCCTCCACCGCTGCATTGAGGACCTGGTACAGGAATTCGTGATCGGTGCGAGTGGCGTCCTCGGGAGAGAATTCCACGTCGGCGCACAACGATTTCGCCAGGCGAACCGAATCCCGCGCTTGCTCCCGGCACTGCCGCCGCGAAATCTTGAGCTTGTACCGCAGATGAATGTCGGAAGTGGCCAGGAACACATGGATGCGCGGCCGGGCCGCTCCTCTCAGTGCTTGCCAGGCACGCTCAATATCTGGCGTGCAGGCACGGGCCAGGCCGGCGATGATGGGGCGCCGGAGGGTCGCCGCAATGGCCTGGACCGCGGCAAAGTCGCCTTCTGAAGCGATGGGGAAGCCGGCTTCGATGACGTCCACGCCCAGGCGATCGAGTTGATGCGCCAGACGCAGCTTTTCCGGTACGTTCATGCTGCAGCCCGGCGACTGTTCGCCGTCGCGCAGCGTGGTGTCGAATACCTTGATCCGTGACCGTTCCATGCCAAGGCCCTCCTGCAGGTACCAGCCTCATGCTACCCGGACCGGGAGTCGTAGCAAATCTTATAATTGTTGAATTAGTATTAGACATACTTAATAAATAAGATACATTAATACTAATTACAGCTAGCTTAAGGGAACCAAGATGGACCTGGGACAGCTGGAAGTGTTTCTCACGGTGGCGCGGGAGGGGAAGTTTTCCCGGGCAGCGGAAAAGCTGCATCGCACCCAATCAGCGGTCAGCCAGTCGATTCACAAGCTGGAACAGGATGTAGGCGAGCCTCTTTTCGACCGCTCATCGCGGGACGGCCTGCTGACCGACGCCGGACGCGTCCTGCAGGAGTATGCCGAGCGCCTGCTCAACCTTCGCGACCACGCCAGCGGTGCACTGGCGGAACTGCGCCAGCTGCATCGCGGCAAGTTGAGCATCGCCGCCAATGAATTCACCGCGCTCTACCTGCTGCCGGTGTTGGCCGAGTTCCGGCGGCTGCATCCCATGATCCGGGTCGCGGTGCAGCGCTCACTGGGCAGCCACATTCCCGCGGACGTGTTGCGCCACAACTCAGAACTCGGCGTCCTCACTTATGATCCGCAGGAGCCGCAACTGCAGGCCGTCGTTGCCTACCTGGACGAATTGCTGTTCGTGGTGCCTCCCACGCACCCGCTGGCCGGGGAAGCCCAAGTCAGTATCCGGCAATTGGGTGCGGAGTCGTTCGTTGCCCACATTGTCCCTTCTCCCTATCGCGAAAAAGTGATCCAGGCATTCAAGCGCCACAAGACACCGCTGCACATGGACCTCGAACTGCCCACGCTGCAGGCGATCCAACGTTTCGTGGCCATGGGAAACGGCGTCGCGCTTCTGCCCGCAATCAGCGTGGAAAGCGAACTGGCCCGCGGCGAACTGGTCCACATTCCGGTGCGCGAGCTGCGTTTGCACCGCAAACTGCGGCTGGTCTACCGCCAGGCTGCCAGCTTGTCCCACGCGGCCCGTGCGTTCCTGAAAGTAGCGGAGGCCTTCTCGCTGGAACGGCGTGGCCCGTACCGTTTTCAACGCGAACGTTGATGGCTCGATGTAAGCGCGTCTTTCGCGAGTTGCTGGCGGAAGCCGAGCATCGCGGTCTCAAGCGTGGGATGAATTTCGAAGACTGAAGCCAGGTTTGTAAGTGCAAGCAGTTCTTGGACACGGTGGTTGGGCGCAGCCAGCTTGATGGTGCATCCGAGGGCACGGGCCCAGGTGAGCAGCAGCGCCAGCTCGCCGAGACCGGCGCTGTCAATCATCTCCACGCCGCTCAGTTCGAGCACCAGTTGGCGCGAACTCAGGCAGAAGGCTGGCTATCGTTTCGGAGAGGTCCACGGCTTCATCGCGATAGGCGATGCGGCCGGTGCAGGAAACCACGGTTACACCGTCAACGGTGTGGATTTCGAGATTCAACTTCCACTCCGCCTCCTTAGTTCTCCGGATTTTCTGAAACGCAATTCGCGGTCTCAATCATCTTCCTCATGTAACGGTGTGAACTTTGCCATGATGTCTAAGGATTGTAAAATTTCGATGAAGATTCTGGTTCCAATTCGCAATTGGAATTTCGCAACAACCGCTGGTGGTGATTCCACATCTAACTTGTCCCTGACCACTCCATCAAGCGTAAGAGGATGATTGTGCCCCAGCTCACTACGATCACGTGCATTCTGCGTTTGTTGCCGACCGTAGCCCTGGCTCAAATCCCCACCCGTGGAAACGTGTTCTTCGGATATTCCTACGGCAGCGTCGACTTTTCCTCTGGCGGTCGCACCCATCTGAACGGTTGGAATGGATCCCTCGAGGGCAAAGTCCTTCCCTGGGTTGGGTTCGTGGCCGATCTCAGCGGCCTTTATGGCTCCACAAATATCTCTGCCGTCCCGCCCTTCAAGGTCGATACGAAAGTCAACACCGTGGTCCTCGGCCCGCGGGTGTCTGTGGCGGTGGGAAAATTCACTCCGTTTGCGCATGCCCTATTCGGGGCCTCGCACCGACACGACAGCGCTTCCGGTTTTTCGGAGTCTGACACTTCGTTTGCCGGCACTTGTGGGGGAGGGATCGACTATCGACTGATCCACGGAATCGGCTGGCGTGTGCAGGCCGACATGTTGCAAACCCGTTTCTTCAGCAATCTCGCAGAACAATTTTCGCCTGTCCACCGGAATTGTCCTGCATTTTTGAAGGCCAGCGACGCAGTCGCAAACGCAGCGCGCCGCGTCAGCCAACACTCTCGTATTCGGCCTCTTCGAGAAACCCCGATTCGTCAGCAGCTTCAGCTCCCGTGGAATCAATCGGCGCCGGCTCGCGACCTTCAGCCTGTTCATGGTATTCATGGTTACGAACTCCGCCGGAGTCAATCGTCAGGTAAGTCGGCGGAAAATCGGTCCAGCTGCCGGAATTGTAGTAGGCGATCCCGTCCCGTTCCCGGCACTCTGCCTTGTGAGTGTGACCGCAGAAAACCCGGTCGGCCTGGCGCATCCGGGCATGCAGGATGGCACCGGACGCTACCTTCGCGGGAAGCCGCAACCAGCGGGCGTTCAAGCGATCCAGAAAGCGCGAGAAGGCCTTGCCCTGGAAGTCGAGCTTCTGCAGTTGCAGATGCACAAGCGTCCCCAAGCCACTGAGCAACAGATTGTTCACCGCAAACCGGTCGAACTGGTGACCATGGATGGCGAGGTGACGGCGGCCTTCGAACGTCCACTCATATTCCTCGTAGACTCTCACGCCGACCAGGTGCGACATGACATTGCTTAGCCCGCGATCGTGATTGCCCTCCACCCAGACCACCTCAATCCCGCGCTTGGGGTTGGAAAGCTTGCGGATGTAACCTAGGAACTTCCAGTGGGGCTTGGTCAGACGGCCAAAATTGAGGTCGGAAAAAATGTCGCCCAGGAGAATCAGCCGCCGGAAACGGTTCTCCCGCAGCATCCGCGTGGCCTGCTCCGCGCGGCTGATCTCCGACCCCAGGTGCAGATCGGAGAGGATGAGCGTGTCGTAGACGGCGGAACTCATCACCCTAAGTTGTACCAAGCGAATGTTACGAGGTGATGAAAACTGCACAAAAAATAGTGCAGTGGGACATCCAGGGTAACATCGATCTGATTTCACTGCGCTTATTTCGAGGCGGGCGGCACATACTCTTTGGGCGGAGCCGTGCCTTCGCCGAAAAAGTATTGCTCCATCTGCTTGACGATCGCCGCTTGGTCCTCTCGCCGGGCGGGGTTGAGGCGGTATTCGTTGAGCAGCATTTTGCAGAATTCCGTCCATCCCTTCCAGGCCTCGAGGGAGACGTTGTCGTAGACTTTCTGACCGAGCTCCGTGTCAAACGGAGGCTCATCCAGACCCGGGAGCTCTTTTTTCAGCTTCACGCAGAAGACCTTGTGTTCAGCCATGAAATTCCTCGCAATCAGTGCAAGAAAATTATCGCACAAGGTGGAGAGTGACGTGCCCCGAGGCCGGACGGGAAGGGCATGGGTTCCATAGGCCGTGAGAGAACGCCAGCGCGGGATGACCGAGGGGAAGGGCACGGCTTCAGTCGTGCCGCCAAGTTCGCCGATGCCTTGTTGCGCTTCAGCGCCGGAGGTCGGCTCTTCGCGCCCGTACGCATATTTTTCCAGGTTCCCGCGCAGGCACGTCATATCGAAAGGGGAAGAATCCTCGTGTTGTGACTTGAGCCGTAAGAGCGAACCTCATGGGCTGAAGCCACACCACTCAGCGATCGATTCGGCGCGACTGAAGTCGTACCCTTCCCGAGAGCGCTGCGCTTCGGACGCCGTGCCTTGCTGACCATTCCGGGAAGCGGGCTCTTACACTCGATTACACATCGCACAAATCCACCGCTTGCCGCAGCGAGCTCAGGGGATCGCGCGTAGGCACGAACTCATGCGCCACATAGCCTTGAAAACTGGTGGCTGCAATGCCGCGCATCACTCCATCCCACTGCACTTCCTGGGTACCATCGAGTTCGTGCCGGCCGGGCACGCCCCCGGTGTGGAAGTGAGCGATCCACTGGATGTTCTCTTGGATGGTCCGCACCAGGTCGCCTTCCATGATTTGCATGTGGTAAATGTCGTAGAGCAGCTTGACGTGCGGTGAGTTGACCGCCTGTACCACCTGCACTCCCCAGGCCGTATGGTCGCACATGTAGTCTTTGTGATTCACCTTGCTGTTGAGCAGTTCCATGCAGATGACGACGCCGTTGTCCTCGGCAATCTTTTTCACGCGGTTGAGCCCCGCGATCGCGTTTTTGGCGCCCTCTTCGTCCGACATACCATTGCGGTTGCCGGAAAAAGTGATCACGTTGGGCACCGCGGCCTTGGCCGCCAGCGGGATATACTTGCGAAACCCTTCTTCAATCCGAGCGTGGTTTTCGACCCGGTTCAGGGCACTGACCAGTTCGCCGCCGCCGGCATATGCCATGCTGCATACCAGACCATAGCGTCGCGGCACGTCGTATTCATCGGGATTGAGCAGGTCGACTGCCTTCAAGCCAATCTGCGCGGAGTAGGCGCAAAGCTGGTCGAGCGGAGTCTCCTTGTAACACCAACGGGAAACCGACTGCTTGATCCGGCCCTTGCGTTGCACCGGAACCGTCTGCTCTGACCACGAAATTGACGAGACCGAAGCCACAGCCGCTCCTGAGAGGGCACCCTTCAACATCGTGCGCCGCGACAGTTTATCCATAGACCGCAGAGTGTACATCCGAACGCCAAGAAATGGGCAGGATTATCCGATTTTCACCGCCGAGATCGCAGAGAAATGCGCCCGAAGATCTGGAGAATGTTGCGTCTTTTTTTCTCGGCGGCCTCTGCGTGCTCGGCGGTGAAAGTCTTAGGAGCCGGTAATTTTCAGGCGGAGTTCTTCCGGCAGCCGCTCGCGGATTTCTGCCGGCAGGCGGTCGTGCACGCGCCGCGCTCCCAGCTTGGCAGCATCGACCACGGCCATGGGCGCGGGCGTGGTTACTGCCACTCCCAGCCAGATCAGGGCTGAAAGCGCGAATCCCACCAGGGCAGCCACCTCCAGCCAGAAGGCGTGCCGGGGGTTGAGATGGAGGATCACGCCAAAGGCCATCAGGAAGACAGCGCCTGAAACCGACGCCAGAGTGATCAGCGCGAGATCGATGTTGCGGTGGAGTTGCTGGCGGGAGCGGCAGTGGGCGCAGCTATCGAAGTGCTCTTCGTAATCTTCGCGCATCTCGGGCGCAAGGCCGGAGATGTCGTAACGCCAGCCGGCAAGAATTTTTCCAACAATGGGATCAACGCACTCGCTCATAGAAGGTAAAACATGAGAACTACAGCTGGATCGACGCCGTGGGCTCCGATTGCCGCGCCAGCATCACACGATTGAGCAGTAATGTCTGGCGTCGCCCCAAGGCTTCTTCCGCTGTGCCCAGCGCGAGCTCAGGATGGTTGTTGAGCTCCGATAGATGCGCCAGCACTACGTATGATGCGGTGCCATCATATTCGGTGCATAAGAATTTTGCGAGTTTGTCGTTCGACAGGTGTCCCGTCGGGCTTCCGACCCGCTGTTTGACTGACCAGGGATAGGGTCCGCCGCGCAACATTTCTAGATCGTGATTGGACTCGATGACCAGCACATCGCAACCGCGCAGCTGATCGCACACGTTGGGCGGCAGGTATCCCAGGTCCGTGGCGATGCCCACTTTGATGCCTTCGGCACGGAAAGTCAGTCCCACCGGATCGGCGGCATCGTGCGGAATGGTGAAAGGGGTAATGGCAATGTCACCGACTTCGAAACGGCGGCCGGCGGAAAAAATCTCCAGCCGCGCCAGTTGCGGCTGCTCACCAGCCGCGTCGCGCAGTGACCTGGCCCAGGCCTGGTGAGTGGCGCCGGTCATGAACACCGGCACCTGAAATTTTCTGGCCAACCCGGCCAGCCCATACACGTGATCGGAGTGTTCGTGAGTAATCAGGATGGCGGAAAGGGTGCGCGGATCGTCGCCCTGGGCGCGCATGCGCTTGACGGTTTCGCGGCAGGAAATTCCCGCGTCCACCAGAATCTTCGTGCCCGAACTCGAAACAATGGAGCTATTTCCCCGGCTGCCACTGGCCAGCACCGAAACCGAAACTCCCATGTTCGAAGAATACTCGCGCCGCCTGTGGAAACGCGAGTAACTAATCAGCTAGCCCGGGACGTTGGTGCGACAGCTGTCAGCTTTTCGCTTCTTGCTTGCAAGGTCCGATGGCGAGCGCCGAAGTGCGGCGCAGAGAACCGAGAACTGATATCTACGATGTGCATCTTAACCACTTGAACTCCGCCAGCTCTACTTCTCAAACAACGTCGCCAATCCTGTTCTCGCCGTCGCTCCGCCGTACGCGCCGGCGATTCCTGGCAGGAAGCCAAGAAACGATTCGTAGATCTGTGCACGATATGGCTTTTCGGTGAGCACTGCATAAGCAATCAATTGAACTAACGGAACGAACGCGGCCACGAGTGTCCACCGCCAGGGCCGCTGGGGACGAAGCGCGCCCAGCAACATGGTTACCGCCAGCACGAAGAGCGCGGTCAACAACAGGTCACCGAACTTCACGTCGAGAAGCCCGGCGCAGAGACCGAGCACGGCGCCAAGCATGTAGATGCCGCGATCGCTCTTGTCTGCTGATGAGTTCAAACTGGGTGCCATTTCGACGTCAGTACTTGTAGAACCCTCGTCCGCTCTTTTTCCCCAGCCAGCCCGCATCCACCATCTTGATCAGCAGCGGACAGGGCCGGTACTTGGGATCGCCCAAGCCGTCCTGCAGCACGCGCATGATGTCGAGGCAAACGTCGAGTCCGATGAAGTCCGCCAGAGTGAGCGGGCCCATGGGATGCGCCATGCCCAGCTTGAACACTTCGTCGACCGCGTCGGGAGTGGCCACGCCTTCCATCACGGCGTACATGGCTTCGTTCAGCAGGGGCATGAGCACGCGGTTCGAAACAAAACCAGGCGCGTCGTTCACTTCGATGGGCGTCTTGTCGAGCTGCAACGCCAGATCGCGCACCGTGGCGAAAGTTTCCTGCGATGTGGCCAGCCCGCGAATGACCTCCGCCAGCTTCATGACCGGCACGGGATTGAAGAAATGCATTCCAATGATTTTCGCCGGACGCCGCGTCACCGCGGCCAGCCGGGTGATCGAAATCGAAGAAGTATTCGAAGCCAGAATCACTTCAGGACGGCAAATCTGGTCGAGGTCGCGGAATATTTCCGCTTTGATCTCGAATTTTTCCGTCGCTGCTTCGATCACGAAGTCGCAGGTTGCAACCTGGTCGCGGTCGAGCACGGGCACAATCCGGTTCAGCGCGGCAGCTTTGTCCCCAGCCGTAATTTTGCCCTTGGCCAGCTCGCGATCGAGATTCTTGCTGATGGTTTCGAGGCCGCGATCCAGAAATCGTTGCTCCACATCGCACCATGTCACGCGATATCCACTACGCGCGAATACGTGGGCAATGCCATTCCCCATGGTCCCGGCGCCGATCACTCCAACCCGCTCAATTGGCATAGAGAATCGCCTCTGTTTCGCCCTGAAACCTGTTCAGTCTACCACTCTCAAGTGATTGCAGGGCTTAGATTTAAGGTTCGCTTAAGGTTCTGACAAATATGCTCCCCAGGTGACACCATTTCAGCGGAGCAGGCATCCGACGATGTAGCAACCGGTCCCAGGTATCGAATCGAGGGCGGGTGTGATCGCAATCAAGCTCTTCGGACGATGGTGCCGGGTGGGAGGAAATATGCGAAGCATGAGGATGGCAGCTTTGGCAGTCGCGATGACACTGGCGTTCAGCGGTCTCGCACTGGCCCGCGACCACGACGACGATAATAGCAATCATGATCGCTGGGGCCAGAACGCCGACCGCGATCACCCTGACCGTGATCACGACCGCGACCGGGATCATGACCGCTGGCGCGACCGTGACCACGACCGCGACGGTGGACGCTGGGAACGCGATCACCAATGGTCGGACCGTGACCGCCGGCGCGACGACACCTACCGACGCCGCGACGATGGCTACTATGGCGGTGGCCAGATTTACAATCGTTCCCCCCGCGGCTATCCCGGCGGCTATGGCTACCCCGGTTCAGTCTATGGGCGCGGCGGCAACGGCCGGAATGCAGCCTACGGCTTCGGCTATCAGGATGGCAGCTACATGGCCCGCAGGGACATCTCACAGAACAAACGATTCAACCCTAATCCTCGAAATGAGTTCGGAAACCGGGACCACGGTTACGATCGCTCATTTGGCGACAAGAGTTACTACCATGCCGAATACAGCAACGGCTATTCGGCTGGCTATGAAGCGAACTATCGCGGAGGCAGAGGCTGGGGATTCTAGACGGTCCTTCCTCCGCCAACAAAAAGAGGCTGCCCCAGGGGCAGCCCTTTTTTTTCACACAGAATTCAGAACCAGGCGGTTAGCAACTAGCCATCGGCTTTGATGCTCTGATGCGGCCAGTGGAATCTGATCTGCAACTGCTGATTGTCAAGTACCGCTTCCTACTCCCGCGACAGATTTTCATCCACCGCCACCTTGCCGCCCTTCTGTACTTCGACGACGCGATGGACCGGCTTGTATCCCGTCAACGTGATGTCGATCACGTAGGTTCCTGGATTGAGGGAGAAGTCAACGGGAGAAAACTTGTCCAGAATACGGTTGTTGACCGCGACCTGTCCGCCCTTGGGTTGGGTCTTGATGCTCACGGCGCCCATGCCCGCTGTGTCACCACCCCCGAACAGCTTCTTGAATTTGCCGCCTATCTTGATGTCATCGGCCGAGCCCAGAGCTTTGAGTGTGGGCGCGAAGTGGAAAACCTGGCCGGCTTGCACATTGGCGCTGGAGGTTTCCTCCAGGTAGCCCTGCTTCTTAATGACGAAGGTGTGAGGACCCGGCTTGTCGACGGAGATCTGCGCTGGAGTCACGCGCCCGCTATCTTTACCGTCGACAAAAATCTGAGCTCCGGCGGGCTGGCTGGTGATCGCGGCCGCGGCAGTAAGCTGGGCCAGCTGGATCACCAGGAATGATTTGCTGCCTAAAGCCACGTCAATGGTGCGAGTCTCCGGGGCATATCCAGCCCGGGAGACGGTCACGCTATGCTGTCCCGGGGCCAGGCCGGGCAAGTTGAACGGCGTAATCCAGCTTGCATCGCTGCGTCCATCGACACGAACTTCCGCGCCTTCCGGCGTGGAGTTGATGGTCATCTGCCCAGGAATAACGGCCGGGGCGATGGGCTGGACTTTGATTTTCTTCTTGTTGTTCTTGTTGTATTTCGGGGTGACAGAAACCGGAGGCGCTTCCCGGCCCGCCGCGATCTGTTCCGGCTTTGCCTGCACCGGAGCTTGAACCGGGGGTTGAGCTGCGTTCCAGGCCGGCTTCGGGCTGGCTTCGGCTGGCGCCGCCAGCGGCTCCGCTGAGCCTTCTTCCGCCGAGTTTTCGGAGTGGATGCGGTAAGCGATCAGGCCCACCACCAGCAGAATGATCGCTATCGCGCCCGCGATCGAATACAAAAAAAGCTTAGGC
>CATPBJ010000171.1 GCA_955652395.1 uncultured Terriglobales bacterium | reverse complement strand
GCTTGCCGCAGCGCCGGTCGAACAATCCGTCATAACCAAACTCCTCATAGCGTTCCCGCCAACGCCGCATGTGCCGATCGCTAATGCCGATGATCTCGGCTGCCTGCCACCATGTGATCTTCTTCGCCATCGCCCGCAAAACACTTCCTGTACTTTCATCGCCCGCTCCATCGCGGCCCTCGAGTAAGATTCCATGCTTCGCATGGTCTCCTACTCTCACCGCCTGCAAAGCGGACATATCGTGTGCTATCTCGATCGGACATATCATGTGCTACCGACAACGAACAGCCTTCATCTTGATTGTTTCTCTATTTGCAGCTACCCTCACTGCCCAACAAGCTGATAAGCAGGCAGCATTGTCACTAACGATCGACCCAGTTCGCATAACTTTAACCCCCGGGCAAACGCAAAGGTTCTCCGCTCATATTGAAGGCGCACCAACAGGAACGGTAATCCGATGGGCAGTTCCTGACACAGAGAGAGATGTAAGCAGCATAAGCCAAGACGGTGTTTTTACAGCCCGAATCTTGGGTGTCTATCATGTGATGGCGGTTGCGACGTTCGGCGAGAGCACGGTGCTAAAGGTAAGGGTCGCGAAAGTGACTGTACTTGGACGGATAGAGTTCTAAATCAACCGTTCGAAGTTTGAAGGAAAGCTGTTGAAAGTTCGCGAAAAACAGAATCTATTGCCCGCGAATCGCGCGCACCACCTGCAACAGCGAACTGTGCGCGAACGGCGCCGGCGTCAGCGTCACCACCATCATCAGCAAAGGGAGAGCCGCCAGCCAGCGCCGGCCCGGAGTCACTCCGGGCCACTCCTCCACCATGGGATGGCGCATGCCGCTGATGCGCAGCAGGATCGCCCATAGCAGCCAACCTGCCCAGAAATAAAACGCCATTGGAATCAGCGCCAGAATGGTCAGCCGTGACACGATGCGATGTGCGCGCGGATTGAGCGCGAAAACAATGTGTCCACCGTCTAGCTGTCCGCCGGGCAGCAGATTCAGTGCGGTCGCGAACATCCCCACCCAGGCCGCAACTGCAGTGGGATGAAAATAAATATCTTGCAGCGGCGACGAGCCTCCGTGGCCGTTGGCCAGTGGCAGCATGGCCGCAACCATGCGGAAGATCAACGGATATCCCATCTCAACATCCGAATTCGTCATCACTCCCGGCATCACCCGGGAATGAGGGATCGCGATCACCAGCACAGTCAGTGCGACCACAAATCCGGCGATAGGACCGGCGATTCCGATGTCGAATAATGCACAGCGGGAGCGGATGGGAGACTTTATCCGAATGACCGCGCCCAGCGTACCAATCAAAGTAGGCGCGGGAATGAAGAAGGGAAGAGTGGCGTACACACCGTAGTAGCGGCAGTACAGGTAGTGCCCCATCTCATGCGCCAGAAGAATCAGCAGCAGCGTGGCCGAGAAGGGAACTCCAAGCGGCAGCCGAGAAGGATCGTGCAGTGCCCAGGCCACCGGAAAGAGGGGAAGAGTTTCGTCCCCATGAACAAACGGCGGAGCATTGTGCAGGAAATCAAACTCCATCTTCGCGCCCACCACCAGCGTGGTGAAAATCGTCGCCACAAACAACAAGATGTGCAGCCAGTACCTGGGATTGGGCGGACGAACCACGTACATTTCTGCGGGCAGATACTCGGCCGGTGGGGCGGGAAGTGAGGGAGTCAGGTCGGACATGGAAAACTTTATTGTTGCGGTGCTGCGTGGAGACGAGGGTGTTTGCCGTGCGGGTCGCACCGGCGGCTCAGGCCAGGAATGTCCGGGAACAGCATTCCCAACCTACTCGATTGACTGCAATTCCTTGCCGGGCTTGAACCGAACCGCCTTGCCCGGCGGAATCGAAACCTCGGCGCCGGTGCGTGGATTGCGCCCGATACCGGTCTTGCGCGGCCGCACGTTGAACACGCCAAAGCCCCGCAATTCAATACGATCGCCCTTGGTGAGTGAGCGCCGCATGCTCTCGAAAACGGTTTCGACGGCCAACTCGGCCTTGGTCTTGGTAATCCCGGTCTTGTTCACCACTTCGTTGATAATGTCGAGCTTGATCACTGGCGGCTCCCGTCGGCGGACTGATAATAACCTACCAAGTGATTGATGCTAAGGGACATAAGAGAGATTGTCAACGGAAGCTTCTCTCCCGTAGACTCACAGTCGTACTAACAGTCGTCAGTCCTCAGCCGTCAGTCTTCAGGAAAAGCCAAGCTTACTCAGGCAGGAAGAGGTCTCCTGACGACCGAAGACCGACGACTGAAGACTGTATTCTAAGGAGCTCGATGCTTAAGAGTGACCGCTGGATCCGCAAGATGGCCATAGAGAAGGACATGATTAACCCCTTTTCCGAGAAGCAGGTGCGGGAGGGCGTGATCTCTTACGGTCTGTCTTCCTATGGCTATGACTTGCGCGTGGCCGACGAGTTCAAAATCTTCACGAACGTGAACTGCACCGTAGTGGATCCGAAGAATTTCGATGAAAGATCATTTGTTACCGTAAGTTCGGAGTGCGCCATCGTTCCGCCCAACTCCTTTGCTCTGGCGCGCTCGGTCGAGTACTTCAAGATTCCCCGCGACGTGTTGACCATCTGCGTCGGCAAGTCCACATACGCCCGTTGCGGCATCATCGTGAACGTCACCCCGTTCGAGCCGGAGTGGGAAGGCTTTGTTACCCTCGAAATCTCCAACACCACGCCGTTGCCGGCGAAAATCTACGCCAACGAGGGTCTCTGCCAGATCCTTTTCTTCACGGGCGATGAAGTGTGCGAAGTCAGCTACGCGGACCGCAAGGGCAAGTATCAGTCGCAGAAGGGCATTGTGCTGCCGAAAATCTGAAGGCGGCAGTCAGACGGCGGACTTCAGACCTCGGCACGACCTGTCAGCAGGCGTCGGATCAGATCTCAGCTCAAGACTCAACTCTGGGTTTTCGGAGCTGCGGAGCTGATTCCAGAGAAGGGCAATGCGAAAGCGGTGGGATGCGCCGAGGTTCGAGGTCTGACGCCTATTTTTTGTTTTCGCCCTCTTTGAACATGTATTTGATCGCAGGCTTGTAGATCAGCAGGTTGGACTGGCCGTTGCGCGCGACCTTCAGACAACTCTTGTCGTACCACTCGATCATGCCGTGAATTTCCTCGCCATCGCGGAGCACGATCACCATCGGGGTTTTCGACTGCATCTGCTTCTGGTAGTAAAAGTTCTCGGCATTGGTCTGTTCGGGGGGCGCGGGCTTTCTCCCACCGCCATTGGGCCGGTCATTTCGGTCGGCGCGCTCGGGCCGGTCTAGCCGCTCTCTGGGTTCGCTCATGGATGCCTGCGCATGATTGTGGTCGGTCCGGTTCAGTGAAGGGCGGATCAGCTTGCGATTGGCAAAACCCTCTGCTTCCACGGAGCGATCGGCTGGAAGTGAATCGACTGCATCTTTCATGGCGCCACCCGTTTGCCACCCTCTTTGCGGGCCACAACACGCGCTGCTGTGATTGTGGATGAAGGCGTGAGTTGTTGATAACCTAGCACAGCGGTGGCTGGTCTGACAATGCTCAAGTGGTGGGGGAGAAAGCACTTAGCAATTGACCTTTTGTATCTGGCCCGCGCCAATCCGGCGGTCCGCCTGACGCACACTTCCTGCGGAGGAACTAAATGCCAATTGCCAATTGCTAAGTGCTTTTTTCCAGCGCTGTGGCGAACGCATCGAGCGACAGCGAACGCAACAAGTTGCGCCGCATCCCGCGCTCGACGTCGTTGAGGCGATCTGCCGCAAAGGCGATCCAGCCGAAGTCCGCGCCTTCCGATAACTTCTTCAGCTCGCCCTGAATATCAGTATTGCGGACCAGTTCCGGTGTACTCGAGTTGAGGAAGGTCAGGTCTTGGAGCAGGCTGTAGAGCGTCCGCAGCAGCTTCTCCAGCTTGTCGCGTCCATCGGCGCCTGCCCGATAGGTTTCAGTCATCTTGAAGAGTTCGCTGTGATCGGTCCCACGCAGCGCGGTATTCAGGACGGTCAGGGCTTGGGTGCGAGCAGCCGTGTAGCCGGCGAGATCGAAGCTGCGGGCGGCCCCAACTGCGCCGTTCGCCAGACGAGCTGCCAGAGCGCGCTGCTTGGGGGTCCATTCCGGACGATGTTTGGCCAGGTCGCGCTCGATTTCTTCAGTCGGCAAGGCGGCCAGTGTGACGACCATGCAACGCGAACGGATTGTGGGCAGCAGCTCGCCCGGGTTCTCGGTCAGCAGAAAGATGGTTGCAAATTCAGGTGGCTCTTCCAGCACCTTTAGCAGCGAGTTGGCAGCCTCCTTCATGAAGGTAGACTCGCTGAAGATGTAAACCCGCTCCCTGGCCTCGCCCGGACGGTAATAAATGGTCTCGATCATGCGGCGCACCTGGTCCACTTTGATCATCATCTGCGGCGGATCGGGCGGAATCACCAGCACGTCAGGATGAGTCTGAACAAACAGGCGCGTCTCTTTCTTGTCAGTCTCGCGCAAATTCTCCCGCGCCTCGACCGCCTCCCCGAAGCGGGCATCGAGGTCCTCTGACTGGGCGATTCGAACGCAGTTCGAACACTTGCCGCAGAAGTCGGGCAATCCGTGCGTAGTGGTTGGCGAAAGGCAGTTGATTGCTTTGGCCAGCATGAGCACGAGCGTGTATTTGCCCGAACCCGCCGGCCCCGCTAGGACTACAGCCTGGGGAAAGCGGTCGCGTGCCACCATCTCGCGTAGGCGGTCGACGAGGTCAGAATTGCCGTGAAAATCGGTAAAGCTCACTGAGATCGCCTCGATGTTCTATCCGTGTTGTTTTTCGTCTCGATGTGCCGCCGCGATTCAGATCGACACAATTCGGTCAGACGCCATTGGCTCGATCGAGGTCTGCAACACCCGTTGTCTGAAGCTAGGGGCCACCTCTAGCGACAAGTTTAACCCGGTTATGGCAAAGAAATCTCTTCGTGATCGATCTTGACGATCCTGCATTCTCCATTTTTCTTTCGAGACCTAATGTCGAAGCAGACAGGGTCGTAGTCCCCATCAGGGCCCCGTCCAAATTGAATGTACCCGGCCGGCATTTGCCAGCAATAGGCACGACCCTAACTCAACCTCAGCCCATCGATATGAGAGCACGAGGCGCTCAAAACTGGGAAGGCAAGCCGGTAGTTTTGGGTAGAGCGGATCGAGCAGCGACGGCGCGGTGTCTATCAAGACTGGACGCCACCGCGAGACGCCGAATTGGTCTGGATTCGACGACTGCTAGATGCTGCGCGATCGGATCTGACTCAAAAGCGATAAGGTCACCCAGCTTTTCGAAGCTGGTGCGCTCCAGTAGGAGTTCGTCTGTCATGTGACGGCCATCGCGTTAAGAGAAACAGGCATCAACAAAGCTGTCAGCAACCGCTACCCGAATGTCTTGGCTGCCAGCTTCACTTTCCGTCTCACGATCTCCATGATTCGCGCGTGGGTTTCCGCTGCGGTTCCTCGCGCGTCGACGAGCACAACTCTTTGCGGTTCCCGAGTCGCAATCGCCAGGTAGGCGCTGCGCACTCTGGCGAAGAAAGCCCGGCTCTCCTGCTCAAACCGGTTTTCGTCGTGCTTGGCGCGGCCATTCTTGGCAGCGTGTGCCTTATTGCGGCGGCGGGCGCGCTCTACGCTGGCGGCCACATCAGAATCCATCAGGATGGTGAGGTCAGGCTGCAGGCCATGGCACAAGATGCGATGCAGAGCCAGCACCGGCTCGCTGCCCAGCTTGCGGCCACCGCCCTGGTAGGCCTCGGTGGAGTCGGTGAAGCGGTCGCAGAGCACTACGCGCCCTTCCGCCAGCGCGGGTTGGATCACTTCCGTTATGTGTTGGGCGCGCGAGGCGAACATCAACGCCAGTTCCGCCATCGGCGACAGGCCGGCGGTGGCGGTATCGAGTAAAAGCCGGCGGATTTTCCCTCCGGTCGCGGTCCCACCTGGTTCGCGAGTCACGACTACAGACAAACCTTCGGCGCGGAATACCCCTGCCAGTTTTTCCAGTTGCGTGCTCTTGCCGCAGCCGTCAAGTCCTTCAAAGGTAATGAACCGGCCGCGATGGGAATGCGGGGACACAGCGGAAATCATAACTGAGCACCTGGTATTTGGCACGCCGGCATTTGGCACGCGACAATTGGCATTTGACCCCGGGCCACCTGAATCAGCGCAACCCTGTCAATTCCGAGTGACCTTGTTGTTAGCGACTGTTATATTCATCTGTCCTAAAACGATTTTGTAACAGCGCAAGGAGGGCGTTCTTGACCAACTTCCCGGGAAAGATCCTTCGCCATGTGTTTCTGTCAGTCGTTTTTCTCTCGCCTGTGTTCGCCGCCGGCGCGCCTGCCCCACATGTCAGTCTCTTTGTGGATGCTACCGAAGCGCCGCGAAAGATCTTTCATGCCCGGATGACGATTCCCGCCAAGCCGGGCATTTTCACTCTCTACTATCCAAAATGGATCCCCGGCGAGCACGGTCCTACAGGCCCGATCCAGGACCTTGCCGGTCTGAAGTTCACGGCGAATGGACAAAGTCTGTTCTGGCGTCGCGATCTGATGGACGGCTGGACGTTTCATGTTGAAGTGCCCGCCAGCGTGTCCAGCATCGAAGCCTCCCTGGATTTCATCTCGCCTGCGGGTTCGGAGGGCATCTACACCGGCGGCGCCACAGCCACCGACCGATTGGCAGTCATCAACTGGAACGATGTGTTGCTCTATCCGGAGGGATGGACCTCGGATGATCTAACGTACAGCGCGAGCCTGCGTTTGCCCGCGCAATGGAAATTCGCCACGTCTTTGTCGGTGACTTCGCAATCCAAAGAGGAAATCAAGTTCGCTCCGGTTTCGCTGACTATGCTGGTCGATGGGCCCGTCATCAGCGGAGAATATCTGAAAATTGTTCCCCTTAGTGCGGGGCAGGGTCCTCCGGTGGAATTGGACGTCGCTGCCGATAGCGCGGCTGCGCTCGATGCCCCCGCCGAGGTTTGGGAACACTATAAGAACCTGGTCGCAGAAACGAACGCGCTGTTTGGAGCGCAGCACTATCGCGACTACCACTTCCTGTTCGGCCTGAGTGACCACGTGGCCCACTTCGGTCTGGAGCATCATGAATCTAATGACAGCCGCCTGGGCGAGCGCGCCTTAGTTGATCCAACCAAGCGCCTTCTGGGTGCGGGATTGCTGTCGCACGAATTCGTGCACTCGTGGAACGGAAAATACCGGCGCCCCGCCGATCTGGCTACTCCGGATTACCAGAAGCCAATGCAGACCGACCTTCTTTGGATGTACGAAGGTCTCACCCAGTACTTGGGCGAGATCCTCACCGGCCGCACGGGAGAGCGGACCCCGGAGGAATTTCGCGAGGCTCTGGCGTATACCGCTGCCGAACTGGACCACACCCCCGGGCGCGCCTGGCGCAACCTGCAGGATACCGCCGACGGCGTTCCCTCGATGCAAGGCGCGCCCCACCAGTGGAAGTCATGGCGGCGAGCTCTCGACTACTACGACGAAGATGAGTTGAACTGGCTCTGGGCGGACACCATCATTCGCCAGCAGACTCATGGCCAGAAATCCCTGGATGACTTTTGCCGCATTTTCCATGGACCTCCGAGCGGGCCGCCACAGGTGAAGACTTACACTTTCGACGACATCGTCAGCACCCTGAACCAGGTTGCGCTTTACGACTGGCGCCGATTCTGGACCGAGCGCCTGACCAACCACGGGCCGGGGGCGCCCCTGGGCGGCATCGAGGGCAGTGGTTGGAAACTGGTCTATGACGATACTCGTTCGGCACTGGTGCAAGCTCTGGAAAGCGACAAGAACTCCGTAAACGCCGCCTACTCCTTCGGATTGTGGCTGAAAGACGACGGACTCGTTACCGATACGGTCGAGGGCATGCCGGCGGCGCGGGCAGGAATCGGGCCTGGAATGAAGTTGGTCGCAGTCAACGGAAGAAAGTTCTCGAAGGATGTTCTGCGGGATGTGTTGCGCGAAGGCAAGAACAGCTCCGTGGCGCTCGAGCTACTGGTCGAAAACACGGAGTACTACAAGACCTACAAGCTCGACTATCACGACGGAGAGAAATTCCCGCACCTGGTGCGGGACGAATCCAAGCCCGACTTGCTGAGCGACATTATTAGGCCGCATTGAAAATGCTTTAAGTGCCTTCCTCGATAATTCCCGCGAACAAGTCGCTTTCCAGCTCCACAGGTCCAGGCTTTACCGAGGCCGACAGATGGAACATCTCCCTCCCTCCGCGTTTTCGCGCGTATTCCTCGAACTGCTGCCACAGCGGCTGCTGGCTGGTGTGCGCGCGGAACGCGTCAATCTTGGTTTCGAGATAGTTGCCAATTTCGATGATGGCAGTGCTGGGAGGCGGAGTGACGGGCTGGCGTCCGGGGAGAACGAAGTCGGCGCTGGCATAGTAAAGTTTCTGAATACGGTGTGGGTTGACAGAGCCGTTCAACTGATCAGGAAAGCGATTGCCACGCCCCGCCCAGTGGAAGGCAAGAGTGGCGAAGACCGATGCCATCGTATGATCGGTGTGGCCTGTCACTCCGCCAGCCGGGTCAAATGTGAGCAAGACCTGGGGACGAAATTCGCGGATGCAAAGCGTAAGATCGGAAACCACACGCTGCATCTCCAGTCGGTGAAGCTGGCCGTCGGGGTAGTCCATGACCACTCCGCGCGAGATTTTCAGTATGTTGCATGCAGCGGCAAATTCCTGGCGCCGCATCTCGCCGAGCTCCCGATCGTTATGCGCTCCGCCGCGATGCGTGGCCGCCTGCCCGGGCGTCAGGCAAAGGATGCAGGTTTCTACGCCACGCTCGTGATAAAGCCGCAACGACCCGCCAAAGCTGCTGGCTTCATCATCCGGATGCGCGGTTACGACCATCATGCGCCGCATGGAGGGATTGTACCTTCCCCGGGTTATTCCAATGGAGTACGCCCGTCCTCCAGCACACGGTCAGATCGTTCCAGGTAGATACTATGCGGTTTGGCCGGACACGAAACTCTCGGGTATTTCCTCGCCTTCTTCCAGCATGAACGCCAGCACATCTTGGGGTACGGGCGCATTCCACACCGGCGCGAAAGACTGGCGATGCAGCGGAGAAGGTCCATGCTCGCGCAAGGCCGCCAGGTGCCGGGGCGTGCTGTAGCCTTTGTTCGAAGCCAGTCCGTAAGCGGGGAACACTGGAGCCCATTCAACAATCATGCGGTCGCGCTCGACTTTGGCCAGGATGGACGCAGCCGCGATGGAAGCCGACAGGGCATCGCCGTGAATAATCGGTTGTTGCGGAAGGTTGCAGTCCAGGCGTAGCGCATCCACCAGCAAGTGGTCTGCCCCAGGATTAAGACTCAAAACCGCGTCACGCATGGCTAGACGCGAGGCCTGATATATGTTGATCTGGTCGATGCGCGCGGCATCGACGGCTGCGATCGCCCAGGCGACGGCATGCTCGCGGATTCGTTCCGCCAGAATTTCACGCCGTTCCGCCGGCAACAGCTTGGAATCACGCAGACCCCGTATGCGGTACGCTGGATCGAGGATCACCGCGGCAGCTACGACTGGCCCAAACAGCGAACCGCGCCCAACTTCATCGACACCAGCGACAAACCGTGCGCCCAGTTGCCATACTTTTTTTTCAAATCTCAGCGTGCAATGGAGCTTCTTCAACAGGCGCAGCTTGGCCGCAGATGCGGAGAGCGGTTTTTCCGGCGCGGACATGAGCTTAGGAGACACAGCGTGACTCAGATCATCTTCGCGTAGCCCACGCTTGTTGTGCAATGTGGAAAACTGTCAGAGAACCGATTGAACCAAGGAACACTTAGCGAAAGCTGCGCTCAAGATCCGGACGGCTGTGGTCGTGAGACGCAGAACAGCCGCAACTGCCCTGGATTCATCGCCCAAAGGTAACATTACGTGCCATTACCGCGGTAAATTGACCGTCCTTGTGCCGGTTGTTAGCTTCAGGGCAGAGAACTGTTCGCGCACGGGCCCACTTTGAAACAAGAGCATTCCATACCATCGCAGGAGCGCCAGAACAAGCGCATCCATGTTGCCCTTCCCATTCGAGTTACGTATTGGGATGACGCGCAAAAGCCCTGTCTCGAGATTGCCTGCACTTACGACATCTCCGAGCATGGCGCCAGGGTCACCGGTCTACGCTGCGTGAAAGAAGCCGGAGAAGTCATCGCCATCGAGCGGGGCCGAAGCAAGGCATTCTGTCGTGTGGTGTGGGTCGGCGAACGTAATTCCGAGTTACAGGGCCAGATCGGCCTGCAGTGCGTCGAGTCTGATCGGATATTGTGGGAAGCGGAACTACGCGACATGGTTGATGTCTATGAGCCGGTCGTACAGGATGGAGACTCGAAACGGTCTCGAACATTCGCAGCCCATGAGCGCCGCCGGCGCCGGGAGCGCTTCAGTCTGGAAGGAACGGCGGAGCTGGTTGAAGAGGGCGACCATCGTTTCAAGGCCGACGTAGTCTTGAAGAATATGTCAGAGATTGGCTGCCTGGTACTGACCAAGCACGTAGTGCCTGCCGGCACCGAATTGAAAGTGACGCTTCATGTCGATGACCACAATTTGACGTTGAAGGGTCAGGTCAGGCATGCGGAGCCGCACGTTGGGCTCGGAATCGAATTCCGCGAGATCCGCAAAGGCGAGCGCCAGATCCTGCAGTTCCTGATCCGCAAGTTAGCCGAGAAGCACTTCGAAGATAACCTGCAGTTCGAGATCCACAAATAGCCAGGAATCGGGCATCGGACCTCGGGCATTGGACCTCAGCTTTCAGACTTCGGGCCTCTGGGCCGACGCCTGAGGTCCGACGTCGCTACTTAGCGGCGATTTCCGCCACGGCCTGCTCGCGGTCGACATCCTTCAGACGAGCGGCTTTGCCCTTGAGACTGCGCAGGTAGTACAGCTTGGCGCGGCGGACTTTGGAGGAACGCAGAAGCTCCACCTTGTCCACCACTTTCGAATGCAGCGGAAAGATGCGCTCGACGCCGTGGCCGAAGCTGATCTTGCGCACCGTAAAGCTGGCCTGCGGCCCACGGCTGCGCGCAATCACCACGCCCTCAAATGCTTGCAGGCGTTCCTTGTCGCCTTCCTTGATCTTTACATGCACACGCACGCTGTCGCCCGGTGCGAATTCGGGAATGTCAGTACGCTTGGTCTTGGCAAGAAGTTTTTCGATGATCAGGTTCGTCATGATCTTGTCCCCCAGTGATAGAAATCTTGGAATTTGTTCAATTTTCCTTGCCCGTGATGCGGGCCAGCAATTCTTTATCTTCGGCGCCGAGCGCCGCAGCCTCCAACAGATCGGGCCGGTTGCGCAGCGTCTTCTCTAAAGCGGTGCGCCGGCGCCAGCGGCGTATTTCTTCGTGATTGCCTGAAACTAAAACCTCAGGCACCTGCAATCCGCGAAAGTCCGCGGGCCGCGTGTAGTGTGGGTAGTCCAGCAATCCACCCGATGCGCAGGTGGAGTTGGCGCCACCAGCTTCCACGGCCTGCGTCACTGTAAACGACTCCTGACGCGTCGAGGCCTCGTTCCCGACTGCGCCGGGAATGAGCCGCGTGACCGTATCCAGAATCACTGCTGCACCCAATTCGCCGCCGCTCAGCACGTAGTCTCCGATCGACAGCTCACGGTCGGCAAGGTGCTGTCCTACGCGTTCATCCACGCCTTCGTAGCGGCCGCAGATTAGGACGATTCGCTCCAGCGTCGCGAGTTCTTCCGCTATGCGCTGGTCGAAACGCTGGCCCTGCGCCGACAGCAGCACCACGCTTTGCTTTGCACCGGGAGCAAGACGCTCGGTGCGGCTTGGGATGTTCAGTCCTTCAATACATTCAAATATCGGTTCCGGCTTCAGCACCATACCTTCGCCGCCGCCGAAAGGGCGGTCATCCACGGTGCGGTGGCGGTCGTGTGCAAAAGCCCGCAAGTCGTGGATTTCAATCGCCGCCAGACCCGCTTCCCGAGCCCGGCGGACAATGCCGTGATCCAGCGGTCCGCGAAAAAAGTCAGGAAAGATCGTTAAGATGTCGATCTTCATCGCTGGAGCCTGAAACCCTCGTCATGTTGAGCAAACGAGCTGCGCTGGCGCGGCGAGAGCGCGGAAGCACCCCAATGACTGTCATATTCAAGAGCTTAGGGGTCCTTCGACTCTGCAACTGCTTCGCATCGCGAAGCAGTTGCTACGTTCAGGATGACAGCTTCTTACTATTTCTTTGGTGTTCCTTCTCTTCCGCCGTCAGCGGAGCGTTCAAATCGAGCATGCCGTCCGGCAAAATCATGTGAATCTTCTTGTGCTCCACGTCCGCGCTCTTCAAATACGCTTCCGCGTAAGGGATCTCATACTCATCCGATCCCGCCTTGACGACAAGCAGCGGCGCTTCGCCCGCTCCGAACTGTACGTCCTGAACCTGACCAATCTCCCGATCGCCGTCGAACACCGCGCATCCCACCAAATCGTTGACGTAAGCCCAACCCGGCTCAAGTTTCGATCGCTCAGCGGTTGGAACCTGCAACTCGTTTCCAATCAGCCTTTCGGCTTCGGAAATCGAATCAACGTCTTCAAACTTCAGGACCAGATAGCCCTTGTGGGGCCACAGTTCCTCAATTTTCAACTCGCGCCGAGGTCCATCGCCATCCTTCGGGAGGGCCCACAACCGCATACCCTCGTGAAATCGGTCCGGGACGTCGCTGTGCAGCTCGATTGCAACTTCGCCTCGGCGTCCCTGCGTCTTGAGAACGCGCGCCAGCGTAATGAACTCGTCGGCTATTCCAGAATCTCCAGCGTGAAACGCTTGTTGAACTTCAAACCGGCGGCGCTCAGCAGATTGCGCATGGCACGTGCGGTGCGTCCCTGCTTGCCGATCACCCGGCCCAGATCGTTCGGGCCAACGGTGAGTTCGAGCACGGACTCTCCGGCTTCTTCGACCTGATTGACCGAGACTTGCGCCGGATCATCGACCAAAGCTTTAGCGATCTGTTCGATCAGGGCGCGCATGTCCCCAGTTGGCCCGATCTTACTTGGCTCACCCATGGTTGGCTCACCCAAGGCGGAATCCCGTTATGTGCTTTTGCCGTGACGCACACCGGGAGATCAGGCAACCGAAGCGGCGGCGGCCGGCGCTGGCTTGGACACGATCTTGCTCACCCGGTCCGACATCTTGGCGCCCTTGGATACCCAGTAGTCGATGCGCTCGCGCTTGAGTTCAATGCTGGCAGGGCTGGTGCGGGGATTGTAAGTTCCAACCACCTCGACCGGACGGCCATTGCGCGCGCGCTCCTTTTCGATGACCACCACACGATACTGCGGTTGTTTGCGCGCACCCGTGCGCGACAGACGAATCATTAACACAGAGCTTATGTTCCTTTCCTAATTGCTTCAGGCAGGCTAAGACAAACCATTATTTTTGCAGAATTTAGCAGGATTAGCAAGTTGGGACCTGTCGGTGGAGCAGTAGTGCGAAGTCAACTGCGGTGGTTTCCTTTGCATTCTTTGCAGCTTCCTTTATAAGATGTTGCCTGCTTTGGGAAGGTCAAACCCTTAACCGCAAAGTTCGCAAAGGAAGGGCGCAAAGACCGCAAAGACTGCTGAAATGAGGACGCTACTGGGCGGGAGGCCGTCCTCGAAGACTGGGGGCATTGGTCCGTCTGGTATTGGCTCCAAAATTTGTACCCCTCGCCCGCATTCTTGCTAATATAAGCAGTCCAGTACAGCTCGGCTCACCAGGGAGACCCGAACCATGACATACGTGATCGCAGAACCATGCATCGGAACCAAGGACACAGCCTGCGTAGACGCTTGCCCGGTGGACTGCATTCATCCTAAAAAGGATTCGCCGGCGCACGCCGAAGAGGAGATGCTGTACATCGATCCGGTGGAGTGCATCGACTGCGGAGCTTGCGTACCCGTGTGCCCGGTGTCTGCCATCTTCGCGCTGGACGATCTGCCGGAAAAATGGGCCTCCTTCACCGAGCGCAACGCAAAATATTTCGGAAGATAGCTTTCCGCTGCCTTACTTCCCATCCCCCCGCCACTCCATTACAATCAAACGTTAACCTGCTGAGCTTCCATGGCACTGAAGGAGTCGGAAGCGATTGTCCTGCGCACTTATCCTTTGCGCGAGGCCGATCTGCTGGTCACGCTGTTTACGCGAGCGGAAGGGAAAGTTCGCGGCGTGGCGCGGTCAGCCAAGAAATCGAAGCGACGGTTTGGCGGCGCGCTCGAACCGCTGACCTACGTTCGGGCCTATTACGAAGATCGCGAGCGCCAAGAGTTGGCCCGGCTGGATTCCTGCGAGGTGCTGGAGTCGCCACTGGCGACAGAAGTCGGTTATCCGCGGGCAGTCGCGCTGGCGCACGTGGCGGAGTTGCTCGACGAGTTGCTGCCCGATCGCGAAACCAACGACGCTGCGTTTCGTCTGGCGCTTTCGGTGATTGCGGGACTGCGCGGCGCCGATGTCTGGATGCCCGTGACGTATTTTGAGCTGTGGATGACCCGCCTGATGGGCTATCTGCCAGACCTTGGTGAGTGCATGATTTGCGGACGCCCCCTGAACGGCAGCAGGGCATTCTTTCACGCTTTAACCGACGGCTTGATGTGCGTCGACGACAAGCGCCTGGCATCATCCGAGATATCCGGCGATTCGCGGGTGCTGGCGGCCCATATGTTTCGCGCGCCGGTAGAAAATTTTGCTGGCACGCGCTGGCCCAAGAAGCAGGGAAGTGATCTGCGCAAGTTTCTGATCCAGACGCTGCAGAGGCACATCGAGAAGAAGCTGGTAACCGCTGGAATGTTGGAGAAGATCAGCGCTTAGCTGTTAGCTAAAAGCCACACGTTCATGCCACCAACCAAATCCAATCCGCTCACTTTCCAGGAGCTGAGTCTCCGGCTACAGACGTTTTGGGCGGAACGCGGTTGCATCCTTCAGCAACCCTACGACGTCGAGGTCGGTGCGGGCACGATGGCGCCGGAAACTTTTCTGCGCGTGCTGGGGCCGCAGCCCCACAAAGTTGCTTATGTGCAGCCTTCGCGCCGGCCGGCCGATGGACGCTACGGAGAAAATCCCAACCGGCTGTTCAAGCACATGCAGCTGCAGGTCATCCTGAAGCCGCCGCCGGAAAATGTGCAGGAACTTTATCTCGAATCCCTAGGCGCCACGGGCATCGATCTGCGCCAGCACGATATCAAGTTTGAAGAAGACAATTGGGAATCGCCGACCCTCGGTGCGTGGGGAATCGGCTGGCAGGTCATGCTCGATGGCCTCGAAATCACCCAGTTCACGTATTTCCAGCAGTGCGGTGGCGTCGATCTGGACCCAATTTCAGCCGAACTGACGTATGGGCTGGAACGCATCTCATCGTTCTTGCAAGACAAAGACTCGATTTACGACGTCGTATGGGCTCGCGATCCGGAGACCAACAGGATCACGACGTACGGTGACGTGCGCCTGGCCGACGAGCTGCAATTTTCGGCGTACAACTTTGAGGTAGCGGACGCGGACTTTCTTTGGAGGCACTTCGAGCTGTACGAACTCGAGTGTAAGCGGTTGATCGACGGCTATGAAATGGCAAAACGCTCCCCTGCCAGTGAGATGGTGCGAACAGGGCTGAAGGGGCTTGTTGATGCCACCGGCAAACCTATCGCCTTGAAACGGTATCCGCTGTTGGCAGCATATGATCTCTGTCTGAAATGCTCTCACCTGTTCAATATCCTGGATGCGCGCGGCGCGATCTCGGTCACCGAGCGAGTGGCCGTGATTGCGCGCGTTAGGGCACTGGCAGTAGGAATCGCGAGAGCCTTTGTAGATCAGCAGCGCGGCGAGTCAGCCACGGAAGTAGAGGATGAGCCTGTCTTACCCAAGAAGGTGAAGAAGAGGGCAGAAGTAGAGCCCACAACGGCGTAGCAATGACAGGGATTAAGGTTGATGCCTGATTTTTTACTAGAGATCGGTTGCGAAGAGATTCCGGCGCGGATGATTGACTCGGCGTCCCTGGAACTTCGCGAGCGCGTGCACACACTCCTCGATCGTGAACGTCTGGTTCCAGCGGGCGCCCTGACCTATCTCGACACGCCTCGCCGGCTGGCGGTACTGGCGGCGAGCATTCCTGCGGCACAGCCGGATGTTGTCGAGCACGTGCTCGGTCCATCGGTCAGCGTAGCTTTTAAAGACGGGCAACCCACTCCTGCTGCGCATGCCTTTGCAAGAAAGGCCGGCGTGGATGTTTCCCACTTGCAACGCACCGCAACTCCGAAGGGCGAGTATCTGTCGGCGAAGATCACGAAGAAAGGACGCTCCGCCGCCGAGATTCTGGGCGAATCCCTGCCCAAAGAAATCGCTTCCATTTACTGGCCCAAAAACATGTACTGGCGCAAGCCCAGTGAGCGCTTCGTGCGCCCGGTGCGTTGGTTGGTGGCCATGCTCGATGCCGAGGTCATTCCGCTGGAGTTCGACGGCGTGCGCGCGGGAAACCAGTCGCGTGGGCATCGAATTCTCGCCGACGGCTCGGTCTCGATCCCCCGGGGGGGAGCGCCCTACATAGAGGCGCTGGAGAGGGCGAAGGTGCTGAGTCGCGGGCAAAGAGAAAAGCAGATTCGCAAAACTCTCGATGCCGCGACTCGTACCATCCCCGGAGCGCGCTGGCGGGACGACAAGTCACTGCTCGACACCGTGGTCAACCTGACCGAATGGCCATCGGCGATCCTGGGCGGCTTCGATCCGGAATTTCTGGAGCTGCCTGAAGAAGTTCTGGTCACGGTCATGCGCGATCATCAAAAGTATTTTGCTGTCGAAGACTCTCGCGGCAGTCTCTCACCGCACTTTCTGGCGGTGCTGAATACAGACGGCGACCCTGGCGGAATCATCCGCCATGGGCACGAGCGCGTGCTGCGCGCGCGTTTTAACGACGCCCGTTTCTTCTGGCAGACCGACCAGAAGCATCCGCTCCGCGAGCGGACGGCGTGGCTAAAGAACGTCACCTTCCAGAAAGACCTGGGCAGCTATTACGACAAGGTTCTGCGGGTACAGCGGGTGTGCAGCTGGCTGTGCGAGAAGATTCGCCAGGGCGGCATCGCGGTGCGCCCGGGCGTAGTCCACAAAGCGGCGCTTCTGGCAAAGACCGACCTCACGACCGAACTGGTCAAAGAGTTCACCGAACTGCAGGGTATTGTGGGCGGCTTGTACGCCAGGGTGCAGGAACTCGATCCCGACATGAAAGCCGATGCCCGCGAAGCTGTGGCCATCGCAATTTACGATCACTATAAGCCCGCGTCCATGGAAGACTCGGTCCCCCGAACCGTTGAAGGAGCCGTACTCTCGATCACCGACAAGGTTGACAGCATCGCGGGCATGTTCGCGCTTGGACTTCAGCCAACGGGATCGAAAGATCCGTTTGCCCTGCGCCGCCAGGCCAATGGAATCGTCAAGACGATTGCAGAGCACAAGCTGCCCATCAGTCTCAGCCAATTGTTCAAGGATGCGCGCGAGGCCTACCGCGGATCAGCGGCCGCCACAGCGAAGCTTGCTCCCGCCGTCGACTACGGCAGTGCGGTGAAACATTTCCTGCGCGAGCGCCTGGAGTTCTATCTAGGTAACACGCTCGGGTTCAGATACGACGTGGTAAGGGCGGTGCTGGCGGCAGATGCTGATGACGTGGTGGACGCTGTTGCACGGGCGCAGGCAGTGAAAGGCGTTTTGCATATGCCCGAATTTCAAGCCATCGCGGCGGCTTGCAAACGTATGCGCAACCTCTTGAAGCAGGCGAAGGAAACCGGCATTGAGCCTGCCGCAAAATTCCAGCCTTTGCCCGATTCTGCCGATGAGGAAAGGAGTCTAGCGGCTTACGTCGAGACCTACGCTCCGAGAGTTGAAACGCACCGGCAGAAGAAAGAGTATCAAGAGGCTTTATTCTTGCTTTCGACTGCAAGAGAACCGGTCGATGCATTTTTCGACAAGGTCATGGTCATGGTTGATGACGAGCGAATCCGGACAAACCGTTTGGCCCTTCTGCAAGCGCTGTTGAAGGAATTTTCCACCATCGCCGATTTCTCCGAGGTCGTGACCGAAGGCACGGAATCCCAAGAATCTTCAAAACAATAAAGGAAGAAGATCCACTATGGCGACGCAAACTCTCCCCGAAACCCGCTTTGTGACCACCGAAAAGAATTCAGCCACCAAGTACGTATTCTCCTTCGGCGGCGGCAAAGCCGATGGCCACGGCAAGATGAAAGACGACCTGGGCGGCAAAGGTGCCGGCCTCGCCGAGATGACGAATGCTGGGCTGCCCGTGCCTCCAGGCTTCACCATACAGACCGAAGCTTGTCGGGAATACATGCGTACCAATAGTGTGTCTGCCGAAGTCGAACGCCAGATGGATGCGGCGCTCAAGAAACTGGAAGAATTGCAGGGCCAGAAGCTCGGCAAGGGCGAGAATCCGCTGCTGGTGAGCGTACGCTCAGGCGCTAAATTTTCCATGCCCGGAATGATGGACACCATCCTTAATCTCGGCCTCAACGATCAGAGCGTCGAGGCGCTGGCGAAGCGCAGCAACAATCCGCGCTTTGCCGCCGACTCCTATCGCCGTCTTATTCAGATGTTTGGGAACGTGGTACTGGACATTCCGAAACCCGCTTTCGATGAAGCGTTCGAGGCCAAGAAGAAGCAGAAAAAGGCCAAGCTCGACACTGACCTCGACGCCAAGGCCTTGAAGGAAGTGATCGAGGAATACAAGAAGGTCGTAAAGAAGCACACCAAGCACGACTTTCCTCAGGACCCGCATCAGCAGTTGGTCATGGCGCGCGATGCCGTGTTCCGCTCCTGGCAGAACGATCGCGCCAAGCACTATCGTCGCATCAATAACATCGACGACATGCTGGGCACCGCGGTCAACGTACAGGCCATGGTCTTCGGCAATCTCGGCGAAACCAGTGGCACTGGTGTGGGCTTTACCCGCAATCCCGGCACTGGCGTGAAAGAGTTTTACGGCGAGTTCCTGATGAATGCGCAGGGCGAAGACGTGGTCGCCGGCATCCGCACTCCGGTTCCGATCCTCGAATTGCAAATGGTCATGCCCAGCGTCTACGATCAGCTGCGCGAGATCACGACACGCCTGGAAAAACACTACCGCGACATTCAGGATTTCGAATTCACCATCCAGGAAGGCAAGCTCTACATGCTGCAGACGCGCAACGGCAAGCGTACCGGACGCGCCGCTGTGCGGGTTGCCATCCAGATGGTGGATGAGGGTCTCATCACTAAGGAAGAAGCCATCTTCCGCGTCGAGCCCAACCAGCTTTACGATTTCCTGGTTCCGGGTCTCGACGAAAAGGGCGGAAACATTGAAGTGCTGGCCACAGGCCTTCCAGCTTCGCCAGGCGCAGCCGTCGGCCAGATTGTTTTCACTGCCGACGATGCAGTGGTGAAGGCCGGCCATGACAGAAAGAACCCAGTCATTCTGGTGCGCGCGGAAACAACGCCGGAAGACATTCATGGAATGGAAGTCGCGGTCGGCATCCTGACGTCGCGCGGCGGCATGACCAGTCACGCGGCCGTAGTCACACGCGGCATGGGCAAATGCTGCGTCGCTGGAGCCGGGGACATCCAGGTCGAAGAAAAAACAGGCGAGATGCACGTGAAGGGGCAGGTCTTCAAGGAAGGCGATTGGATCTCGCTCGACGGCACCACCGGACGGGTGATCAAGGGCAAGCTCAACACGGTTGCGGCCAAGCCCGACGATCCCGAACTCATGAAGCTGATGGGTTGGGCCGAGCCGTTCCGCAGGCTGAAGGTCCGCGCCAACGCCGACATTCCGCGTGATGCCATTCAGGCCCGCGCTTTCGGTGCCGAAGGCATCGGCCTGTGCCGCACCGAGCACATGTTCTTCGCCGAGGATCGACTGCCGCACATGCGGGACATGATCCTGGCCCGCGAAGACAAGCACATCCCAGCAGCGCTTGCCGAGCACAATCGCAAGTCTGGCAGCCAGGCGACTTTCAAAGAACTAGACTCCAACGAGCGTACCGAAGTGATGAAGCGCGCCCAGGAACTTGCGCGTCGTGCCGCGCTCAGGAAACTTCTCCCGATGCAGCGTGCCGATTTCATCGGCGTGTTCCGGGCGATGGACGGCTTCCCCGTCACCATACGCACGCTCGACCCTCCGCTGCACGAGTTCCTGCCGCGCCGCGAAGATCTGATGGTCGAGATCGCGGTGCTCGAAGCCACCAAGCCACGTTCCCCCAAGCTGAAGGGACTCAAAACGCTGTTACGCCGCGTGGAAGACCTGCATGAATTCAACCCCATGCTCGGACATCGTGGCTGCCGTTTGGGAATCACCTATCCCGAGATCACCGAGATGCAGGCCCGCGCCGTCTTCGAGGCCGCGGTGGCCGTAGCCAAGGACGGGATAAAAGTCTATCCCGAGGTAATGATTCCGCTCACTGCCACGTTGAAAGAAATGGCGAACCAGGGAGCGATTGTCCACCGGGTTGCGCAAGAGGTCTTCAAAGAGAAAGAGAAGAAGGTGGACTATCTGGTGGGCACCATGATCGAATTGCCGCGGGCCGCGCTGGTCGCGGATGAGATCGCGAAGGAGGCCCAGTTCTTCTCCTTTGGCACCAATGACCTGACCCAGACCACGTTCGGTTTTTCCCGCGACGACGTGAACAAGGTGCTGCCGACATACCTGGAAGAAGGCATCCTGAAGCAGGATCCGTTTGCCGTCCTCGACCGCGAGGGAGTCGGCCAGTTGATCAAGATGGCGACCGAACGCGGTAGGAAAACCCGGCCGGACCTCAAAGTCGGCATCTGCGGCGAGCATGGCGGCGAACCTTCGTCGGTCGAGTTCTGTCACCAGATGGGATTGAACTACGTCTCCTGCTCGCCCTTCCGCGTTCTGACAGCGCGACTGGCAGCGGCGCAAGCCGCGGCGACCGACAAGTTGAAAGTAGAGGGTGGAAGAACCAAATAATCGTTTGCTCTACACGGGAGCACGATTCCTTCGTGCTTCCTCCGTGTGCATCCGCGTCCTCAGGGTTAAAAGGGGTTTACTGCACTTTCTGCAGGCGGGCAATCAGCTTTTGTGCGAAGTTCTGCTCCGACTCCGACCACAACAGGCGAGCGTTGGCGCCGGAATTCTTTTCCACCTTGCTGCTGAACTCCACAAGTTTCTGCACGTTGGCACGCACTCTTGCGCCAGCCTCGGCAGTTAACGGCACCTCTTCCTGGAGGAAAGGCGAGTCCAGACTAAGGTCCACCTGGATGTGGCCTTCCCGCTGGTAGACACCTTCATCAAACTCAAGACCATGCACCAGAAACTTCACCGGCGACGGCCGCTGAGTCCACTCTCCATTTTCAGCCACGACCCATAGATCCCAAAAAGCATCAAACATGTAAGCGTAGTCTTCATGCAGCAGGTCGGAAGCGATGAGCACCACCTCTTCCGCCGAAACTCCCGGTCTGAAGCGCCGTTCAAGGATGGTAGGTTCATTCCAGGAAACAGGATGGAGGGCCAAATAGGTGATCCCAGGTTGCGCCACGGAAAAGGAAAACTGGCGCATCACAGCCAGGGCATGAGGCAACATGTCGTCCAACTCAAAACTGGAAAACCAAAGACTCAGGTAGAGAGGATCAGGCATTCAAGACGCGGGCGCCGCCGCTGCCATCTATTCTAAATTGTTACACTCGAAAGGCGTCGTCCTTTGACACTGTTCCAGCCGCACTGTTAACATCGAGGCTCAGTCTCAGGCTCCCACCTCAGCATAGCGGTCCCCGTCGTCTAGCCTGGCCTAGGACATCGCCCTTTCACGGCGGTAACACGGGTTCAAATCCCGTCGGGGACGCCAACAAAATACAAGACTTCCACGTAATCGCCGTTTTTCTTCATGATCCAGTTTGATCCACTTAGGCGGACTTGCTCTCCGAAACCGCGCCCTTCCGCACCAGTTTGACCAAATTGCTCTGTGCCTCGCGCTTCTGTGGACCCACTGCCTGCATGTAAACGTCGGTGGTGACTTTCAGACTTGCGTGGCGCAGCAGTTCTTGTACGACCTTCGGATTTTCTCCGTTGGCGTTCAGGAGCGTCCCAAACGTATGACGGTTATGCCGAATTCGGCATAAGCGGCATTGGACTAAACCGCTTCGCGGTAGGAATCAGGTCGAGGTTCAGTTCGTAAACCCGGAGATCTATCCGAGTCTCACTCCACGTCTTGTTCCCTAGTAAGCCCCTTTGCGGGAATCATGGAGTCGCTGCTTGCAGCAAATCCATCCGACAAAGGAGCTTTCCAATGACTTCTCTTCGGCTACGCATGCTCGAGGACATGCAGATCCGCAATTTGGCGGTGAACACCCAGGAGTCGTACGTCCAACAGGTCTCACTCTTCGCACGCTACTTCAATCAGTCACCGGAGCAGTTGGGGCCGGAGCAGATTCGTACCTATCAGCTTTACCTGACGAAGGAAAAGAAGTTGGCTACCAGTTCGATCCTCATGGCCATTTCCGCACTTCGCTTCCTGTATAAAGTCACTCTCAAGAAGGACTGGACCTTCGAAGACATCATCCCCGCTCCGAAAAAGCCTCGGACCCTGCCGGTGGTCCTCAGTCCCGAGGAAGTCGTACAGTTTCTGGCCTGCGTGGCTAACAGGAAGCACCGTGCCATCTTGACCACCTGCTACGGAGCCGGCTTGCGCGTCTCCGAAGCCATCGCTCTTACGCCCCCTGCCGTCGATAGCAAGCGCATGGTCTTGCGGGTCGAGCAAGGCAAGGGAATGAAGGATCGTTACGTGATGCTCTCCCCACAGCTGTTGGAGATCCTGCGAGCGTGGTGGCGAGTGAAAAGGCCTGAGCACTGGCTCTTTCCCGGCGATATACCGAGCCAGCACATTAGCCGGGCCGCGGTGGAGCGCGAGTGCCAGAAAGCCCACGGTATTTGCAAAATCTCCAAGCCCATCACCCCGCACTCCCTGAGACATGCATTTGCCGTGCACCTTCTGGAGCAAGGCACCGACGTCCGCACCATTCAACTGCTTCTTGGACATCGCAGTCTGGCCACCACAGCAAAATATCTCCGCATCGCGACTAGCAAAGTGTGCTCGACGTCGAGCCCACTCGATTTGTTGCCGCACCCTGTTCCCCTGGAGGTCAAGCCCACTCCGCCACCGCTCTTCTAGCCGCTGGGTCCCATGGATCGCCCCAAGCTGGAAGTGGCGGACATCTTCCGCCGCTATGGTGAAGCCTATCGCCAACAGCATGGTGCGTCGCTCTCCACGGCACAGCGACGCGTCATGACCGCGATCGAGGTGTGCCGGACGGCGGCCCTTGGTGGTCATCTCGAGCACTGCGACAGCTGTCCTTACGAGCGTAACGCTTACGATAGCTGCCGCGACCGACATTGCCCCAAGTGCCAGTCCTTAGCGCGTGCCGAATGGGTCGAAAAACGGAAAGCGGAAATTCTCCCGACCCCGTATTTTCATGTCGTCTTCACCCTCCCCGAACCGATCACCGCCATTGCTTACCAGAACAAAGATCTCGTCTACGGCATTCTGTTCCGAGCCACGGCCGCGACTTTGTCCACTATCGCGGCCGATCCCAAACGTCTGGGGGCAGCGATCGGCTTTTTCGCCGTCCTGCACACCTGGGGGCAGAAT
>CATPBJ010000170.1 GCA_955652395.1 uncultured Terriglobales bacterium | reverse complement strand
GCGTTTGTGCGTTTAGCAGAGCGGAAAACAGACAAAAGACGACCAGCCAGCTAAACCGGACACAAGCTCGCCCCAGCGGATACTCGAAGCTTCTGACAATGTGGTCCACAACCGCTCCACTTCTTTGACCCCATTGTCATGTAGCGAGAAAAACGAGAAAAGATGACCAAGGTAATCCGAACCAACCCCTTGATCGGACGGTCGCTTTCATGAAACGTCAGAACTAGACCTGCACCGGGTAGGTTACTTCGTGCAATGCCTCGGCGAAGGCGGCAATCGCTCGATCGATTTGCGGCCGAGTAATAATGAGTGGAGGCTGGAAGCGGATGACGTTGCCGTAGACACCACCCACACCCACCAGCACGCCCTGGCGCAGTAACCCGTCGCGAATCGATTCCGCTTCAGACGTGGCCGGAGTGAGTTTTTCGTCTTTGACCAGTTCGACGCCGATCATCAATCCCAAGCCTCGCACTTCGCCGATCAGAGGATTGTGTTTCTGCAAGTCGCGCAGCTTCGCCATGGCGTAGTTGCCGGTCTCGGTGGCGCGGGCCGGAAGGTTCTCCTGCTCCATAAATTCGATGTTGGCCAGCGCGGCGGCGCAGGACACTGGGTTGCCACCGAATGTAGAAAGATGATCGCCGGGTTTGTAGGCAGCGGCAATTTCCGGCCGCGTGGTAAATGCACTTAGCGGGAAGCCATCCGCAATGCCTTTCGCGGTTACCAGAATATCGGGTTCGACACCGTAGTGTTCGATGGCGAACACCTTTCCGGTGCGGGCAAAGCCGGACTGAACTTCGTCAGCCATAAAGAGAATGCCATGCCGGTCGAGGACCTTCTTTACCTCTTTGAAGTAGTTCGGCGGAGGCACGATGATTCCGCCTTCACCCATGAGTGGCTCTGCGATAAACGCGGCTACGTCATCGGCGGTGGTGAATCGAATCACATCTTCGATGGCTTGCGCGCACTGCCGCCCGCATTCCTGAGGATCGCCTGGCCACAGCGAACGATAGGCATACGGTGCGGGCGCGAAGGTCACACCGGCGGCGTAGGGGCCACCGCGCTTCTTACGTCCCATGTTGCCAGTGACGCTGAGCGCGCCCCAGCTGCGCCCGTGAAAGCTGGCATGGAGCGCGATGAATTCGTGCTTGCCAGTGTAAAGCCGCGCCAGCTTCATGGCGCCTTCGATGGCTTCAGCGCCGCTGTTTCCGAAAAACGTTTTGGTCAGATCGCGCGGAGCGATGTGGGCAATCTTTTCCGCCAGGTCCGCGACTGGCTGCACGTGATAAATGTACGACGAGCAGTGGACCAGCTTGTCCATCTGCGCCTTGGCCGCCGCGATCACATTGGGATTGCAATGGCCGGCATTGACCACCGAAATACCCGCAAAGCAGTCGAGATACTCGCGGCCATTGATGTCGGTGACCGTAACGCCACTCGCTTTGTCGATCACAATGGGCACGACCGACTTCATGAAGCCAGTCATCACGTAGTCTTTATATTTCTGAATGGTATCTGGCATAAGTACCTCAGTCTTCACAGATCACGTAGACCCAGACGTCCTCGTCTGGGGTGGGCGAGCATGGCTCCCCTGTATTTTCGCCGGCTTGGGTTTCAGCCGAGCTTCGCTCGGCCGGGTGAGCGCGGACAGCCGCCCCTACGTGGTTCGTGCGGACTTAAAATTTGCGCGAGTGGTCTTTTGCCCAGCGCTCGACCACAATCTTCTTCTCCGTATAGAACTCGATGGCGTCACGGCCCTGCGCGTGCATGATGCCGAAAAAGCTATCTTTCCAGCCACTAAAGGGGAAGTACGCCATGGGCGCGGCCACGCCGATGTTGATGCCAATATTTCCTGCGGGTGCTTCGTAGCGGAAACGGCGTGCCGCGGCTCCGCTCGAAGTGAAGAGCGAGGCCTGATTGCCGTATGGGCTGCGCTCGAGGAAGGCCAGCGCCTCATCCATGTCGTTGGCGTGAACCAGGCTCAGTACCGGACCGAAGATCTCGGTTTCGGTCAACTCGCTGGTGGCGGGAACGGCGTCGAGAACGGTTGGCTTCACAAAGTTCCCCGCTTCACCTTTCGGAACGTGCGAGTTGCGACCGTCGAGCAGAATCTTTGCCCCCTGCCTTTCGCCAGTCGCAATCAGCGTCTCGACCCGCGACTTGCTCTGCGGTGTGATCACCGGACCCATCTGCACGCCCTTGTCCAGACCATTGCCGACTCGCAACGACGCAGCTGCCTCAGTAATCGAATCGCGAAAGGTTTTTTGCGCTTCCCCAATCGTCACCGCCACAGAGACAGCCAAGCAGCGCTGTCCCGCACAGCCAAAAGCGCTGTCTCCGACGATCTGCGTGGTCATTTTCATGTCGGCGTCTGGCAGGACGATGACATGGTTCTTCGCCCCGCCCTGGCACTGGGCCCGCTTCCCGTTCTCACCGGCGCGGGCATACACGTACCGCGCCACCGGCGTGGAACCGACAAAACTGATCGCCCGAACCTTGGGATGATCAAGCAGCGCGTTGACGGCATTCTTGCCGCCATTGACCAGATTTATTACCCCTTTCGGCAGTCCGATATTCTCCATCAATTCAAATGCCCGCTTCATGGTGAGCGGCACCCGCTCCGACGGCTTGAGGACAAAAGTATTTCCGGTAGCGATAGCGTAGGGCAGGAACCAGAACGGAATCATCCCAGGAAAATTAAACGGGACAATCGCCGCGACCACGCCTAGCGGCTGCCGGATCATCATTTCGTCGATGCCGCGGGCCACGTCTTCCAGGTTGTAGCCCTGCATCATCGTTGGAATTCCACAAGCGACTTCCACGTTTTCGATGGCGCGGCGCAACTCGGCTTTGGCCTCGGTAAAAGTCTTGCCATTCTCAGTGGTCAGGATGCGGGCCAGGTCCTCGATCTGCTCTTCGAGAATGTGCTTCAGCTTGAACAGAGGCTGAATGCGATCTTCAGCCGCCGTGCGCCGCCATTCCGGAAAGGCGGACGCCGCCGCTTCGATCGCGGCCGCGACTTCGGCAGCATTGGAAAGCGGAGTCTGGGCGATGATCTCGCCCGTGGCCGGGTTGGCAACATCAATCCACTCAGTGGCTCCGGAATCGATCCACTGCCCGTTAATGTAGTTGGGAACCTTGGTCAGAATAGCAGTAGCAACAGCCATAAAATTACCCCACTCGTAGTGCACACGAAACTAGACGGGCTGGGCGACAGCGCCCCTCTTCGATCCTTCATACACCATTTGTAGCGCGGACTCCAGCACATCCAGTCCCTCGTCCAACTGCTGGTCGGTGACCACCAGCGGCACCAGCACGCGGACCACGTTGGAATAGGAGCCAGCTGTAATCGTGATCAGACCATGCTCATAGCAATATTGGGCGATCTGTTTGGTTTCCTCGGCCGCCGGTTCGCGCGTGTCCGCCGAGCGCACCAACTCGATTGCCTGCATTCCGCCCAATCCGCGGACGTCCCCGACCATCGGCCAGCGCTTTTGCCACTGCCCCGCCCGCTTCTGAAACTGGTCGCCTAATTCGTTGGCACGGGCCAATAAATTCTCGCGCTCAAAGATATCCAGCACCGCCAGCGCTGCCGCGCAAGAAAGCGGATTGCCGGCGAATGTGCCGCCCAGTCCACCGGGGCCTGGAGCGTCCATGATTTCCGCGCGGCCAGTAATAGCCGCGAGCGGAAGACCGCCGCCCAGCGATTTCGCCGTCAACAGAATATCCGGCTCGATGCCATAGTATTCGCAAGCAAAGAGCCGACCAGTGCGGCCCAAGCCGCTCTGCACTTCATCTGCAATAAACAAGACGCCGTGCTTGCGGCAAGTCTCCATCAGCACTCGAAAAAACTCTTGGGGAGGAACAACGAACCCGCCTTCGCCCAGGACTGGCTCGGCAATTACAGCTGCGACATCCTCGGATGCGACCACGCGTTTGAAGGTGTCTTCCAGGTGGCGAGCGCAGAACAGATCGCACGACGGATACTTCAGCGAATACGAGCAGCGATAGCAGTAGGCGTAGGGAATGCGGTAAACGTCGCCCGGAAAGGGAGCGAAGCCGGCCTTGTAGGGATGAGTCTTGCTGGTGAGCGCCAGCGTCATCATAGTGCGCCCGTGAAAAGCGTCCTCGAAGGCGATGATGCTTGACCGCCCGGTGTGGGCACGCGCAATCTTCACGGCGTTCTCCACTGCTTCGGCACCGCTATTTACAAACAACGTTTTCTTCGGGAACTTGCCTGGAGTGGCCTGGTTCATACGCTCCGCCAGGCGGACATAGCTCTCATAGGGCGTGACCTGAATACAAGTGTGCAGAAAGCGATCGAGCTGCGTCTTGACCGCAGCGACCACAGGCTCGCGACGATGCCCTACGTTAAGGCAGCCGATACCGCCGGCAAAATCCAGGTAGCGATTGCCGTCTACATCTTCGAGCCAGGCATCTTCCGCTTTCGCCACGTAGACTGGCGTGCCAATAGAGAGGCCTCGAGGAATGGCGTCGGCCCGGCGTTGAGCCAGCGCTTTCGACTTCGGCCCGGGAATCGAGGTTCGTAGTTGGATAGTCGCCATCTTGGTTTCCTGATCCAGTCGTTGGTCTTCAGTTGTTAGTCGTTGGTCTCTACCAAGTTGAGCACTCCACCATCAGCAAACGACTAATGACCAACGACTAACGACCGCTCTTCTCAGTACCAGCCGATCGGGGCTTCATTCAGGTTGATGTGTACCTGCTTGGTTTCCAGATATTCTTCGAGCCCCCATGGCCCCAGTTCGCGTCCAAAACCGGATTGCTTGTAGCCGCCCCACGGCGCTTCCACATACGTCGGCTGCATGTGGTTGACCCACACGATGCCGGCGCGCAGCGATTTCACGGTGCGGAATGCCTTGAAGATGTCGCGCGTCCAGACCGCGGCCGCAAGTCCGTAAGGAGAGTCGTTTGCGATCTTGACCGCTTGTTTTTCGTCTTCGAACGGAATCACTGCGGCGACCGGACCGAAGATCTCTTCCCGGGCGATGCGGGCACTATTGTCAAGATCGTAGAAAATAGTGGGCTCCACGTAGTAACCTTTGGCAAATTTCTCGGCGCGTCCGCCACCGGCTGCGAGCTTGCCTTCCTTCTTTCCGATTTCCTGATAGGAGCGAACGCGGTCGTATTGGTCCTTGCTCACCAGTGGTCCCATTTTCGTATCTCGATCAAGAGGCGCACCCAGCTTGATGGTCTTGGCCTTCGCGGCCATGGCATCGACAAACTTCTTATAGATCGGCTTCTGCACCAGGATGCGACTGCCGGCGGAACAGACTTCGCCCTGGTTGATGAACACGCCAAAGAGCGCGCCGTCGATGGCGGCTTCAAAATCCGCATCGGCGAAGAAAATGTTGGGCGACTTGCCGCCGAGTTCGAGAGTCACGCGTTTGACCGTGTCCGCAGCCTGCTTGACGATAATTTTGCCGACCGCCGCGCTGCCCGTAAAAGCGATCTTGTTGACATCGGGATGCTGCACCAGGGGTGCGCCGCATGTCTCACCGAAGCCGGTGATGATGTTGACCACACCGGGCGGGAGGCCGACATCGGCCAGCCAGTTCGCCATTTCCAACGCCGTAATCGGGGTCTGCTCGGCCGGCTTCAGCACGCAGGTACAACCCGCGGCCAGCGCCGGCGCCAGCTTCCAGGCCGCCATC
>CATPBJ010000169.1 GCA_955652395.1 uncultured Terriglobales bacterium | reverse complement strand
GGTCTTGAGTTAGCCCGGCTCCGGAAGACGAATGCGATTTCAGGATGCGCGAACGATGGGGCTTTTGGCTAAAGCGATTGCCAACAGCTGATAGTGAAAGCTTACCGACTGTTTTGGTTGCGGCTATGCCGCGCTATGAAAAAGGATGTCAAGAAGAAAAACTTCTCCCCGGGTGTGGTGACTTGCCTCCAGCCCCGTCTCATTCTTAGAGGGGTTGGTTTGGCTGCTTTGACCCGCCGCAAAAGGTCATTCGCGTCAACGGGTATCCCCCCAAGGTAAAGTGCCATTCTCCAGCCGATTTGCCTATACCCAGTTCTTTCGCACCGACACACCACCGCAGTTACTCCGTAGCGCCGCCGTAGCGGAGCGAAGCCCTGCACAGCGTAGCGGAGGCGGCGCCTCATCCAGCCTCGACCTTCTGAAGCGTGGCGTTCTTTCGTAGTGCATTGACCGGGATCGTGAGTGTAAATGCCTGTGGCTGTTGAAAAAGGAACCAAAGCAGTAATTTCAGCGACTCTTAGCGTCTACAGCGAACGAACATTCAACAACTTGCAAAGGAATTTTCAGGTTGAAAGACTCCAAAAAGAGTTTTTCAACAGCCACGCCTGATTTCGTCAATTGACGGCGCAGCGTTAATGGTGAAGTCCGTCGGCGAGTGGATCATTCGCTTGGCTCATCTGCTGGACGGAAGATTTTACAATAAGGCGCACCACAAGAGATAACCTCATTCGTGTGGGGAATCGGCCTATCATTCCTAAGAACAACCAGCAGGAGGTACGCACATGGCAGCGAATCAGGTAGTACTTTACTTCGACAAGCAGGAGGATGCTCTGCTTTTCACCCTGGCTGCCAGTTCGGTTATGTCAGCGGAAGGGCCGGTCCACAGCAGCGACGCAGTGGTCAAGGTTGCGGAGGAGATTTGCAAAGCCAGTCGAATCACGGCTGAGGGTGTTCTGAACGTCACGTGAAGGAGGGCACAAATAAAATGATTCGAAAAGCTGCGCTGCAAGTCCTGGCCCCCGCGCTACTCGCTTTCATGGCGTGGAATGCGTATCTTGCTGTGAACCATTTAAAACAGATGAAGAGAATTGCGGCGCTCACACTGGAAAGCTCCATGATCCAAGCGAGCATCTCCGGTGTTCTGAGAGACTTGACCGATATGGAAACAGGTCAGCGCGGATACCTGTTAACCGAGGACCCTTCGTACTTGCAGCCTTACACCGACGCGAAGGGGAGGATCGGAACCGATTTTGCCGGCCTTCGTGCAGGGTTAGCTAATCGGGCGGAGCGCGAACGGTCCCTGGAGTCGCAGCTCGAGTCTTTGGCTAGCTCAAAGCAAGATGAGATGGAGCGCTCTATTAGTTTGCGCCAAAAGGGGTATCGCCACCGCGCATTCATGCTGGTGGATTCAAATGAAGGTATGGAGTACATGGACAGAGCTCGCGGGCTTCTGTCTTCGCTATCCGTGGCGGAGACCAGCAGTTTCGCGAGATTCGACAGAGAGCGGAATGCTAGCCTAAGCAAGGCTTTGACAGAAACCATTGTGGTCAATTCATGTCTGCTCGTACTGACAGCATGTCTGTTTGCACTCATCCGCTACCACGGGCAGATGCTTGAACAGGTAGCTGCTCAGAGCAGACAAGAGCTAGCCGTGCGCGATTTGCAGCTAGAAAAACTAACGTTTGCCCTTTCCAACCAAGCCCGCTCCAAGACCTCTGCCATCGAGGCGAGCGCCCGCCTGCTGCTGGAGAACTACGGAGGATTTCTACCACGGCAAGGCCACGAATATGCCGAGCAGATAAAGGAAGCCTCGGCGGAAATGGAGCGACTACGACAAGATTTAGTTGGCAGCCCAGGCTCCAGCAACGATGAGAAGGCGGCTTAGCAACTTACGGGTATCGCGGTGCAACTCGCATCAGAGGTGAACTCGGTCCGGATATTCCACGGAAGCGCATTGCTGGCTCGTTTTCTCTGGTTGCCCGCTTTACTCGTCCCCGCCCTAAAAGGGCAGTTGCCCACTGCATCCGACACGGCCACCCGTCCCGCAATCGTGGACCGCCGGTCTTTCGACTTGATATAAGTGTACTGACGTATGGCTGATTCTTGATTGTTCAGCGAATACTGCTGGTCACTGCTGGTCTTCGGTTGACATTTCTCAGCCATTGGGCAGCGGCTACGGAAACGGTTGCACTCATCGTAAATTCTCCCGGCAGTCTTGGCCGAGCCGAACTCTCGGCAGTTAGCGCGAAATGTCGGCGGCGTTCCGATAGCCAGAGACTTTTCTCTGCACATCAGTTGGCCCTGCGGCTGCTCCGAAACAAGTAATGCCGGAGCCAAGACAACCCGTGGATCCTGATCGCCTGGCAATACTCAAATCGGATCTGACCGCAATATAGAGTTGTGGGACAGTGACTACTACCGAGCGCAGGGGCACGATGAGATGGACGAGATTGCACCTCAACACCGATAGGAGAGGCGGGAGGAACTCTTGGGCGAAATCCTACGTGTTGCTGGGGCTTGCCCCGCATTGTTTTTCGACTGAGCTTTCTTTGACCACCCATTTTGTCCGGCAGTTCGGCCTGTTGCGACATTCTCCCTGGGAGAACCCTCTCGACAGTGTGCGTTACTTGCGGGCTACCCGGAAGCTGGTGTGTAAGGACGCCGTGGAATCACCGCCGACCCACACGTCAAACTCTTCGGATTCTTCCACCCAGGCCTTAGCCTCGGGGCTCCAGAAGCTCAGTTCGTCTTTGCCCACCGTGAAACGCACGGTCTTCTTCTCGCCGGGGGCCAGGAGGGTTCGCTGGAAGCCTTTGAGTTCACGAACCGGTCGGGAGGCGCTGCCCGCGCGCTGATGGAGATAGAGCTGGACAACTTCGTTTCCGGAACTGCGACCCGTATTCTCCACAGCGACGGACACCTGGAGCGACCCACCAGGTGCCAGCGTCGCCTGACTCAGCTGCAGATTGGAGAAGGCAAACTGCGTGTAGCTGAGTCCGTAGCCGAAGGGATAAAGAGGAGACGTGCGGACATCCAGGTATCGCGAGGTGAAATTCTTGTCGTCCTCGGGCTGGTGGGTGAGATTGTGCGCGTAGTAGATGGGAACCTGGCCCGTGGTGCGCAGCCAGGAGACGGGCAGCTTGCCCTCGGGATTCGCGTCTCCGAAAAGAATATCGGCGATGGCGTTGCCGCCTTCCGTGCCGGGATACCAGGCTTCGAGGATTGCGGGGACGCGTCCCGCGGCCCAGGAAATGTTCAAGGCGCGTCCGTTGAGGAGCACGAGCACAACTGGTTTCCCTGTGGCCACCACCGCTTCGAGCAATTGCTGCTGGTTGCCTGGCAGATCGAGTGACGCACGCGACGCGCCTTCTCCGCTCATGTTGGCCAGCTCTCCGAGCACAAGAACAACTGTGTCAGCCCGGCTCGCTGCCTCGACGGCCTTGTCGAGTTCGTTTTTCAGTTGGTCCTCAGGTAGCGGGACCGCGGGTTTGATGCCAAAAACCTTGTCCACGAGCGAAGGATACTTGCGCTCGAGATCTGCGCCTCTCACGAATTCCACGTGGGCATTGGGCAGCTCGGCGCGAACACCCTCCAGCACGGAAACAGCCTGGGCAGCTTTCTCGACGCTCCAGGAACCCTGAATTTCCTTTTCCGAGTCTGCTAGCGGTCCAATCACCGCGAGCGAAGCCAACGTCTTTTTCAGAGGCAGCGCGAGTTCTCATTGCGCAGCAGAACCATTGTGCGCTGGGCGGCGATGCGTGCCAGTTTTCGATGCTCGGGATCATTGAGGATTGATTCCGCCGTGGAAGAATCAGCGTAGGGGTGCTCAAACAATCCCATGCGGATTTTCACTTCCAGAACGGGGCGGACGGCGTCGTCAATCTGCGTCACTGACAGCTTCCCCGACTGCACCAGCGATTCCAGGTTGCGGAGATAAGTAAGGCTGGCCATGTCCATGTTCACACCGGCGGTCAGGCTGCGAAAGGCGGCGTCCTGCGGGTCGCGGGCGAAGCCGTGAGTTTCTAGGTCACGGACGGCCATGGCGTCGCTGACGACGAATCCTTTGAAACCGAGGTCGCGGCGCAACACGTCGCGCAGCAGGAAGCGATTGCCGCTGGCGGGGACGTCGTTCAGGTCGAGGTAGGCGCTCATGACGGTGCCCACGCCGGCGTCAATGGCGGCTTTGAAGGGAGGCAGATAGACGTTGCGGAGATGTTCTTCCGGGATGTAAGCGCCGTCATAGTCGCGTCCGCCTTCGGCGGCGCCGTATCCGGCAAAATGCTTGACGCTGCCCACGACCCGGCCCGGCGTGCCCAGTTGCTGACCTTGAAATCCGCGAACCTGGGCGCGAGCCATGGCAGCACCGAGGTAGGGATCTTCGCCGGCACCCTCCACGATGCGTCCCCAGCGGGCGTCGCGGGCGATATCAACCATGGGGCCGAAGGTCCAGTTGATGCCGCCGGCCGAGGCTTCCTGTGCCGCCACGGACTGCGCGTTCTCCGCGAGATCAGGATCCCAGGTGGCGGCCATAGCCAGAGGGACTGGGGAGATGGTGCGGAAGCCATGGATCACATCGAAGCCGAACAGAAGCGGGATCTTCATCCGGCTCTCTTCCATGGCCACATGCTGCAGGTTGCTGATAAAAACCGGATCGGTGGTCCACAGGATGGAACCGGCTTCCCCGCGGCGCACGTGATCCTCAATACTGACGGAGTCTTCCGGAAGGAGGTCGCCGAGTTCTTTCCGCTGGTCAAGTTTGAGATCAAGAGCGCCCACTTGGGTCAGCTGTCCGATCTTCTCCTGCAAGGTCATCCGGGAGAGAAGCCCGTTGACACGGGCGTTCACCTGCTGGCCGGAGGCGGACGAGACCTGGGCCGGCGCACTGGAAGACGACAGAGCAAAGGCGAGAAGCAGGATAACGATGGTGCGCTGTGTGTTCGATCGTGTATTCAGCATTGGGGGCTCCGAAAAGGAGGACATTGTATGACAGATTGCAGATCAGCGGAGAACAGGTTAACCATTGCGCGCCGTGAAGTGAGGGGCCCACAACTCGTTCATCGTGTTCGGTGCGGGCTCACCAACGGTGGTCGACTTCCGCGCACCTGGGCGACCGCAACGATTTGTACAATTCCGGAATTGTCTTGGTTCTGGTAGAACCTCGCGCTACCGCTTCGCGGCCTCGCGTTACGAATATTCCCAGCGCCGTGCGAGTCTGCGAGCGATCACGAAAAGGACGACGCCGACGCCGAGCAGTACTGCGACTTGCGGCCATAGGTGCGAGAGCGGCTCATCGCGCCAGAAAACTTTGGTGAAGCCGTCGATCGCCCAGGCATTGATCGTCAGCAGCCCCGCTTTCTGCATCGCTTCCGGCATCAGAAAACGGGGAAACATGCTGCCCCCTACCGAGGACATGATCAAGATTACCAGCGTGGACAAAGGGCCGAGTTGCGCGCGAGTTCGGCACGTGCTCGCTAGCAGCATGCCGAATGCCCCCACCGCGAAAGCTGTGGAGAGTCCCATGATGACAAAGCCAGCCAGGTGCGGAATGAAATCGAGTTTGAAAACAAGCCAGGCCCAAACAAACATGAGCGCCAGTTGGGAAAATGCCAACAGGGAGCAATAGCAGAGCTTCCCTGCCAACAGTGTTCCCATGGTAACCCGCGAACTGAGCACACGGTCGAGTGTCCCGCTTTCAGCTTCGTCCAATAGAGAACCCCCGGCGCTGCTGGCGGTGAAGAGCAGGAACATGACTCCGATTGCTGCCGCATAAAAGGACACCATCGGATTGTTTTTGTTTTCACCGACCACGTCCCGCGCGGTAACTGAAATCGGCATTCCGCCGTTTAAACCGTGCTCACTCTCCGCGCCGCCATTCTCTCTGTTCTCTCGCCGGCGGAGTTCTTGCAGGTTGTCTGCGATTCTCTTGCGCTGTTCCGGCGTAAGCCCGCCGGCGTACTCATCCATGTACTTCGACCCCTGCTCTGCCATGACATCGGGCATTGCGGTCATGGCAACCTTCTGAAGCAAGCCCGTAATTATCTGCGGCGCAACCATGTCACTGCTGTCCTTGAGCAGTTGGAGACTGAAACCCTGCTGGCCGCCGAACGAAACGGGATTTTCACCGAAACCCCGCGGGATGATAAGCGCCACGGGCGCGGTGCCAGCCTTGACTGCGGCTTCCGCCGTTACGGCCGTATAGTCAGATTGCTGGACGCCTCGCTTCGGCGCCGGCCTGGTATTCACGGACAGGGATTCTGCGCCCAGGCTATTGATCAGTTTCTGCGACACCCGACTGTGGTCCTCATCGACAACGATGACGCTGATCTTGGGCGTGGAGTCACGGCGTCCGCCGAAGATTACGGCGAAAATGGTAAAAAACGCGATGGGCAAGATGAAACTCAAGGCGAGGGCGCCGCGGTCGCGGCGCAGTGCGGTCAGTGCAGTGTGGACGATGGAGAAGATCAATCGCGTAACTCCCTGCCAGTCCAATGCAGGAATACCGATTCCAGGTTGGGTTTTCGCAGCGAGACGTCCGCCAGTTCGTGTCCCGACTTGGCGGCGGCGTCGAGCAATCCGCCAATTTCAGTCGCGTGCTCAATGGTGAACCGGGCTGTACCATTATCGAAGAGCCCTCCGCGTTGGTTAACCCAGGCAATCACGACCTCGTCCACATTCTCAAATCGGGCCAGCACCTCGCTGCGGGACGCGAAAGCAGCGTGCACAAGTTCGTCTTTGGTTCCCAGAGCGATGATGCACCCGTGATCGATGATCGCCACTCGATCGCACAGCCGTTCTGCCTCCTCCATATAGTGTGTCGTATAAATGATGGACATTCCCTCGCCGCGCAGCTTCTCGATCATTTCAAAGATCCGATTGCGCGATTGCGGGTCAACCCCCGCCGTGGGTTCGTCCATCAGAATCACTTTGGGCCGGTGGATGAGTCCGGCAGCCATGTTCAGCCGCCGCTTCATTCCTCCGGAGAGATTCTTGACGGTGTCATCGGCGCGATCAGCGAGCGCAGACCAGTCCAGGCACCAGGCGACCGCCGTTTTCAGTGCGGCTCGGCGCAACCCGTGATACTGGCCGAATGCTTCCAGGTTTTCTCGGCAGGTTAGCCTCGGGTAGAGTGCGAGGTCTTGAGGAACCCATCCCAGCGCCATTCGTGCCCCGACCGAATCGGCGGAGTCACCGAAAACTGACACCTTGCCCGCATCCGGAATAACGCGGCCGACAATGCCGCGGATCAACGTACTCTTGCCTGCGCCGTTCGGACCGAGCAGTCCCAAACACTCCCCCCTGTTCAGCTCGAGGGAAATGCCATTGACCGCGGTCAGCTTGCCGAAGCGCTTAACCAATCCCTCAATCCGCAGCGGCTGCAATGACGTAGCAATTGAAAGCATTGGTTCAGGAGCCATTCTGTCTCCATGAGATTGCGGGGCATCGCTATTGTATTTTAAGCGGGATCCGGGTGTCGGCCCTCGGCACCCCTAAGACCTGGAAGTCGGCCATCACTCCACGGTTAGGCTGGTCCTTGGGCACCTGGCTGACTGGCCGAGAAAGACCGCAATGTCCTGCTCTGCCAGTTGAACCGCTATCTCGGCAACAAGGAAGGTGCAGCATGAGGCGCTATTTCGAGTCTCTTCGCCCAGCAAGAAAGGAACTCCGGCTTGACAGAGAATTCGACTAGGCTCAATATTGAATCGTTTTAATACGAGGGTCATATGGAGCGTGTAGAAAGCGATCGGCATAGCAGGGCGACTGCGATCTGCCCAGCGACCACCGTTATGTGCATTCTGATTCTTTTCGCGGCCTCGGCTAGTGGCGCGGAAGGCCCGTTCGTGCGGGTGAATCAACTGGGCTACGAAGTGGGAACCGAGAGTCGAGCTTACTTGATGGCTCCCATTCCGGAAAGCAGTTCGGTTTTCCACGTCGTCAGCTCGAAAGGTGTGCAGGTGTTTTCGAACGTCATGGGCGCCAAGCTGGGCACTTGGGGTAGGTTCACGGTTTATGCGCTCGACTTCAAGATCCGTGATACCGGCACATTTACTATTGATGTCGATGGGCCATTTTCCGCTACGTCCCCCAGCTTTCGCGTCGGAACAGCAAGGGAAATCTATTCCCGCGCGCTCAGGAACGCGCTCAGCTTCTACGAGAATGAGCGGGATGGCGAGCACTTTATCCGGACGCCTCTGCGTACTGCCGCGGGTCACCTTCTGGACAAGCAGGCCACCGTCTATGACTCACCCGACTTCGACAGCAACGACCTGATCCTCGGCGATTTGAAGCCAACGGGGGACGTGATTGACGCCTCGGGCGGCTGGTGGGATGCGGGCGACTACTTAAAGTTTGTCGAAACGCACAGCTACACACTCGCGCTAATGCTCATCGGAATACGAGACTTTCCCAATCAAATGGGTGCCAGCGCTGGCGCGGCAAACTTCACCAACGAGGCGAAGTTTGGTCTCGACTGGCTCCAAAAGATGTGGGACGACGAGAGCCAGACGCTTCATTACCAGGTGGGCATTGGAACGGATTTCAAGGGCGATCCGAATGTATTAAGTGACCATGATCTATGGCGTTTGCCACAGGTGGACGACACTCTCGGCGGAGCGGATCCTACGCTTCGCTTCGTACGGCATCGCCCGGTATTCGTCGCCGGACGCGCAGGGTCAAAGATCAGTCCGAATCTAGCCGGAAGGCTGGCCGCCGATTTTGCAGAATGCTCTCAGGTTTTCCGCGAATCGCGGGCAGACTTTGCCAATGAGTGCCTCGCCGCCGCCGAACACATTTTTGCGCTCGCCGATAGATCGCCGAGAGGCGCTCTGCTGACAACGGCGCCGTTTGATTTTTACGGAGAGACGGAATGGCGCGACGACCTAGAACTGGGCGCGACAGAGCTATATTTTGCCCTGGCAACCGCCGATGGGCCATTGCCCTCGGCTGTTCCGCATACAGATCCGGAGTTCTATCTCCGTGCGGCTGCGCACTGGGCTCGCGCCTATATCACTGGACCAAACGACGCTGGGGACACACTGAACCTGTACGACGTGAGCGGTCTGGCACACTTTGAGTTGTTCCGTGCCATTTCCGCAGCAGGACATCCCCAGGGGCTCGAAGTATCACAGACCGACCTGGTCGGCGATTTACGCAAGCAGTTGGAAAATGCGATCAAGCAGGCGAATTCAGATCCGTTTGGCTTCGGATTTCCATGGGACACGTACGACACGACTACGCACGGCGCGGGGCTATCGGTGATGGCGCGGGAGTATTCGCTGCTCACCAAATCGAGCTCTTTTGAGGAACTGTCCCGACGCTGGGCCGGGAACATCCTGGGCGCAAACGCTTGGGGCAGCTCTTTCATCGTTGGGGACGGCGCGGTTTTTCCGAACTGTATGCAGCATCAGGTGGCAAATATCACCGGCTCCCTCGACGGCAAACCTCCTATACTCAGCGGCGCAGTCGTCGAAGGCCCCAATTCCTTCGCGGCGACAGGTTTTCTCGACGGCATGCAGAAATGTCCTCCGGGCGGCGGTAACCCATTTAAGAGGTTCAACGGCAACGGAGCAGTGTACAAAGACGACCAGCAATCGTTCAGTACAGTGGAGCCCGCAATTGATCTGAGCGCGTCGTCGTTTCTGATGTTCGCATGGCGAATCGCCGGCGCACCGGCGAAACTCGTCCCAAGCGACGATATTTCTACTGCGCTCGATGTGCGAATTGTCTACACCCCAAATCCGCATTGGCCCCCCCGAAGAACTCATGCCCAACGACACACGAGTCAAAACGGGCCGGCAAGCCTTCAGCATTAACAAAACTCTCAACAGAATTTCGCTTCCATGCCGGCGTCGGCGCGGAAGCGTCCAGGATAGAACCAAGTCGTAATGTGTTTATCTATAATTCGGCTGTTCGTCCTGCCACGCGACCTCGCCGAGAAACAGACTTGTTTGAAGCGAAAAGCGAAGGCTGCGTGGCGATCCGCGACCGACCTTGCCGCCACCGGAAACTGCTTAGAGAGGATCTCCTTGAAGAACGTCGCCTGTAATCTAATCGATCTCGTCCTTCTAATCTCATTTGCTACAGTGGCGCCCTGAGACGGGCAAAGTCATATCTTCCAGGTCTTTTCAGCCCCGAGGCCGGTACGGTGCCCCCGTTCCGACGACCGTCGTGAATGCGCAAGTCGAGTCGTACGAGTTCCCGGATTCCTACTTCGACATGAATCTGCAAATTTCCGAGTATGACCTACCCATTGGTCTGAACACCTTCAACCATCTGCCCATGGATAAGGACAGTCCGTACGTGGTCTCGTGGTGGTACCGCATTCCAAGTCCCGGCGTTGTAACAAGGGCAAGAGCATCTGGCTGCACTTTAAGGGGATCTACTGTCGTGCCAAGGCACTACCAGGAGAAGGCACCCTCTCCGACGACCGATCAACGTAGCTAGTGATATCTTGTCACGGTTGCTCCGGACTCGGGGGAATTTGATTGCTTTTTGGCCTGGGATGACCATCACGCCGGTCGCAGCAAATGGCAGGAAGGGAAAGACACAACAGATGACTGTTTCTGAGAGACGGCGAGAAAACAAATCTCTCGGCATGGACGAACGTATCTGCCGGCGAGACTTTCTGAATTCCATGCTGCTCGCCTCAGGCAGCTTTCTGATGAGCTCGCTCGCACCAATGCAACTTCTTGGCGGGGAGGACGACTGGACTGGCTACGGCGGGGTGGGCGACTACAGTACGTCTAATGGGAATACTCTCGAAGTACTGGCAGCCGACCATCGCATTCGTGACGGCGAGTTTGACCGTTTGCCGACGAACATCGTTGAGACCGACGAAATGCATGACTGCGTCGTTGTGGGCGGCGGCATCAGTGGGCTGGCGGCAGCATTGTTCTTTTTGCGAAATAGCGGCAAGAATCGCACCTGCCTGGTTCTGGACAATCATCCCGTGTTCGGAGGGGAGGCCAAGCGCAATGAGTTTTTGGTGGACGGCCATCGCCTAATGGCCCACCAGGGCTCCGCGGTTTTCTTTGTCCAATATCCCCACAGTTTTCTCGGACGTTTTTATGACTCGATCGGCCTGAAAACTCCTCGACTGCAATATCAGAAGTGGGCAGGTCCGGCGAAGGAGATGGCACTCAGTAAGACTCCTTACGACATGGTCGGTAGCGAACCAGCGAACTACGGATTGTATTTCGGAACGAAGTTTGACCAGAAGCCGGGAATTTGGCTGATTGATCCGTGGGGCAAGAAACTTGAAGGCGCCCCCATTTCGGAGAATGCGCGTGCCGAACTGTTGAAGTGGCGGGTGGGTCCACAGCAAGAGGAGAAACGGCCACGGTATTTTGGGGACGAGATCTCGCGGTATCTCGACTCGATTACGTTAGAAGAGCACATGATGCAGCGCTTCGGCATCGGTCGCGAAACTATTCGGACTTTCCTGTCTCCAGTGGAAGGTGGTGGGTCCGGCCTAGGGCCTGACGTTCTATCGGCGTACGCCGATTACGCTGCAGACATGCTTCACCCGCTGCAGAGTGACGATACGGACCAAATGTTTCCCGGTGGCAACACAGGAATTGCGCGACTCATGGTGAAGACGCTAATTCCCCGGTCCATCGCGGGCGACGGCAGCATGGAAGCGGTTTGTCGCAATAACATCAATTTTTCCGCACTTGACCAGCCGAACTCGTCGGCGCGCATTCGGCTGAACTCCACTGCTGTGTGGGTGAAACACGAAGGCGATCCGGAGAAGTCAGAGTCTCTGTCGATCCTTTACACGCGCGCAGGAAAAATGTATCGCGTAAAAGCGCGCACTGCGGTCATGGCAGGAGGCGGTTGGACTACCAAACACGTGGTCCGCGATCTTCCTCAGGCGCAGCAGGCTGCCTACAGCCAGTTTTACCGATCTCCCTGTTTGATGGCGAACGTGGCAGTTCGCAATTGGCGCTTTCTCTACAAATTGGGAATGACCGGATTTCGTTGGTTCGAGGGCGTCGGCAACTACACAGAGGTGCGGAAGACTGCCTTGATCGGCGCGGACGCGGCTACGATCAGCCCAGATTCTCCTGTAGTACTTCCTCTAAAGATCTTGTACTCCTATCCGGGTTTGCCAGTCGCCGATCAAGGACACCGGGGCCGGGGAGAGTTGCTCGCAACCTCTTTTAGGGACTACGAGAAACAAATTCGCCAACAGTTTACCGATATGTTTGCCCGCAGCGGGTTTGACGCCCGGCGAGACATTGCGGGAATTATCTTGAACCGCGGGGGACACGCTTACCTCAACCCGCAGCCCGGCTTTTTCTTCGGCAGCGGTGGAAAACCTGCCCCGAGCGAAGTTCTGCGGAGTGCGCCTTTTGGGCGCATTGCGTTCGCCAATACTGATCTGGCTGGCATCATGGATCATCGTAGCTCAATTCTTGAAGCCGAGCGTGCAGTCGGACAGTTGCTGGGCGAGGTTTTGTCTGGCTAGAGAGCTACGAGCTAGTCCCTACCCAGCCCGTCTGCCGGCACTCCGAACTTTGATGTGCCCGACACCGGATATATCATTTCAGAAGACAGCCTCAAATTCAGTTGAGCAGTTCGAAGGTCAGGAGGGTCAGTGGCTACGATTAACCTCGCTATTAACGGACGTCCCCGCACGGTCGAGGCGGATCCCCAGATCAGCCTTCTCACCGTATTGCGCGAGAACCTTGATCTGATTGGAACCAAGTACGGCTGTGGAGAAGGCCAATGTGGAGCGTGCACCGTCTTGATCGATGGAAGAGCGCAAAGATCTTGCATAACACGGGCCGAAACTGTTGGTCAAAAGCAAATCACCACCATTGAAGGTCCTGCGCATGGCGAACGGCTCCATCCCGTGCAGGAGGCATTTCTCGAAGAGGACGCGCTTCAATGTGGGTACTGCACTCCGGGGATGATCATGTCGGTGGTGGCGCTACTCAATCGAAATCATCATCCCACGCAAAGCGAGATCATCGATTCGTTAAACGGCAATATCTGTCGCTGTGGAGCGTACTCTCGTATCATCAGCGCGGTGCAGAAGGCTGCGACGTCGCTGGCTAAATCGGAAATCGGAACGGGAGCCAGGCAATGAGCGAGACAACAAGTATCCCAGCTCCGTGGGAGCTCGAACGTTACGAACTTACGTCTGCCCCGGTTTACCACTTTGATTTCGACCGTCGCGAGTTTTTCAAGGTCCTCGGTGCAGGCGTTCTGTTGGTTTCCATTCTGAACCAGACCGCCTGGACGCAGGAATCCGGCAGTGCCAGGGGACGAATTGAGGGCTCGCTGCCTGGAGAAATTGGCGCCTGGTTGCACATTGGAGAGAACGGCAAAGTCACGGTTTACACGGGGAAGGTGGAGGTGGGACAGAACATCCGCACCTCACTGAGCCAAGGTATTGCCGAGGAGCTGCGCTTCCCCATTGAAAGAATTGAATTGGTAATGGGAGACACTCAGCTAACTCCCTTCGACATGGGTACGTTCGGTAGCCGGACAACCCCCACCATGAACCTGCAATTGCGCAGGGCGGCTGCGGCAGCCCGCGATCTGCTCATTGATCTCGCCGCTGCCCAGTGGAAAACGGATCGCCAACACTTGGTCGCAACCGATGGCAAGATTATGGATCAGAAGAGCAAGCGGTCTGTAGAATACGAGGCGCTCGTTAAGGAACAGCAGCTTGCCAAAAGCATACCGGTCCAAGATCCGCTCATTCCCGCAGCAAATTGGACGGTGATGGGTCAACCCCTCCCCAAGCTGGCCGGGGTTGCATTTGTGACCGGGAAGCACCGCTATCCATCAGATCAGAAGGTGCCGGACATGTGGTACGGCAAGGTTCTCCGACCGCCTTCCTTTGGAGCGACGCTGCTCTCTGTGGACACGGCAAAAGCAGAACAGATGGGCGCCACGGTAGTCCGCGACGGCAATTTTATTGGCGTAGCCGCGCGGAGTTCCGGGCTGGCCGCTGCTGCGATCGCTGCCATTCAAGCCGACTGGAAGTCCGAGGCGCAGCCCTCGAGCAAAGAGATTTTCGAGTATCTGAAAAAGAATACATATGAGGGCACGGACCCTTCCGGGGGCGGCGACCGCTATGACACCGGCAATGTGGACGAAGCCTTGGCTTCCACCAAGCTGCGTCTGGAACAGACGTACAAGGTGTCCTACATTGCACACGTACCGCTCGAACCTCGCGCTGCGCTGGCGAAGTGGGACGGCGATAATCTAACTGTCTGGACCGGAAGCCAGCGCCCCTTTGGAGTGCGCGGCGAACTGGCCGAAGCCTTTCGGATTCCCGAAGATCGAGTGCGAGTGTTAATGCCAGATACCGGCTCCGCATATGGCGGCAAGCATACGGGGGAAACGGCAATCGAAGCGGCTCGGCTGGCGCGCACAGCCAAACGCCCGGTCAAGGTGGTTTGGACCCGCGAAGAAGAGTTTACGTGGGCGTACTTTCGCCCGGCCGGCGTGATTGACGTTGTCGGAAGCGTTCGGGACGACGGCTCAATTACGGCTTGGGAGTTTCACAACTACAATTCCGGCTCTGCGGGAATTCGCACATATTATGAAATTGCAAACCAGCGGATCGTCTTCCACCCGGCGCGTTCTCCCTTGCGGCAGGGATCGTACCGCGCACTGGCCGCGACGGCAAACCATTTTGCGCGCGAGTCGCACATGGACGAACTGGCGAATGCTTTGAAGATGGATCCACTTGAGTTCCGCATGAAGAACTTGAAAAACGAAAGGCTACGGGCTGTTTTCCAGGCCGCGGCAGACAAGTTCGGCTGGGGAAAGCGGAAAGCTGCGCCCGGACAAGGGTTTGGAATGGGCGGCGGCTACGAAAAACTGGGGAATATTGCGACCTTTGCTGAGGTCAAGGTGGATCGCAAATCGGGAGCTGTGAAGGTTCTTCGTATCGTTTCCGCTTTCGAATGCGGCGCCGTCGTGAACCCTGGCAACCTGCGCAATCAGGTCGAAGGATCGAACGTCCAGGGGATGGGCGGAGCCCTGTTCGAAGCTATTGAGTTTCAGAAGGGCAAAATCCTCAACGGCAGGATGTCGCAATATCGGGTTCCGCGATTCACTGACCTTCCGTTGATTGAGACCGTCTTGCTTGACCGCAAAGACCTTCCGTCGGCCGGGGCGGGCGAATGCCCCATGATCGGCCTTGCCCCAGCGATCGCGAACGCCATCTTTCACGCGACTGGAGTTCGCCTGCGCTCGCTGCCCTTGGTTCCGGACGGTCTGAAGATAACGTGACATGACCTAGGAGTGTGTCTGAGTATTCGGAATTCGCCTATTTCGACCACAAGTTGTTGTGGTTCTGACTAAAGCAGACCACAACATGTAACCTGAAGAATGATTTCTCGGACACGCTCCTAGACAATCACAGTTGCTCAAGGGTTAGTGGGTCAGGTTCGCCGGCAAAGTACTTCCCTAAGGCATCCTTGAAGAGCTCGTTTTCGGATGTGGCGCGAGCGAACAAGGTCATTGAAGATCGGAACTTCAGATCGTCTGGGTATCCAAAAATCTGGTTAATCGAACGCCTCTCCACAAGGATCACAAGCTGCGTGCACTCCCGGAGTCGTGTCCCCAGAATCGGGTGCTTCAAATACACCTCCGCTTCCTCCAGTGAGGAGATGGCGAAGTAAAGCGCCATCTGACTGTTGCCTAACCCTCTGAGCTGAGGGAAAACGAACCACATCCAGTGGCCTCGCTTCTGGCCCTCACGCAACTCTGCGCACACCTGCTCGAACACCGGATTCTGGGCGTCCACGAAGCGTTGTAGATTGTGAGGATCACTCACGGTCGTCACGCACTCCTCTTTCGTTGGCGCTCGGCTGGTCGGGCCCGGAAGCATTCTCAGGTTAGCTCGTCATTTGGGAAGAACGCTGCTTCCCACATTGCCTTTGCAGCGTTCCTAGCGACTATAGACGCCGGTTCATCGGATGGGCGTTGTCACTGTCATTAGCAGCGGTCATTTTCAGCTGTCGATAAATGCCTGAACAAGATGCCCCCGGCCCTTTAGCATCGGGCAGGAGGATCATTTTGTGGTTGCTTCGCGGGCGCGTGAAATTGCCCGAGACTTGAGTCGCTCTTCTATCGAGGAGAGATTTTCGCCAAGCTAAGCGAGTCGCTCGATCTCTCGTAACCACGTTCCTGAACGCCATTGAAAATGTTCGAGCAACGGTCTGATTGCCGCCGAACCCGTATTGCTCGACTCGACGCAAAACACTACGGTCGATCCAGGTTTTCCAATCTGGTGGGTCTTTTCTAGCGAGAAGTTTTTGGTCTTTTCGACTGAGCTCGTCCTGCTTCATGTTGATCCCAAATTCGCAGTCGGCGTGGCCTCGATATAGTTAGTAGCGTTTCCTCGGCCAGCCGTGTTTGAGGAGCAAGTCGGGACTGGATAGCCCGGACTTGTTCGCTTGTCAGGCTGAAGTCCCGAAGTCGACTGAAGAGAACGAGATTTGGCTTGCCGTCAGCAGGGGTGGACACTGTTCGGGGCCGTCCACATCCGAAGAGCAGAGGTCGCCTCCGTCTGACCGGTCCCGACCCGTTTGATCCTATCCAGATCGAGGCAAATACTCAGCTTTGAATGGCTCGGCGTCGTGGGCCGCCCCTTGAGGGATGCTGACTTTGATAATGCTACCCCCGGCTGTCCACGGTAGAAAATACGATTTCACGTTGCCCGGGTTGCGACGCATAGTTCCCGTCCACAGAAACAACACCCTCTGCTTTCGGTATGAATTCTCAATGAAAGCCTTATTCTTGCCTCCAGAACATTCAACAAGCTCCTAAAAAAGCGGCCCCTTATTCGACTCACAAAGTGGAAGCATTCTACACCGAATTGGAATCCGCCAGGTCTCCGGCTGAATCCAAGATCATATGACTACTCCAAATGCGGCTCATGCTGGCACAGTTTCTGTTGCAGAAGACCTCGTCGTGAATCGTCTTGGGTTTGGCGCGATGCGCATCACCGGCGAAGGAATCTGGGGTGATCCCCGTTCGCCAGTCATGCTGCCCATTCCAGGCACGTCTCGCGTCAAGCATCTCGAACAGAATGTTGCCGCGGCGGAACTGAAGTTAAGCAATCATTGGAGGAAACAGCTAAGCGAGTGGCCTAAGGGACTGAGAATCAGGGCGGAGAATCGAATTTTTGCCAGATTTCGCCGACTCAAACCCGGGCTATTTGCGATAGTCTATGGATCGCAAGGAAGCGAATGGGGTTATGCGAATGCACGGAGAGTCCTCGCGAATGGCGGAGTCTGGAATCGATCCAAAGAAAACCTACGATGCGGTGGTAGTCGGATCTGGGGCGGCTGGCGGGATGGCGGCGCACGTCCTGACCATCCACGGCTTGCAAGTCCTGCTGCTCGAGGCGGGAAAGAAACTCCCGATCGAGCAGGAATTACGGTCGATGCAATGGCCCTACGACAACGCTTACCGGGGAGCGCTCCCGCCAGACCACGCTTCCATTACCTTCAACGAATACACCATTCGCAGACCGCCTTACGGTGCGGGCTTAGAAAAAACCAAACATCTCCACAGCTATGTCGGCAGCACGGACTACGTGAAGAATATCGTTGTCGATGAGCGCGAGAATCCCTACACCGGCACCAACTACGCGTGGGTTCGCGCGCGCTGCCTGGGTGGCAAGACAAATATCTGGGGGCGCCTGGCCCTCAGGCTCTCCGATTACGATTTCAAGGCTAAGAGTCGTGATGGGTACGGAGAAAACTGGCCTATCAGCTACAGCGACCTCGCTCCTTATTACGACAAGGTGGACTTGTATCTCGGCATCACTGGCGTGAAAGAAAACCTTCCCTATCTTCCCGACAGCATATTTCAGCGTCCGACCAAACTGAACTGTGCCGAAGTCACCCTCAAGCAGAGCCTGCAGAAAATGGGCAGGACGCTTACCCAGTATCGGGCGGGCGTCACCAGCGACGGATTGAAGCACAACCAGTATCGCAGCCAATGCTTCGGACGCGGCGCCTGTGAACGCAAAGGCGGTTGCGACATTCATGCCGCATTCGACTCTCCCACCGGCTTGATTTACCCGGCCATGGATACGGGCAACCTGGCCCTACGCACGAACGCGGTGGTTCGCGAAGTCACGATCGATGCCCAGACGGGCAAGGCCAGCGGTGTGCATTTCGTCGATTCCGAGACCATGAAGGACTACACCGTCCGTGCAAGGGTGGTCCTCGTAGCGGCTTCGACGTTGGAATCCGCTCGCCTTCTGCTGCTGTCAAAATCGCGGCTTTATCCCAATGGATTGGCGAACTCCAGCGGCCACGTGGGCCACAATTTCTGCGAACACATCATGGGTCCGGGAGTGGTGGGCCTGGCCCAGGACCTCGTCGGCAAGCCATCCACGCTCGATGACGGACGGCCCGGAGGTTTTTACCTGACCCGATTTCGGAATCTTGCGGAGAAGCACCCCAAGTTTATCCGGGGATACGGATTTGAAGGCGGAAGCGGCGCGAGAATGTTTCCGGAGGGCACGGACAGGCACGGTTTCGGGGCTTCATTCAAAGAGGAAGTGCGCAGGAACGAGGGTGCCTACATAAGCATGGGCGCATTCGGCGAAGTTTTGGCACGATACGAAAACTATGTCGACCTGGATCCCGTGGTGAAAGACAAATGGGGCATCCCTGCCCTGCGTTTTCACTACAATTTTGGCGACAATGAGCACCGCATGGCCGAGGACATGAAGGAAACGGCCCAGGAAATGTTCGAAGCCGCGGGCTTCAAGACAGTGCACGTGAGCAGCCGCGTCCTCACCGAAGGCTGGTCTATCCACGAACTGGGTACCGCACGCATGGGCAGCGACCCGAAGACGTCGGTGCTGAATCAATTTCAGCAATCGCATGACGTCAAAAATTTATTCGTAGTGGATGGCAGCGCTTTCGTGAATGCCAGTTGTCAGAATCCCACTTGGACGATCATGTCTTTGTGCTGGCGCTCCTGCGACTATCTCGCAGACGAACTCGGGAAAGGCAATCTTTAATTCGCCGTTCGGAGGGAGAATCAATGTCCACAGAGGGCCCAATTAATCTGAAACAGGATCGCCGCCAGTGGCTCAAGACATCGGCCACGGTTCTGGGCGCCTCGCTCCTGCCGTTGCCAGCCATGCCTTCGGAGGTGGCCCAGGCGGAAACCGCGCCAGGCACAGCGCAAACGAAGCCTGGCGAAACCAAATCCGCTGCGCGATTTTTTACTCCTGCACAACACACGCTAGTCGAAGAGTTGTCAGAAACGATTATTCCTGCGGATAGCCACTCCGGTGGTGCGAAAGCCGCCCAAGTTGCCGATTATATCGAGCAGGCCCTACGCGAAACTGTTGACAACAGTCAAAAATCAGTCTGGCGTGATGGGCTTCGCCTGATCGATCTCATGAGCCAGCATTACAACGGGAAATCCTTCGTTGATTCCAGCTCCGATGAAAGGATCGCGGTTCTCACCGTCCTTTCCGACAACGATCACATGACCGATCTTCCCGAGGTCCGATTTTTCCGCGACCTGAAGGGCCTGACCGTTCGGGGCTATTACACTTCCAAGATCGGCATTGACGACGAGTTGGAATATAGAGGCAATCGGATGCTGACGGAGTATGTCGGCTGCGATGATCCAACCCCGAAGTCTCGATAGTCACGTTGAAATGAGTAAACGAGGTCAACATGAAATCGGCGATCTTGCGCTCGTCCTTTTGCCTGCTCCTAGCGGCCTTTGGGTTGAGCTCTGTTTCCGTATCCGCCGCTTCCACCGCGAAGCCGGAGGATGACGGCTGGATTCCTCTTTTTAACGGGAAAGATTTCACCGGCTGGTATACCTATCTGGATTCCAATGGCAAGAACCAAGACCCGAAAGGTGTCTTCAAGGTAGAAAACGGGATGATTCACATCCTGGACGTTCCCATGTCCGATGGAAAGTCGGACAACGGCTACCTTGCCACGACTCAGGACTTCTCCAATGTCCGCATCCATGCCGAGTACAAGTGGGGCGTTAAACGTGCTTCGGAGGGCAAGCGGAATAGCGGCCTGCTCTATCTTGCGGTGGGCCCGGACGCGATTTACCCGACATCCCTGGAGTGTCAGATCGAGGAAACTGATGTCGGAGATCTGTGGATCGTTAACGGCGCGTCAGTGACCGCCTTCTTCATCGCCCCCTCAATGCCGATGTATGACGACGATATGCAGGCCGGTACTCGTGTGCGCAGCGCGCCCGGCGACTCCAGTCGCGTGCTGAAGTCCGGAGACTTCGAGAACCGCGACGGCTGGAACACAGTGGAGGTAATTATCAAGGGAGATCGGTCCACGCACCTGATAAATGGCCGGATCGTGAACAGCACCCATGACATTCAGCGGCCTGACCCGAAGAATCCTTCACACATGGTCCCACTGACCAGTGGACGGATTCTCCTGGAAGCGGAGGGCTCCGAAATCTGGTTCCGTGATATCAGAATCAAGCCGCTGGGGCCGTCGGACAAGCCCTAGGCGCTGAGGCAAGAGCTCGGACTCTCGCTCGGTTTCGGATGGAGCAATTCCGGGAGAGCAATTGGAAAGCGCGTTTCGGGAAGGGTACGACCTCGGTCGTGCCGCTAGCCGTTGCAAAATGGATTGCGCTTCAGCGCCTGAGGTTGGGCGGTTCGGGTTCTGCAGAGAGTTTGCCGCAGCCCTACCCACTGTTTATGTTTTTGGAATTGAAGGAAGTCCGTACATCCTAGTAAAGAGAGTGAAGACGGCATGGCGAAAAACGGCAGAGTGAAGGTGGGAGTGATCGGATCGCAATTTCAAGCGGATATTCACGCCGCATCATTGCAAATCATGCCGGACGAGGCGGAGGTCGTCGCCGTAGCTTCTCCCACACCGGGCAACGCCGCCGCGTTCGCCAGGAAATTCGGCATCCCGCGCGTGTTCACCGACTACCGCGAGATGCTGAAAGAAAAAGACATCGAGATGGTGACTATCGCCGCCCCAAATAGCCTGCATGCACAAATGACCAAGGATTGCGCCGCTGCGGGCAAACACATCGTGTGCGAAAAGCCTCTGGCCATGACCATCGCCGAGGGAGAGGAGATGATCGCTGTCGCCAAACGCAAGGGCGTTGTGCTGATGTACGGAGAGGAGCTTATTTTCACGCCGAAATACTTGAAAGCGAAAGAAATGGCCGATGCCGGCGCCTTTGGAAAAATCTATCTGGTGAAACAAAGCGAAAAGCATTTCGGCCCGCACAGCCAGTGGTTCTGGGACGTGAATCTTTCCGGCGGCGGTGCCTTCATGGACCTTGGCTGTCACGGCATCGCCTTCTGCTACTGGTTCCTTGGCCGCTCCGCCATCAAATCGATCTATTGCCAGATGGGCACGTACGTTCACGCGGACAAGACTCAGGCCGAAGACGATTCGCTATGCATTCTTGAGTTCGCCAACGGAGGGGTAGCTTTGATCGAGAACAGTTGGGCGCGCCGCGGAGGCATGGACGATCGCATCGAGGTCTACGGCGAGGCAGGCGTGACCTACGCCAACCTGCATATGGGCAACGCGCTGCCCACTTACAGCGAGAACGGTTACGGCTATGCCGTCGAAAAAGCTCCCACCACCAAAGGCTGGACCTACCCGGTTTTCGAGGAACTCTGGAACTACGGCACGCCCCAAGAACTAACCCACTTCGCTCGCTGCGTCCGCGGAAAGGAAACCCCGCAAGTCACCGGAGAAGATGGCCTGGTCGTGATGCACGCGCTTTACGCGGGGTACGCCTCCGCCGGTGAAGGACGAAAAATAGCGCTGCCATTCCAGGCACCCACTGTGAAGAAGCCCATTGACCTCTGGCTGAACGGACCAACCCGGAAGCGCGCCACACCGCCGGGAGCGACAAGCAATCAGCAATGAGTAGTGCAAATTTACCTGCGGGTGCCCACTGACATGCCCATCGCAGACAGACTTCGCCTGAGCCTCATGATGTTCCTCAACTACGTGATCTGGGGATCCTGGTACGTGACTCTCGGCACATCTCTCACTCTCAACCTGAAATTCACCGGAACGCAGGCAGGTGCCGTCTTTGGCACAACCGCATTGGCTTGCATGATCTCTCCGTTTTTTGTGGGGTTGATCGCCCGACCGGTTCTTCGCCTCGGAACGAGTTCTTGCCGCTTTACATCTGCTGGGCGCGGTGCTTCTCTTTTTCGTCACCAAGGCGACCAGCTTCGCGCCGGTCTACGCCTTGATGTTTGCGTACTGTCTCTGCTACTTTCCGACGATCGCCCTCACCAACTCGCTCACACTGCAACACCTGAAAGACTCTGGGCGCGATTTCCCTTTGATTCGTGTTTTCGGCACGCTGGGATGGATCGCGATCGGCGTGACCATCGGAGAGACATCTACGGTACCGTTTATGCTGGCCGCGGCAGCTTCCCTGGTGATGAGCATCTTCAGTCTCACTCTTCCGCACACTCCTCCGTCCAGCAAGGGTCAGACGGTTACCCTTCGGCGGATCCTCGGACTTGACGCGCTGGTAATGCTCAAGCGTTCATCATTCGCGGTTTTCGCTGTGGCCTCGATCTTGGCCTGCATTCCGCTCACGTTCTATTTTTCACTCACGAATGCCTATCTGAACGAACTTCACGTCGACAATGCCGCCGGCAAGATGGCCCTGGGACAGGCTTCCGAGGTTGTGATGATGCTCCTGATGCCTTTCATCCTACGGCGCGTCACCGTCCGGAGCATTCTGATCATGGGTCTGCTGGCGTGGTCGGTTCGTTCCATGCTGCTCGCCTACGGCAATCCGAATGCTGGCATCTGGATGTTTTATGTGGCCATCCTGCTGCATGGTATTTGCTACGACTTCTTTTTCATGACCGGGCAGCTTTACACCGACCAGGAAGCTCCTCTTAATCTACGAAGTGCCGCGCAAGGATTGATTACGTTCCTGACCTATGGAGTAGGAATGTTGATAGGGTCTCTGATTGCAGGCCGAACGGTGGACTATTTTACCCACACGGTCGCAGGCGTCGTCATCCGGAATTGGCAATCATTCTGGATCTCTTCCGCGTTGAGCGCTCTTGTTATCTTACTGCTTATCGCCATTTTCTTCCGCAGCGACAGCAAGATCGCTTCGGCGAGTCCTGCTGCCACCGCAACCTCTATCGTGGGCTAAGAATGGCTTCTAGTTGGACCCAAGCAGATTCTTCTCCAGGCGCCGCGAGGAACTGCAAGAGTTGGAGCGCAGCGCACGAAGCGCGCTTGCTTATGGTAGTATTTTCCGGCTATGGGGCGTCCCCGACCCCCAGACGAGGTGCCCAGCCGCGACAGCGGTACATGATTTCTACTAGTACGCACACTCCGCCCAGCAGCTCAAACCCAAGGGAGAGCGCGTTCAGACTCGACGCGGTGTCTTGGAACAGCTCTAGCTGGATGAAAGACCTGGCCTCATCCGTCGCTACCGCAAACCGGCTGCCAGTCCGTTCTCTTTTCAGCGTCAGTTTGTAGGGCTTCTTTATGAGCCGTTGTTCCTTGGCGTCCTTAGTTGGTCGATTTGCAATATCACTCCACGAGCTTTTCAGGGATCTTGTTCCTGGCAGCCCGCTCAGAGAGCTCCATCCACCTCTCTCGGTTTTCTTGCGCTTGGGGCGGCCCCAAGCCCGTGGCCAAACGGAAGGCCTGACAAGTTTTAGGTTGCGGACCGTGGTTTCAAGAGGTAGATTGGGCGCGCAACAGGAGGGAGGATATTCCCATGCGCATACATGATCCGAGCTGGCGGCGGCTGATTCTCGCCACAGTCGTGGGGCTGACTTGCACACCCTTTTTCACTGCGGCCGACGAGCCCACCCTGACCAAGGAGCAGATTAAGCAGTTCCTTCTCACCGCCAAGGTGGTGAAGAGTCAGCACGCCAAGAAAGGCATCACCGACACCTTGCGGCTTACGTTGAGTGACGGCACCGTGACCCACGATGCTTCTTTCCAAGCGATTGAGGAACACAAATCCACGAAGCAGCTTGCCAGCGGCACCGAACTGAACTTCGTGGATTCTTACAAATACAACATCGCTGCATATCAATTGGCTGAGCTGCTAGGCATTGATGACATGCTGCCCGTGTACGTCGAACGCAAATGGCAGGGCAATTCAGGCTCGCTCAGTTGGTGGTTGCCGGTGAAGATGGATGAGGCGGAGCGCCACAAGCAGGGATTGACGGCGCCGGATGCGGACGCTTGGAACAATCAGATGTACAAGGTTCGTGTCTTAGATCAGTTGGTCTACGATAACGATGCCAATCTGACTAACGTGTTAATTGGAGAGAACTGGAAGATTTGGAGGATTGATTTTACCCGCGCATTCCGACTCTCTAAGGACCTGAGGAACCCAGGGGACTTAGTTCGCTGCGACCGTCAGTTGCTAGAGAAACTGAAGGCGCTGGACGGGAATGAACTGACAACAAGAACCAAGGGCTATCTCACCAAGAGTGAAGTGAACGCCTTGATGGCGCGACGGGACAAGATCGTGGGGCAGTTCCAGAAACTGATCGTCGAAAAAGGTGAGAACGAAGTGCTGTACTGAATCACGAGACTCTACTGAAGCAACGCTACCTGCTCACTTGGCCGGACCGGGAAGGGACGCATGCCGCGAGGGCGAAGTAGCTGCGGGCCACTTGACAAGAACGGATCGTCCGTCCCATGCTCCCAAATCCGTGCATCAACCGATTCCTCAGACACACCGTAACTACGGCTTAGTCTTTTCGGCCCCCAGGTCTATCGTTTCGGGCAGCAAATCACATCTTGCCCGCAAAAGGAGGAGGTCACATGGTGAAAAAGCTACTCACTCTGTTGTTCACGTCTGTACTTGCCTTCCCGCTCTCAACAGTGGTGTTCGCGCAAGAGGCTCCCGCCCAGGCGAAGGCCGCAAAGGAGGGGCGCTGGGAAGGTGTTATCGTCAGGAGTGACAAGGATCATTCGACGCTGACTGTTCGCAAGGTCGGTTCGGCCCTCGAGAGAACCGTCCAGTACGACAGCTCGACGCGATGGGTCAGTCAAGAGCACGGGAGCAAAAAGGCTAACGACATTGATGCGAGCCAGGTTAAAGACGGTGATCGAGTGATCTGCAAGGGCACTTGGGAGAAGAACGGCACACTCCACGCTACTCTAATCTCGAAGCGGCTCTCCCACTCAGCTTAATGCATCAAGAACCAAGGATCAATTTGTGAAGTGCTCGGGTTGGTGCGGAAAGGCAGCGGACCATTCTTCCCCTGTTGCGCTACGACCATCGACTCGGAAAAATTGAATGGCGCTAACAGTACAAACAGAGATTTCTGGTGACGTGTCCATCCTCCGCTGCGACGGTCGCATTGCGTGTACATTGTGCTGTCTTGCACGAAAGAGCCGGAAACATGCTGTCAGGACCCCGAAAATTGTCGTTAAACCTAATTGGGGGTGGATTAACATCGACAGCGGGAGTGGGCATGTTAGTTGGACTCCTCGTCTCAGCGAGAAACCGAGATGGCGAACTCAAGCTGGCCTCTCCCCGCAAGCGCGTCAAGGATGTGCTTCGCCGCACAAGTCTGCCCATCGCATGGTGGCAGGATGGGCTTTCACTCTTCATATACCGCCCAGGGGAACTTCCGGCCAAGATCTCGCGGCTGGAGTTATCCACCGGAAGGAAAACTGCCGTGGAACGGCTGATGCCGGGTGATCCTGCCGGGGTGGAAACGATCGGGCCCATCCTGCTCACGCCGGATGGGAAGACGTGCGTCTACGGGTATCACCGGACGCTTTCAGACCTCTACCTAGTGGAAGGGCTGAAGTAGGTCTCCGTGAGCGTGGTACATTTCCTGCTTTCCGATCCGGAGGAGGCCTGTTCGACGGGCGTCCCAAGCTTCAGCCGAGCTTGGGAGGTTGTCGTTTGTCGGCTGCGACGCATTGGGCAAAAATAGTTCCCCGCTGAGCAGCCCAGACAGAATTGGTGGATGAACGCAAGCACCGTGATCTTCCCTTCCGTTTAGCCGCCCTGCATCCGGTCTAATAGTTCTCGACTGTGCTGGATTAGCTCCCGGGCAAATTTTTGCGTGGACCACGCCACCGATACCTACGACACCATTGACTGGCTGGTGAAAAACATCCCGGAAAGCAACGGTAAGGTTGGGCATACTCGGCATTTCCTACGACGGATTTCTGCCCCTGATGGCGCTGGTCAATCCTCACCCGGCGCTCAAAGTCTCCGTGCCCATGAACCCCATGGTCGATGGCTGGATGGGCGACGACTGGTTCCACAACGGCGCCTTCCGC
>CATPBJ010000168.1 GCA_955652395.1 uncultured Terriglobales bacterium | reverse complement strand
TTTACAAGTAAAGCTGCGAAGGTCCATCCTCTCCGGCTAAATCGGCGGACTAATCGCTCCCAACTTTCTGAGAATTTCCGGGGTGCTTGGATGAAGGACGTTTACGAGGTCCTGAGACAGAAAGAGCGTGAGCTGTCCAGGCTGGAAAAGGAAATAGCGGCGCTGCGTGTGGCCGCCCCGCTTTTGTCAGAAGACGACGAAGCCGATAATGATAACAAGCCGACATTGGTCAGATCGCGTGCAGTGAACGCCACTCCGCAACCTGACCACAGTGGGTACGACACAGCAACGCGCTGACCGTAGGCCGTTCGCAGTCTGATTTTAGGGCGGGAATCCAATCCTGTGGCTCTCACATGAGTCGATTCTGCCAAATCGAATACGCTTCGAGCGATAGAGCAGACGGAATGCCGTGCGGCAGCGGTATGTGCTGATTGTGGAGCTTCGATCTGCTGCAACTGCCGCTTGGAATGCTGTGGCGATACATTTTGCCCCTGCTACGACTACCACGTGATTCATCCCACTTCTCCCAGTCCTTGGGAGGCGACACGTTTGGTTTGTACCAGAACGGATGCAAGCTGTCCTTCGCGGCGAGTTTCCTGGGCACTAAGCTCAGTTCAATAAAAGGACGCACGCCGTGGGCGAGCAGGCCATCGTAGACCTGGTCCACGTAAGAAAAGTTAATTCCCCCCTTCCCCTGCGCGTCTTCGTCGTACACGCCCATTTCATCATGAAAGATGGCGTGGAAACGGACGTACTTGAAATCGGTAATCTGCTTCACGCTGCGAAGGTCGCTGCGATAACTTTCGCGCAGGGTAACGTTTGCGCGCTCCGAGCCGAACATCTGTTCCCAGAAGGGATGTGCGGGAATCGTGAAGTCGACGACGATGAGATCGGGACGGCTTGCCGGCGAATGGGCCTGTGCGCCGGGGACGGCCACCCTCAGAAGCAGAAGTAAAACTGTAGCGCAGACGGTTGAAAATGAAGCTTGTGCATTCCAGCCGGTCTTCAATTTTCGGAAAACAGCGAAACCAAGAGTACCAAGTCTGCCAGAGGGACCGCGACGATCTAGCCGGAATCTCTGATCCTATCCTGCGATTGCTTACCAGCAAAACAGGTCACCAAATCATTTTTTTGGACTGCAGAATGCCATGCATCTGGCTAATCTGATGCAACTGGCAAAATGATGACAATCAGCTGCGCCAGATAAGTTTCTGCCTGCGACACGCCTGACACGGTACCCACCCCCCGAATGCCTCGTTCACCCCGAACACGAGATTTTGATTTTCCTATACTTCGAGTGCACGGATTTTGGAACACCGGTTTGGGTTTTCAGTTTGGCAACTTTTTCTCGCGTGAAGCACGGATTAGGCGGCAGTCGAGTGGTTGGGGCGTGGTCATCTAAGACGTACCTCAACCGACACTAGAAGAAAGAAGCGGCCAGTGGGAGAGTACGCTTATAGTCACGTTCCTGATAAGAGGTTGGGCCATGAAGGCCTATCAACATGAGCGCGCTCACAACGACGAACACCCGCACTCTGTCTTCGACTTCAAATCCGCCTCTCTCTTCCAGTCTCTGATCACCGCGGCAACGATAGGCATTTTCGTTGGGTCGGTAGGACTCGCGTTGAATGCTGTCTGGTTCCATCGGCAAACTTCCTGGCACGTGACCGCCACGGTCCAAGGTTTGGTGCAAATGCTAATCGTCACCGTTCTGGTGACTATCGTTCTTGAACAACGCCGGAAGCGAGCGATCCGACGAACCCTGGAACTAGCCTTCTTGAACCATCACGTGCGCAACGCCCTCACCCAGATGAGTATGGTTTCCTACATCGCCGATCCAGAGAAGCGGGAACACCTATTGCAGGATGCAGCTGCTCGCGTTTCGGAAGTCTTGTTCCGAATCGCAAACAGCGTGGATCTGACCGGGCTGTCGCTCGAAGTTGATCTCGCTGGGGTCGAGCTGGCCCACGCGGGAGAAGCGCGAGAGCAGGGCGAGGTGAAGAAGGCGGGTTAATTTCCAGCGAATGGTGCCCTGGTTGCGCTTTGCCGTGATGGCGTTGCGCTTGCCTGCCTCTTCGTGACTGTAAGCAATTGTGAGCAATATTGAACAGCCGTGCTCTGACCCGCCCGACTAGCATTCCCCGATGAGCCTGCTGACTCTGGCAGAAGTGATGGAGCGCATCAAGAACGCAGATGACCCACCGAGACAGCCGCAGATGCTTCATTCTCCCAAGCTGCGGTCTGAATATCAAGCGCATCGGCCCGAGTCCTATTTTCCAAAGCTAACCAGGCGATTAATCAACCTCAGATCCAGCGTAAAGGTCTGGTGAGGACATAGCGCGGTAACGAAGGTAACGGCTGCTACGTACCCCCCAGTGATTAAAGGAGACGGCATGGAAAGTGTTCTGGGAATTTTCAGCTCTCGGGCAGGAGCCGAGCAGGCAGTTCAAGGACTGCTGGCCACGCCCATTGCCCCGCAAGCTATTATTTTGTTGAGCGGCGAAGCTGGCAGCGCACAGGTTGACAATCTTCCCACCACCGACGCCGAGCGGGATGGCATGGGCAAGGCGGCAGGTGGCGTTGTAGGCGGAGCAGTGGGCGCAAGTGCCGGCTTATCACTCGGCAGCGCGGTGGCCAGTCTGCTGGTACCAGGTGTGGGCACGATCTTTGCGATTGGCTTGGGAGCAGCCGCTCTGCTAGGAATCGGCGGAGTCGCGGCAGGAGCAAGTATAGGAGAAACGTCCGAACACGCAGCGGACATCGGCGTCCCGAAGGACGACACATTTCTCTACCATGAGCTGCTGAAGCGCGGACACTCACTGGTCATTGCCAATGTTGACGAAGAAGAATTAGCGTCAGCGGCGAAGGCCGTCTTCGAGCGGCTGGGTGCCGAAGACGTCGATGAAGCCCGCAAGAAATCGCGGAACGCAGCGTAGGAACAATGTGAGGATTTGGCTTGGGTGCAAATGGAAAGTTCAGAGAAAAATCTTTTATACGGCTTACGCACCGTCCCGCACAAAGATGCATCACAGCGTCGGAGAATTTCCACCGCTATTAACGGGCGACGTGGAGTCGCCGCTTTGGTCTTCTCCAGACCCATTACTTGCTGATGGAATCGGCCTTCAGCATCTCACACTCGTCACGTGGATATCGCGAATTGCCAGCCTGGAGCCACCGCTCGTTGTTCAACAGCACGGCGCCAAGCCGCTAGGACTGCGATTTATCGTGGCCGTTACTCTTGATGGGGACTCTCTCTGGCCTATCGTCGGGTCCGCACAGGTCACCCGATGTAAGGTCGCTTGTCCTGATCCGGCCGATCTCTTCATAGATGTACTGGCGAAGGTCGGCTACGTCAAGAATGCGATTCCCATTGTTCAGGTGCGCATACATCAAGTCTCCCCTGAGGCTTTCGAGCACGGATAGCGCGATTTGTCTTTCGTTCACGTCCATGACATCTCCACTGCGAACAACGTTTTGGACAACGTTATGGTACTTCCCTAATGCACACATGAATCTGTGCAATTTTGACCACTTGGAGGGCGGTGTTTATAAGATAGGCTCATCCTCACTCGCACGCCGACGGCGGGCAGGAAGACTCCTTCAACCCTAAACCTTCTTTTCGGGAGTTGAAGCACACGCAGGGCGCACAGCTTGCTGAATCAATGCGTAGTCGGGGGCACAGACTATCAAAGTGCTGAGAGGCTAGCTACTCTTCTTCGATCTCTCTCGCCAGATTGTTTCTATGCATGCGCTTTCCCATTGTGATGTCATGCCCGTGGCCATTGTCGTTGCCGTACGGTCCATTCATTGCAAGGGCGCTGATGTACTGGCGAAGGTCGGCTACGTCAAGAACGCGATTCCCATTGTTCAGGTGCGCATACTTGGACACTGGCGCCGCGGATTGGGAATAGACGAGTCTGACGAAATGTGCCGTAGCATCCTGCAAGGTCGAATCGGGCATCTCAGTGGCATGGAAATCAAGCTAAGAGGTATTACGCGGCGCTCACCTTCAGAGCTTTCACCGGCTCCG
>CATPBJ010000167.1 GCA_955652395.1 uncultured Terriglobales bacterium | reverse complement strand
TATCTGTGATCGGACCGTTTTGGGACGCATGGTCCCGGTTCAGGTGTGAGGGGGCAGCCCCGTACAACGAGCCATAGACCAAAATGCGGCATACCCAGGGGTTTATCCCTTCGTGCGTTGCGGCGAAGGTTTGGCGAAGCAGTTGCTTCTTGTTTTTCTGACCGCAAAGCGAACCGTATGCGTCGGGGGGAGCACAGAGTGGCGATCCAAGGAAACAACATGTTGAGCCTGAACCAGATTCAGATTACACCGCGCGATGAGCAGGTCTTGCAGTTGCTCATGCAGGGCTGCCGCAATAAGGAAATCGCGGCGCAATTGAACATCAGTCCGAGGACCTTAGAACAACATCTGCGAACCCTGTTCCTGCGGGCAGGAATCCGGGACGGCAGAAAACGGGTCAAGCTGGCCACCGCCATGTTCGTAAAGGAGCAGATGAAATCATGCAACCCCGCGAGCGGCTAACTGCAAAGGAAATGCCAGTCGCGGTTCTGGTCGGGGAGGGCCAGACCAACCGCAAGATTGCGAAGGGCATTGGAACCACTGAACAGGTAGTGAAGGACTACTTGCAATGTCTTGTCCGGAACGATGGCTTCTTTCGCCGAGCCAATCGCTGCTTGGTCGTCCCGCCAGTACAGGCCGAGCTCCCGTCAATGGAGCACCCCAAGGGCTCGGCGGGGGTACAGCTGCCCGGGATTTGAGTGGGGCAATCCAGCGACTGGAAGTGAAGCCACGGGGAAAAGGTGCAAAACCTTGCAGCAAAGTCAGGCGCGACCCCTGGTCTGGCTTTGCAAGTACTTGAGGATTAATAACTTATATGGCGATTCCCGGCAAGCCAATTGCTATTCCTAAGGTGGGGCGTGGTCCCAGGACCATCCGGCGCTTTCCCCTGAGCCAGCCAAGTCCGACCCCTCGAGGCAATGATGGCGTACAAGGAAACGTTTTGGATGGCTTGCGACTCCACCGAACAAATGCGGGCCGAATACGGTCCCTTTCACACCCGCGCCGAGGCTGAACAGGAAGCCAGAAAGCTGGCCTTCGGCTACCTGCTGCGTTACGAGCACATCATTGGCGACAACGAAGACATTCAAGAAGTGCGCTGCATCTTTGTCGAGCTGCCTCACGGCCCGGTCGCGGTCCCCGCTCGCCTGATCCGAAAGCTCCACACCCGCTGCGCTACCTGCGGCGAAACTGCAATTCATGATGAAGCCTGGCAGGCTGAAGTATGGGCTGACATCCACGAATTTGAGCACACGCGCCACCGGGTACGCCTTTTCGAGCAAACCCGGGCGGACGGCCTGAAGGAAATCGCCGACTGGCGCGACACTTGCGCCTGAACCTAGAGGCAAACCTGCCTAACCGGTGAACAGTGAGTGGTTTTTTTGCTAATCTGTTGCCTGTGACGTCGGCCGGCGACGGATTCCTCCGGAAAAACCCATGATGCTGTTCATCTCGATCCTATTGGCGCTGGTTCCATTACTCGGAATTGTCTGGATCGTGGTCTACGGCTCGATCACCACCGTGGACGGACTGTTCATGTCCCTGATCCTGCTGGCCATGTCGGGCATCGTGGGCTTGAATGTTCTTATCGAGCTGCGGAAAAAACGCTCGGGAGCGCAAAGTTCTTCGAGAGCAAGCTCAACGACCTCCGGCGGAACCCGGCAGCACGGTAAAGTGGAGAGCGTCCAGTTCTATGAATCCGGCGTGGGCCAGCCTAACAAGTCCATCGTGACCCTGTCCGACGGTGGCAGTGCGTCAAACCTGCTGGTGCTCGAGGGAGACATGCGGAATGCCCTCCCCGTAGGGCAGAAAGTCGAAATCACTTTCCGTAAGGAAAGCGGACACAACGTCCTCGTGGACGTCGACTATCCATGAAAGATTTACCGCGGTCCCGAATACTAATTACGAAGGTAACCCCAGAAAAAGCTTTTCCCGCTCGCTTTCCCTCTCGATTGCAGTACAAATTCTAGGGAGGAGTGTTCCAGATCGGACATTCCAGATTCAGGATATCCACGTGTGCCCAAGGAGGGGGGATGTCGCAATCCGGTGAAGACCGTACGAGCCAGCCCTCCATGCTGGAGCGCGCGGACGAGATCCAGCAGCAGATTCAGCAGCTTTCCGGGCGCGATCTTCAGCTCTGGTCAATCGGAATCCTGGTCATCCTGGTGCTGACCTCAGGCCTGCTGGCGCTGCTGGTTCCGAACCTGGTGTGGGCGCAGCGCGTGGTCCACGTCGAACATTCCTATCTGCCGCAGCTCTTTTTCGGACTGATCTCGCTGATTCTGCTGTTCAATATTTATCTGTTGTCACAGAAGCGAACCCTGAACAACACCCGCCTGGCCCTGATTCGTGAACTGGTCCTGAACGAGCGGCTGGAAAGCTTGTCACTGATTGACCCGCTCACCCAGCTGCTGAACCGCCGGGCCTTGAACGAACTGGTTCCCCGTGAAGTCGCGCGCGCTAACCGCGTGGGCAGCAGCCTGACCTTCATGGCGATTGACCTGAACGGGTTCAGCGACATCAGCTCCAAGTTCGGAGCGCTCGAAGGAGACAAAGTGATGGTCGACTTCTCCAAAATATTGAAATCCGTTTTTCGTGGGGCTGACCTTGCGTTTCGTCAGAGTGGAGATCAGTTTCTGATCATCATGCCGGACACCACCGAAGAACAGGCTGATTTCCCGGTGCAGCGCATTCTCCGGGAAGTGGACCAGTGGAATCTGGCCAGCAAGAAAGAATACGAACTTTCGTTCAGCTGGGCCCTTGCGCCCTATGTCACCGGATCCGACGCCGAAGATGTCCTGCGCACCGTCGATCGCAAGATGTATTCCAAAAAACACAATCTGGTGCCGGTGTTCTGAAGGCGCTCCCGGGGTAGCGGGTCAGTCGCCAACCGAGTCGTGGCCCGGAGTTATGACGTAGCTGTTGAGCCCCAGCACGCCGCCGAACTCTTTCTGCACGCGGCCGCAGCACGCCCAGATCCTGCTCGCCCGTGTCAGGGTCGAAAGTAGTCATGAAGCAGCGGGCGCAGATCCTCCGCGTCGCTGCGGAGTCGGGTGCCCGCACCCGCTGCTTTCTCAACGTCGATAGCAACTTCTTTCGCCTCCCAGGGGCGTCCGTCCACCGGAACATCACCGTTTTCGGTCAGCACTGCCTTGTGGGCGCAACACCTCCGGCCGGGTTCGCGCCGACAAGATTCGTCCGGCGGCGTTGCGCACTTGAATGATCCTGTCGCCAGCGATGCCGTGCTCGGTAATCTCGGCGGTCTCCATCGGCTGGCCAGCCATGGACTTCACCGGATACCGCCAGATTTCTTTTCTCAACATAGGCTGCATACCCGTGCGAACCGCGACTCTGATCGAACGATACCGCTCCCTAGCGGTGCTGCGTCGGGCGGGACAAGGCGCTTGCCGCTGCCTCGTCCACCAGCCAAACTAATCTGCCATTGGCCGGCCGCACTCTTTGCGACGGCAGATCAGCAGCGCTGTTCTCCAGAACTTCGTGGAGAATCGCGGCTTTGTCTGCTCCGCTCGTCAGAAACATCACCGACGCCGCGGCATTTAGAACCGGGAGGGTGAAAGTGATGCGGTGCGTGTTGAATTTGGGTACCCAGTTGGCGACCACCAGGCGCTGGGTTTCATTGAGCGCCGGTGTGCCGGGAAAAAGGGAAGCCGTGTGCCCGTCCGGTCCGACGCCCAGGAAGACCAGATCGAAGCGGGGAAACTCACCTGGGGACAAATGAAAGAAATCTTTGAGGGTCTGCTCATATTGCAGAGCCGCTGCTGCCGCGTCTTTCTCTTCGGCGTGAACGCGAAAAATATTTTCCGGACGCGCCGGGACCTTGGACAACAGTGCCTCGTGGGCCATACGGTAATTGCTCTCCGGCTGGCTGGGAGGAACGTGGCGTTCATCGCCCCAGAAAAAACAGATCTTTTCCCACGGGATGGCGGGCTTTGTGGCCAACAGGGAGTACAGGGTCCTGGGCGTCGAACCACCAGAAAGCGCTACGGTGAATCTGCCGTTGACCCGAACCGCGGCAGAGGCTTGCGCCGCGAACTCGGACGCCGCAGCTTCGAACAAATCTACCGCAGTCTTCAGAATTCGAATTTCAGGTGGTGGCGGCATGTTTGAATCTTACATCGCCGCGGTTTTGACCAGGGCACAGCGGGCGGCACCCAGCAGCGCAATCCGGTCGTTGGTGATCACTCGGACCGGCATGGCCTCCAGCAACGCCTGCATCCTGCCTTTGCCGGTGAAGGCCTGCATGAACAGCGGGCCGGAGAGCTTTGAAAGCATTTTGGGCGCGATCCCGCCACCCAGATAAACTCCGCCCGTGGCCATGATCTTGAGCGCCAGATTACCCGCCTCGGCCCCGTAGATCGAGACGAACAGGTCCAGCGCCTGTTCGCAGAGCCCGCATTTGCTGTCGATGCCCGCGCGGGAGATTACCGCCGCCGGGTCTGAATGGGCCATTTCGTCAGCCAGCCACTGCGGAGGTGTGCCGCGTCCCGTGTCGCGGAGAAAGCTGAACACATTTACCAGGCCCGGACCGGAAACGATTCGCTCATAGCTGACATGGCCGAAGCGGGTATGGAGATAATTGAACAGTTCCACTTCCAACTGGGTGCGGGGGGCGAAATCCGCATGGCCACCTTCGCAGGCGAAAACGTGGTGCTTCGCGCCGTCCCAATACATTCCGGCTTCCCCCAGCCCGGTTCCGGCTGCGATCACGGCCTGGTTTCCCACGGGCTGACCCTTGACCTGGTTCAGCGCGACCACGTCTTTGATATCGAGAGCGGGAATACCCCAGGCGTTGGCTTCGAGATCGTTAATCAAAAAGGCTTTCTTGATCTTGAGCTCATCCGCCAGTCGCTTGGATTCGATGATCCAGGGAAGATTCGAAGCTTCCACCCGCCCGTTGCGCACCGGGCCCGCAATGCCGAAGCAGGCGGTGTCGGGATGCAGGTTCGCCGTATCCACGAACTTGGCTACGATCTCGTCCAGGCCGGAATATTCGCGGCTGGGAAAGATGGAAGCCGAGACCAGGCTAAAGCGGCCGTCCACGGCTTCGAAAAATGCCAGCCGCGCGTGGGTACCTCCGATGTCGCCCGCCAGAATCATTTCTCGAAATCCCTCCAGTGGCGGCCGTCGCGTTCCAATAGGTCTTCGGCCTCTTTGGGGCCCCAGGTGCCGGCGGCGTAGTTGGGAAAATTGCGTGCCGGCAAGGCTCTCCAGACATCCAGCACCGGGCTGACGACGCACCATCCGGCTTCGACCATGTCCGCGCGCTGGAACAGGGTGGCATCGCCGATCATGCAATCGTGCAGCAGCCGCTCATAGCCGGTGCTGGGGATGGCTCCGAAATAATCGGTATATTCGAAGTTCATGTTTACTGCGCCCAGGCGCATGGCCGGTCCCGGAACCTTGGCGGCGAAGCGGAGAGAAATACCTTCTTCCGGCTGGATGTTCAGCACCAGTTGGTTGGGCATCAGATTCTCCACTGGCGTGTCGCGGAACAGGACAAACGGAGCGCGGCGGAACTGGATGACGATGCTGGTGCTGCGGCTGGGAAGATGTTTGCCGGTTCGCAGGTAAAAGGGAACGTCGGCCCAGCGCCAATTGTCAATCAGCAGCTTCATGGCGACAAAGGTTTCGGTTTTGGAATCCTCGGGCACCCCGGGTTCACTTCGATAAGCGGGTACGCGTTCGCCGCCCACCATACCCTCGCCATACTGACCGCGCACGGTCCGAATCAACACGTCTTCGGAACTCATGGGCTGGATGGCATGCAGAATCTTGCCTTGTTCGTCTCGGACGGCATCGGCGCGGAAGGATACTGGCGGCTCCATCGCGCTCAGGCTAATGAGTTGCATGATGTGGTTGGGCACCATGTCCCGCAGGGCGCCGGCTTTGTCGTAGTAGCCGCCGCGCTTTTCGACGCCCACTGTTTCCGCTACGGAAATCTGGATATGATCGATGTAGCGCCGGTTCCAGATTGGCTCAAAAATTCCGTTGGCGAAGCGCAGCGCCAGGATGTTCTGTACCGTTTCCTTGCCCAGATAGTGATCGATGCGGTAGATCTGCTTTTCTTCGGCCACCCGCAGCAGTTGCTGGTTCAGCAGCCTGGCGGATTCCAGGTCGTGCCCAAAAGGCTTTTCGATGACCACCCGCCGCCAGCGCTGCGCGTCCTGCTGCATCAGTCCGACTTCCGCCAGGTGCTCCACGGTGGGGCCGAAAAAATCTGCGGCGGTGGCCAGGTAGTACATGTGATTGCCGTGGGTCGAGTGATCCTGGTCGACCTTGTCGAGCAAATCCTTTAGCCGGGGATAAAGACCCTTGTCGCCCATGTCTCCGCTCAGATAGTTAAGGCGGCGGATGAACCATTCCCAGATGTCTGGATCCACTTTGTCGGTGGCGAACTGCTTGATATCTTCCGAAACTTTTTTGCGGTACTCCTCGGTAGACATGGGCGCGCGCGCTATTCCAATTACCGCGAATTCACGCGATAACAGCTCGTTTTTCGCCAGATTGTAGAGCGCCGGAATCAGCTTGCGGCGGGTCAGATCGCCGCTCGCGCCGAAGATGACCATGGTGCAGGGATCTCCCGGCTTGCCGATCCGGGGCTGCTCGATTGCGGGCATTGCTTCAGTCTGCGCCATATCTACTTCCTAATGGTTCCCGGTTCGACGTGACCGCCGAACTGTTGACGCATAGCGGAAAGCATTTTTTCCGCGAAGGTATGTTCCTGTCGCGAACGAAACCGGGTGTATAAGGCGGCCGAGAGAACATCGACCGGAACGGCCTCGTCAATCGCGGCTTGAATGGTCCAGCGTCCTTCTCCGGAATCCTGCACGAAACCGGTGTACTCGGCAAGCGTCGGATTCTGCGCCAAGGCAATGGCCGTCAGGTCCAGCAGCCACGAACTTACGACACTGCCGCGCCGCCAGACTTCGGCGATGTCAGGCAGATTCAAGTCATAGCGATGCTCTTCCGGAACTTCCTTGCTGGTGGCGTTGCGGAATATATCAAAACCCTCGGCGTAGGCTTGCATCAGCCCGTATTCGATTCCGTTGTGCACCATTTTTACGAAGTGTCCTGCGCCGGAAGGGCCACAGTGGATGTAGCCGTCCTCGGCGGTACCGGCCATCTTCTCGCGCCCGGGGGTGCGGGGAATGTCGCCGCGTCCGGGAGCCAGCGTTTTGAAGATCGGATCGAGTTGCTGCACAACTTCCTTGGGTCCGCCGATCATCATGCAGTAGCCGCGTTCGAGACCCCAGACACCGCCGCTGGTTCCTACATCGACGTAGTGAATTCCTTTTTGCCGAAGCTTGGCGGAACGGCGAACATCATCTTTGAAATACGAGTTGCCACCGTCAATGAGAATGTCGCCCGCCTGCATCCGTTGGGCCAGGGCATCGACCGTCTGTTCGGTGGGCCCTCCGGCCGGCACCATGAGCCAGGCGATCCGGGGCTTGCCCAGGTTGCCGACGAAGTCATCGAGAGAAGCGGAGGAGATCGCGCCCTCGCCGGCCATCTTTTTTACATTGTCAGCGCTCAGATCGGTGACCACGAGTTCGTGCCCACCGCGCATCAGGCGGCGCGTCATGTTGGCGCCCATTTTACCCAGACCGACCATTCCCAGACGCATGAAATCCGCTCCTTAGCCAATATTAAATCGTTTCTATAGCCACCGCTACTGCTTTCGGCGGTTACAGGTTAAACCAGTGTAGTATGCCGAGAGACGAAAATCAGGTTAGAGCTTGATGAAACGGGGCCGACAAGCGGTCCAGATCGGACGCCAGATCTTTCCCCAGACTGAGGCCGCCAGGGCCTCGGGTAGTTTGTAAGTCCGCCGGCCTACTTTGAAACTCATTTGGCTTTCAAGCTCTTTTCTACTGCTTCGAGTAGTTTGTCGAAGGCCTCGGAGAAGAGGCGGACTCCGTCGTCGGTGAGCTTGTCCGTTACTTCCTTCATGGAAATACCAAGCTTAGCCACGGTGCCCATCGTCTTGTGGGCCGATGCAAGATCTTCGGTAAGGCTCAGGCGCGGCTTCCCGTGATCGCGGAAGGCGTCGAAGGTGGCGGGTGGAATGGTGTCAACCGTGTCCGGCCCGATCATTTCTTCCACGTAAAGCACATCGCGGTAGGCCGGGTTCTTGGTGCTGGTGCTGGCCCAGAGGACACGCTGTGTCTGTCCACCCTTGGCGGCGAGAGCTTTCCAGCGTGGGGTGCTGAAGATTGCCTGGTACTTCTCGTAGGTCTGCTTGCCGTTCGCGATTGCCACTTTGCCCTGGACGCTCTTCAGTTGCTCCTGTTCGGCTGAATCCTTTGAAGCCTTGAGGCGGGCGGCAATGATGGCATCGACGGCAGAGTCAATGCGACTGATGAAGAAGCTGGCCACGCTGGCCATCCGGCTCACGTCGCCACCGCGGGCCGCATATTGCTCCAGGCCGGCAATGTAGGCTTCCGCCACCTTAACGTAAACGTCTTGCGAGAATAGCAATGTCACATTGACATTGATGCCTTCGCTGATCGCCTGCTGGAAGGCCGGAATGCCCTCGGATGTGCCAGGAATCTTGATCATCACATTCTCGCGTCCGACCGCCTTCCACAGAGTGCGCGCTTCCTCGATGGTGCCCTTGGCATCGCGGGCGAGATGAGGAGATACTTCGAGGCTCACATAGCCATCGCGGCGCTTCGAGCTTTCATACACCGGCCGAAACACGTCGGCAGCGTCCTGGATGTCGCGGATGGCGAGAATCTCGTAGCGCGCCTTGGCGTTGAGATCGGTCCGCGACCGCAAAGAGTTCAGCAGATCGTCGTACAACGTTCCGCCCGTGATCGCCTTCTCGAAAATCGTCGGGTTCGAGGTCATGCCCCGGAGTCCGTCTTCGGCGATCAAGCGCTTCAGTTCGCCGCTGGTGAGCAGGTCGCGGCGAATGTAGTCCAGCCAAACCGATTGGCCGAATTTCAAAAGATCTTTTAGGGGGTTGGTAGCTTTGGCGGTGTCGAGAACTCCTGTTGGCTGCATAAGGACCTCTTTTTCTTAGTCGTCGGTCGTCAGTCGTTAGGCTTCAGAAGCACCCGGAAGCGGTTGCTTTTCGGAAGACTGACGACCGATGACTGACGACCGTGATTTTACTTCCCCATGGCCTTCCGGGCCGCCGCGACAACGTTCTCGGTGGTGAACCCGAACTTCTTCTGTAAATCCTTGATCGGCGCTGACGCACCGAATCTGCGCATCCCTATTACGATTCCGGTTGGGCCTACATATTGCGACCAGCCAAACGTGGCGGCCTGCTCTACCGCGACTCGCGCTTTAACGTCCGGCGGCAGAACCTTCGCCTTGTACTCGTCGCTTTGATGTTCAAAGAGATTCCACGAGGGCATGCTCACCACACGAGCTTTCACGCCTTCGGCTTTAAGTTGCTCGTAGGCGCTGACGCACAGCGAAACTTCCGTGCCCGTCCCCATCAAAATCACTTCCGCCTTGCCATCGGGCGCGTCAGCCAGGATGTACGCTCCCTGGGCAACGCCTGACGCAGCGCCGTACCTCGAGCGGTCGAAGGTGGGGACCGCCTGCCGGCTTAGCACTAAAGCCGCAGGTTCATGTTGCAATTGCATGATCACTTTCCAGGCTTCGACAACTTCGTTGCCGTCGGCCGGCCGCAGCAGCATCAACCCGGGCATGGCACGCAGCGACGCCAGTTGTTCGATGGGCTGGTGCGTGGGGCCGTCTTCTCCCAGGCCAATCGAATCGTGGGTAAAGATAAAGATCGTGGGGATTTCCATCAATGCGGCCAGCCGGATGGCGGGCCGCATGTAGTCGCTGAAATTGAAGAATGTACCGCCGAAGGGCCGGATCTTTGACACTGCCATGCCATTCAAGGCCGCGGCCATGCCGTGCTCGCGCACTCCAAAATGCAGGTTGCGCCCGCCGTAGCTGCCGGCTTGGAAGTCTCCGGCGCCATCAAACTTCAGTCTGGTGCGATCGGAGCCCGCCAGGTCGGCTGAGCCGCCGACCAGCCATGGAACATTCTCGGCAACTGCATTCAACACCCTTCCTGAACTCTCGCGAGTGGCGATGCCTTTTGCGTCCGCCGGAAATGTTGGCAGGTTCTTGTCCCATCCGTCGGGCAGCTCGCGGCGCTGCATGCGCTTGATTTGGTTGGCCAAGTCGGGAAATTTCTTTCCATAGTCGGCGAAAAGCGCTTCCCACTTTTGCCGCAGTTCGCCGCCGCGCTTGCCGATTCCGTTTTTAAAATTGTCCAGCACGCCATCGGGGACCAGAAATTTGGCATCCTCGGGCCAGCCGTAGAATTTTTTCACCAGCCGGACTTCTTCTTCTCCGAGAGGCTCGCCGTGGGCGGCGCTGGTGTCCTGCTTGTGCGGTGATCCGTACCCGATGTGGCTGTTCACCCGGATCAGAGTTGGACGATCGTTGGTTTTCAGGAAGCCGTTGTAAGCCTGGGCGACTGCCTCGAGGTCGTTGGCGTCGGTGACATGTTCCACGTTCCAGCCGTAGGCTTTGAATCGCTCCCCCACATCCTCGGTGAACGACACGTTCGCCAAGCCATCCAGCGTGACGTGGTTCTCATCGTAAATCCAGCAGAGATTCGAGAGTTTCAGATGGCCGGCCAGCGACGCGGCCTCGCAGCCAACACCTTCCATCATGTCGCCATCGCCGCAAAACGCATACACGTTATAGTCAAAAATCTGAAAACCGGGCTGGTTGAAATGTGCCCCCAGCCACTTGCCGGCAATCGCCATACCCACGCTGTTTGCCACACCCTGGCCGAGGGGGCCGGTAGTGGTCTCGACGCCCGCCGTCCAGCGATATTCGGGATGTCCGGGAGTTCTGCTGTCGAGCTGGCGAAACTTCTTGATGTCATCCAGCGTCACCGCGAATTCGCCGAGACGCTCGCCTTCGGGATTTACCCCGCGTACCTGAGCCAGGTACAGCATGGCGTACAGCAGCATGGAGGCGTGGCCGTTCGAAAGGACGAAGCGGTCGCGATTGGGCCATACCGGATCGGCGGGATCGTAACCCAGGACTTGTTGCCACAAGCCGTAGATTACGGGCGCCAATGCCATGGGCGCGCCCGGATGTCCGGAGTTCGCCTGCTGTACTCCATCCATCGCCAGGGTGCGGATGGTGTTGATGCACAGCGCATCCAGTTGCTTGCCGGTCGCCAAAGTTTGCTCGGTCGCTACCATGAATGACTCTCTGCCTCGGAGGTTACGTCGTCAACTGACGCGAGTAGACGTGCACGATTCCTGCATAACGTCTTTCAGAATGGGAAACCCGTTCTGTTAGTTGCAGTCTACCAATTTCTCTCGACCCTTGCTTGTGGGACCGTCCAATACCGTGGCGGGCGCACGTGTGGAATCGTTTGGGAAGGCAAGAAGGACTGTTGGCTAAGGGCGAACAGGATTTGTAAATGTGCAGCCTTCACAGGTAGTTAGAGGGCATTACGCAAGCTAGCGCTTCAATTGTGCGAGATACCCATGTTCGCTGTTGTAGCCCTTGGTCGTGCTCTCGACAAACTTGAGAAAGTGCCGCAGGTTTTCACGCTCGGTGGGCTCGAGTTCGGAAAATTTAATGCGCACGCCGAAGGAGGGACTGCTCTTAATAACAATCCCAGTGAGGATGATGCCTTTGATCCAGATCTTTCCGTTCGCTAGCCAAAGACCGATTTCCACGCTTACTCCGGAAGGTACGGGTGTGGCGGTTTCGACGAAGCATCCACCGATGCTGGTATTCGACAAATTCCCCCAGATCGGAACCCCGGAGTTACCCGGCCGCAATTCGACCGCAACGAAACACCTCAAGCGAGCGTGACGACGGCGGTCTTGACCCCAAGTAGGGGTAAAGATGTCCGGTTCGAACGGCGGAGTGGCTGCCGGGCTGGTTGCAACCGGAGGTGGGGGCGCTGCCTGAGCGAAGGCGGCAGGCTGCGCTTGGGCTGCGGCCGCGGCCTTCGAGGCGACGGCCACGTTTCCTGTACTGCCCTTAATGTTGCGCATCGCCTCGAGCAGAGCCTGGTCACGCTTCTCCGCGGGAGTATCGCGATAAACCTGTAGCAACTCTCCGAGATGGCTCACGAGGGCCGGATCGGTCAGAAGCTGTGTCCAATCCGCACCCGCGCCGGAATACTTGGGGTCACTCATAGGTAGAAATAGCCCCGCAAACTTTAGTGATGCCTTTACAAGATTGAAGCAGGATGGCTTCCCGAACAAGATGACTATAGTCACCGGTCCTGGTAATCAGGGGTGGCAGTTGCTTCGACCGCCTCACCGCTTTTGCGGGGTGACGGAGTCACGGTCCGGCGTCCCACCTCACCCGATTCTTTCCGTATTGGCCGGTTCTTCGCCCAGCTCTTTATGTTTTTTTATGACTTTCTTGTGCAGTTTTTACGCGGATCAATTCAGTGTCGCCGACTTTCAAAGACGGGAGCGGGGCGAGGCAAAAAAAAGGACCGGGCAAGAGTGCCCGGTCCGGGATGACGTCCAGGTTAGAAATCGAGCTTCAGTGCGAACTGGATCAGACGCGCCTGGGCGTTGCCGATCGTACTGGTCACAACCCCGAAGTTGGGATTGTTGGCCGTACAGCAGGTACCATTTGGCGGTCCGAACTGAGGATGGTTAAATAGGTTGAAGAACTCCGTGCGGAATTCGATATTCGCCCTTTCTGCGATCGAAGTCTTCTTGAATACCGCCCAGTCGAAGTTGTTGATGCCCTGCTGACGCAGAGTCGCATCCACGCGAGACTCATCACCGAAGCTCCAGGCCAGAGGATCGGTGAAACAGTTCGTGTTGAACCAACCACCCAGCTTGGACGTGGGACTTCCTGACACCGACTTCTTGCAACCCGGTACAACGTCAGGCCGGAGACTTCCGATGCCGAGGCCAGCACCCGAAAGTGAGTTCCCTTTACCATAGCTGATCTTCACCGGGAAACCGCGCTGGAAGGTGGTTATGCCATCAATCCCCCACCCTGAAACCACCTTACCGGCAACCCCGTTCACTCCGCTCAGGTACTTCTTTCCTCGACCAAAAGGCAAGTCAAGTACATAGCTGACGACCATGCGTTGTGAAACGTCTTGAGACGAGATCGAACGCTCGCCCGCCAGATTGTTCCAATCCTGAATATTGCCTACCCCGCCCGACGTTCCGCCCTCTAACCAGGAGGTTAGGGTATCGGTGTTGGAGAGCAGTTTCGCGTTGGTGTAGGCCACCAACAATGTGCCGCCCCCCTGGAACCTCTTGGTTACCGTGGCCTGCAAGGAGTTGTAGCTACTTCCGCAGCAACCAAAACCGTTGTACTGCAAGCCCGAATACTGAGGGAAAGGCCTGAGGAGCTGACCCTGAGTGAGCTTTCCCGGCTGCAAGTTACCCGGGAGATTGACGCTGAATGGGTAACCCGCCACCGGTTGAGCAATTGCAACAGTCTGCCCCCCCGTAAATTGCTGCTGCGCCTGGTTGATGAATCTATCCGGAATCTGGTTCACGTTGGTATTGAATTGCTCCAAATGCACGCCATGTGAGCCCGCATAGGCCACGTCGGCAAAGAACCCTCCCGGCAACTCTCGCTGGATACCAAAATTCCACTGCTCAACGTATCCGTACTTTTGTTTCGTGTAGGCGGTCGCGCTAAGAGGTTGCTGAGCGAGGCCGTACAAGGACACATTGGGTTGAGGATTCCGGCCAGCCACTGGCACCAAGGTGTTCGCGCCCGTTGGTCCGGTATTGAACGGCCCCTGACCAAGACAGGTAAAGTTGGCTGCACCCGCCGCGTTCAAAGTGCAAGTGTTTTGATTCAAGGTGGCCGCGGGAGTCAGCCCCTTGTCGTTGCTGGCGAAGAAAGGTGAAGTTGCGCTACTCACCGGATCAATGTAAGGGTTCGTCCCGAACGAGACATAGTTCGGAATGAAGAATATTCCGTAGCCACCCCGGATCACTGTCTTCTGATCGAAGCTATAAGCGAACCCGAGCCTGGGTGAGAATTCCTTCTTGGAAAGCGGCAGGTTGTTCCTGGTATCGTTTACTCCCGTCTTGACCAGGAACAGGTCTCCGGGACAAGCACTGCCCGCCGTGCCGCTGCAGCCGGTAACCGATGAATTGGCCACGCCAGGATTAAAATAGGTCATGCGATCGAAGCGTTCCGACCATGGACCCTGGAGTTCGTAGCGCAGTCCGACATTAATGGTCAGCTTGGTGGTGGGGTGATAGTTGTCGCCAAAATACACTGCGCGGTAAGTTTGCTTGCCTGAAACCGGGCCCGAAATGACCAGCGAGCCGTTAGTCTGATTGCCGAACGCGGCTCCCGCTCCCAGTCCATAGCCCAACAGGAAATCAGCAAAGTCGAGTCCACCAGTGGCGTTTTTGGCGTTCTGCGCCAGGCTCTGTGTCCACGACCCGTTAAAGGAGATGAGACCTCCCCCGGTGTTGGTTTGCAGGTAGTTGTCATAGCCTTCTTCGAGCTGACCACCCCAAACGAAGGAATGTCGCCCGCGAATCATCGTGATCTGCGGAGACAAATTCCACTGGGTGTTGAAGTCATTGATGGAACTTTGTCCCTGGCTGCATGTGATGTTCGTGTCGCTGACACCGAAGCAAGGGGTGAGGGGTGTACGTTCGACGTTCGGCACCGTGCCGTTATAGGAAGCAGGCCAACCCTCTTTGGTTACGTCGAAATTCGAATTAATGGGAAGGCGCAGGTAGTGGAAACGGCTGATGCTGATGTTGAAATCGGCGATGGTCGTTGGACTAAATGTGTGGGTGACACCGACGGCAAGGCTCTTGCTACGAGTATTCTCCGCGCAGCGATCCTTGCACAAGCCTGTGCCAAATGGGTCCTGCGCCAGGCTCAACAGCTTCCAGTAGGAAAAGCGCCCGAATACCCGATTGCTGGCGTTGATGTTCTGGTCTACTCGAGCCACGTACTCATCTACGTTCCCGCCGGTACTGGCCGCCTTGATGAAATTGTTCGTCAAAGCAGTGGGGTTGGTGGGCAGGGGAATAAATGCGAGCAAAAACTGGGACGTGGGATTAATGCGACCCGCCGGAATGATGTTGCCCGCAAAGGGCGTGCGAACGTTATTGGTGGTGAGGGGGTTGGGATCGACCGTGAGCGGATCGTAGATGGTCGGCACGCCGGCCGCGGAAAAGTCACCCGTTCGTTCCGCAGCCGTCGGCACTGTGGTCGTAAACACCGTGCCGGAGCGCAGCCGATAAGCCTCCCAACTGAAGAAGAAGAATGTCTTGTCCTTGATCGCGGGTCCGCCGAAAGTTGCTCCGTACTGGTTCTGAGTAAACGGCGGCGGCTCGTTCTTTTTGCCTGCCTTGATCTGAGATCCCTTCAGAAAATATTCGTTGGAGTTGAAAACCTTGTTGCGCAGGTATTCATACGCCGATCCGTGCCACTGGTTGGTTCCCGACTTCGTGCTCAAATTGATCACACCGCCGGAGAACTTGCCCCATTCCGGACCCAGGTTGTTGTATTGCACCTTGAATTCTGAGATCGAGTCTTGTGTCGGAGTCAGGAGCGGCAGATTGATGTAGCCGATGTTGAGTGGCTGTCCATCGAGGTATTCCGCGCTTTGGTTCGCGAAAGAACCACCAATCTGATAGTTGGCAAAATCAAATGGATTCTTGCCCACCGGCGAGCCGGTCGTATTTCCCTGTGGAATCACCGATGGAGCGACAGCAGCGAGACTGTAGATATTGCGTCCGTTCAAGGGCAGTTCGTTGGCCTTGCGCTGCTCCACGACCTGACCCAGAGACGAGGTTTCCGACTGCAGAAGTGGCGTTTCAGAAGTCACTTCGACTGTCTCCGTGGCCTGGCCAATCGGCAACGCCACGTCGATCTTCGAACTCTGCTGCACCTGCACCACGACCGGCTCTTGCGTGATCCGCTTGAATCCCGGCTTCTCAACTTCAATGCGATAATTTCCCGGAATCAGGTTCACAAACGAATAGAGTCCGTCAGATCCCGTGGGTTGGACGCGCTTTTCCGCTGTGCCCAGATTGGTCAACGTGACCCGGGCATCGCCGATGGCGGCTCCGGAGGGGTCCGTAACCAACCCTGAGATCGAGCCGTATGTCGATTGAGCTTGAACGAAGATGCAGGTTGAGAAAACAACAAGCAAGGAAAGAACCAGCAGGAACGTTCGACGAGAATTCATTACCCACCCCCACGCGAAGTGCACAGAATTCAAACCTGTGGTAACCCAACCGTCTTGGGTTGGATTCCGGCGCAACTTGAGTTGCTGTTCGGGTTTTTTCATACCCCATGAAACGTTGTCAAGAATAAAAATATCGATTTTGTAGGTTTTGTGAGGTAAGGTTATCGGCAACCCCAAACCTCGGTAACATTTATGCGTTGGCCTGTGCGGCCCGACAGAGGTTTTCTCGTACGCCACGGACTATGGATAGCCGACCTAAAGCCGCTGAGAGCGGCGTTGCTCCGAGAAAGCACCATCGAGTCACATTAAAGGCCGTGGCCGAGCACGTGGGCCTCACTCCGGGGACGGTGTCGGCGGTCCTAAATAATTCTCCTGCATCTTCTGCGGTCCCTCAGCGTACGAAGAACCGCGTCCTGGATGCAGCACGCAAGCTGAATTACAGGCCCAACTTTTTTGCCCGCTCCCTGCGCGTAAAGCGGACTTTCACAGTTGGGGTCATCGCGCAGATTGGGGATCCTTACGGTGCGACCGTGATCAGCGGCATCGAACAATACCTTCGGCAACACGGATTCTTCTTCCTGATGGTGGCTCATCCCCACGACGAAAAACGATTGGAGAACTACTCGCATCTGCTTTTGGAAAGAGGCGTCGAAGGCTTCATCACAGTAGATGCCCCCATCGTGCAACCAATGCTGCTGCCCGTCGTGGCGGTAGCCGGGCACCGTCGCCTCGAAGGGGTCACCAATATCGTTCTGGACCATCGCCGAGCGGCGCAACTCGCGGTCCAGCACCTGCTAGAGCTCGGTCATAGTGAGATTGCGTTCATGAAAGGACCCTCCGACAGTTCCGATTCGGTGGATCGTTGGAATGCCGTTTGCGACGTGTCGCAAGAACTCGGCGTTCAAGTGCGACCGCACCTTACAGTTCAAATTGAAGGAGAGGCGGGGACGCCAGAACTGGGTTACCCATTCACCCGGAAATTGCTTGCGGGAAACCGCGGTTTCAGTGCCTTGCTGGCTTTCAACGACAGCTCCGCTATCGGCGCCATTCGTGCGATCCATGAGGCCGGCCTGCGTGTTCCGGAAGATATTTCTGTGATTGGCTTTGACGATATTCAGTCCGCGGCCTACAGTAACCCGACCCTGACGACGATTCGTCAGCCGCTTCAGAAGATGGGCGAAATCGCGGCCCGCACTTTGCTGAACCGACTTGACGATCCCGAGCGGTACCTGCCGGAACTCTTGATTGAACCGGAACTTATCGTGCGTAAATCAACCGCCCGCCCCGGCTCCCACCTCCCGGGAGACCTGCGCCGGCAAGCATAGAACAAGCGAGTATACGTGCCCCGGTGTCTCCGGCGCGATATGCTAAACGGCGAGGATCCGAAGTTGCTCACCGCCATTCCGCGCGCCGCCTGCATTCCGATTTTTCTGTCTTGCATCGCATTGGGGCTTTTTGCGACTGCGCCCGTATCGCCGTTCGAGACCAAGTCGCCGCGCGGCTTGGATTTTGTCCTGCGAAATTCACCCACGGCGCAGAAGTATCTGATCGAGACAATGCCCGGGGGCGTTGCGCTGCTCGACTACAACAACGACGGTTTGCTCGATATTTTTCTGGTTAACGGCGGACGCGTTACCAGTCCAATGCGTCTGCCGGAGAATTTCGATCGCAAGAACCCGCTTTACTGGAACCGGCTGTACCGGCAAGACAGAGACGGCAGTTTCACCGACGTCACCGAAAAGGCCGGCTTGTCCAATGCCGAAGACGGCAACTATGGTATGGGAGTAGCCGTCGGCGACTATGACAATGACGGCTTCCCCGATCTCTACGTGACCAGCTACGGAAAGAATGTTCTCTACCACAACAATGGCGACGGCACCTTCACAGACGTGACTGCAAAGGCGGGTGTCGCCGCGGGTGGCTGGTCGGTTTCAGCAGGCTTTTTCGATTACGACAACGATGGCAAGCTCGACCTTCTCGTGACCCGTTACATGGAGTGGGACACGAAGCACAGCAAGACCTGCGGCGGAGAGTGGCACACCTACTGTCCTCCCGAAGAGTTTCCCGCCACGACCAGCATTCTTTATCACAACAATGGAGATGGCACTTTCACCGATGTCAGCCAGAAGTCAGGAATTGCCGCCAAGAAGGGCCGGGCGCTAGGTGTGGCTTTCGCGGACTACGACGATGATGGCTTCACTGATATATTCGTCGCCAACGACGGTATGCAGCAGTACCTCTACCACAACAACCGCGACGGCACGTTTACCGAACGCGCCCTCGAAGCCGGCGCAGCGCTCTCCGAGGATGGACGGCGATTGTCGGGCATGGGTGTAGTTTTCCAGGACTACGACAACGATGGCCGGCCCGACGTGATCGTGACTGAACTCCCCCGGGAAATCTATGGCGTCTACCATAACGAGGGCAACGGTACGTTCAGTTACAGCAGTCTCGAGACCGGTCTCGGCATACTCTCCAGTGGAAGTTCGGGCTGGGGTGTTGGTCTGGAAGATTTTGACAACGATGGCTGGAAGGACCTTTTTGTCGCGCAGGGCCACGTTTTGGACAACGTTGAGCAGATCGATCCTTCGCTTCACTATTGGGAGCTGCCTCTATTGGCCATGAATCACCATGGCCGGTTCGAGCGCGTCGATACCGGCAGCACTTCTCCTGCAGCCGGCCGCGGAGCCGCTTTCGGCGACCTGAACAATGACGGATGGCAGGACGTGGTCATGACCGTTCTGGGCGGTCCTCCACAAATCTTTTTCAACCATGGTGGCAAGCAGCATTGGCTGGTCATATCGCTCCGCGGCACGCGTAGCAATCGGGACGGTTTCGGCGCCCGCGTCCGGGTGAACGGACAAACTCGATTCGCCACCTCATCCGGAAGCTATCTTTCATCGAGCGACAAGCGCCTGTATTTCGGCCTGGGAGCGGTGGAAACAGCGAAAATAGAAATTGCCTGGCCTTCCGGAACTCGCCAGACAGTGAATGACGTTCACGCCGACCAGTTCCTGGAAGTCCGTGAACCGGAGAAACCGTGATCCGAATCCTGTTGCTGTTTTGGCTGGCGTGGCAGGCTGCGTCACCGGAGGCGCTGCAACATCTGCAGGCCGGCGCGAACGCCGAGAAACAGCGGCGCTTCGACGTCGCCATCGCGGAATTCAAGAAAGCAACCGAGCTCGCGCCCACGCTGGCAGAAGGGTTCGTGAATCTTGGTCAGGTCTACATGGAGCGTCAGGATTACGGCGCCGCGATCTCTCCCCTGAAGCATGCTCTTGAATTGTCTCCCGACCTGGCGGCCGCGCACCAGTTGCTGGGATACGCGTTGCTGGCGCAAGGCTATAACGCCGAGGCGATTCCTCACCTGGAAAAGGTTCAGGAGCAAACAGCATTGGGAATCGCGCAGATCGGGACCGGACAATTGCAGCAAGCAGTAGAAAACCTCCAGGCCGCATTGGCCCGGCATCCCAACGATCCGGACTTGCTTTACTATCTCGGTCGCGCCAGCGGCCTGCTCTCCAAGCAGTCGATTGATACGCTGCAGGCGGCTTATCCTGATTCGGCGCGTGCCCATCAGGCTCTCGCGGAAAACTATTTTGTGCTGCGGCAAATGCCTCAGGCCGAGAAAGAGTTTCTCGAAGCCTTGCGACTTCGGCCCGACACCCCGGAGCTGCATCTGGAACTCGGACTGGTCTACGCCGGCTCCGCGCAGTGGCCGAAAGCCGAAGAACAATTTCGCGCCCAGACCAAACTGCAACCGGGAAATGCGGAAGGCGCGTATCGACTGGGCGCGGCACTCCTGCAACAGGGCAAGGCCCGCGAAGCCGGAATCGAATTACAACGTGCCGATCGCCTGCAGCCTGATATGCCCGAGACCCTCTACTCGCTGGGCAAAGCCGCTGCCCTTGCCGGCGATTCCGTAGCCGCCGAAAGAGCCTGGACAAAACTGCTCTCCATCGAGAAGGGCACAAGTCTCGCGGCCCAAACCCATTTCGCTCTGGCCGGCCTCTATCGCAAACAGGGAAAAACGGCGGACGCGGAGCGCGAAACCCAGGAGTTTCAGAGATTGCAGCGTTCCACGACCCAACCAGAAAGGACACAGTAATTAGGTCGCCCGAAAAATAACCATGACTATGCTCAAGCTGAAGGTGCTGGGAAAGGTTCTCGAATCGGGGCTGGTCGCCATCGTGCGAACCCACAGTTCAGACCAGGCCGTGAGCATCGCGGAAGCCTGCGCTCTCGGCGGCGCAGCTGCGATTGAGATCACGTTCACAGTCCCCGGCGCGGCCGCCGTCATCGAAGCCCTCTCCCGGAAATACGCCTCCGGTGAAATTCTAATCGGTGCCGGAACGGTTCTCGACCCCGAGACTGCCCGCATCGCCATTCTGGCCGGAGCCCAGTACATCGTCAGTCCGTCGGTGAGCGTTGAAACCGCGCGCTTGTGCAACCGTTATCAGGTGCCGTACATGCCGGGCGCCGGCACCCTGCGCGAGATTGTGGATGCCATGGAGTGCGGCGCCGACATCGTGAAACTCTTCCCCGGCGAAACTCTCGGACCCGCTTTC
>CATPBJ010000166.1 GCA_955652395.1 uncultured Terriglobales bacterium | reverse complement strand
TTTGAAGCCCGAAGAAGCGTAAGAAAGAGTCCCCCCAGACTCTTTCGGACAGCATTCCGAGAACGCCCCGAGGATCAGGGCCACGAACTGCGTACGATAACGAGAAGACCCAGGGCACCTTCCATCTTCTGGTCGCCAAGGACACAGGTTTGCCACTTCGCCTGGAGATGGGGAATATTTCCAGGCAGGCGGAACCATGAAAATGGACTATTCCGAGCTTACTCAACCAGCCTCGATTGAAATTCCAGCGTGCATGGGCGCGCAACAGCCCGCGGTGAAAATCTGCGTTGCGCAGCGCTTGATGGAAAACAAGTTCGGATTCTGAAACTGAGGTTTTACGAACCCATGGCAAGGCGTTAACATAGTTTCAGTATTGACCGGGGAGTCACCAGGGGGTGATCGTGGTCCCCTTTTTTTAGGGTGACTTCCGGAGTTTAGGAGGACGTTCATGGCAATTTCGAATCCTGCGGTTCCCAACATTCATGTTGCCCCGGGGCAGAATGCTAGCTTTTACGAGAAGCTCAATACTCGCTGGCACGAGCGTGCCTTGCAGGTCTTCATGTTTATCGTGCTCGCACATTGGGGTGAACATCTTTTTCAGGCCTACCAGATTTACGTGATGGGTTGGCCGCGACCGAAAGCCAACGGCATGCTGGGCTTGTTTTATCCCGAGCTGATAAAGTCCGAAGTTCTGCATTATGGCTACGCCCTGGTCATGCTTATCGGCCTGTGGGTGCTGCGCAAAGGATTTATCGGAAGGGCGCGGACCTGGTGGACCGTAGCCCTAGTGATTCAGTTCTGGCATCACATCGAGCACTTCCTGCTCATCTGGCAGGCCACGACCCACCACAATTTCTGGGGCAAGCCTGTGCCTTGCAGCGTTTTGCAGTTGGTATTCCCGCGTGTGGAGCTCCACTTATTCTACAACTCGATCGTATTCATCCCCATGGTCATCGCCATGTATTACCACATGTTCCCATGGGAGAACGAGCAGGAGAAAATGGTTTGCACCTGCGCATGGGGACAGCGCGAGTCCATACGAACTGCCTGATTCAAGAGCTGTGTGGCTGTATCTCCGAGCACCCAGACTTGTAAGGTGCTTCGTGCCTTTCGACGGAGCGGACTACCGGTTCGGCCGCTCTCGAAAGCATGTCAGAATCTTCGGTTCTGCGCCGGTCCAGCAACATTTTCATCGCCGCCGATCACGCGCGAATGCGCCAACCCCGCAATCCCGGCCTTTTCCAGTTGGATCCTCTTGCTGGTCGCGCAAACCTCTCTGGTCTCAGCCGGCCATGTCGATCTGCATCGCCGCCTGGGCATCTTCGGGTTGCCTGCGCTATGGTCATCCTCGGCGTCCTGGCGGGCACCGATTCGCTGGCCCGAGGCTTTGCGCCTCCGGGTCTGGACGCCTCGACTTCTTATGTCGTGCCGATCACGGACATGTTGATCTTGCGACGCTTGTCTTCTTCGCATTCCGCAATCGCTCAGATCCTCCAGCCCACAAGCGACTCATCCTGACGGGGACGATTGCCTTGCTGATCGCCGCCATCGCGCGCTGGCCCTTCGCCCCGGTTTACCAAAATCCCATCGCAGCCGCCCTTGTCCTAGTCTTTCTGCTCATGCTGGTGGTCTACGATCTGTGGTCAATCCGCAAAGTTCATCGCGCCACGCTCTGGGCGGGCGCTTTCCTCATCGTCGTGCAACAAATAAGGGTGCCCCTCGGCAAGACTCCCGCATGGCACGCGTTCGCCAGCTGGGCCCAACCTGTAGTGCACGAGTGTCGTGAGGCCCAGTTTCCTTGCCTGACACTGCTGCGACAACATCGCGAACTCAGATCCCCGCGTCCTCAAAAATTCTACGGCTTCTTCATCTCCTCCGCCAGTAGCGCAGCCCGCCGCATCGCCGCAATTTCTTTCTGCAAGCGGTTGATCTCCTCTTCACCTTCGCGCAGATAAGCCTCATGCCTTTGCTGGAAAAGCGCCAGATTGCGGCTGGCTGGCCGAGCCGCAGTCGAGAGTGAAGTCAGAAATTCCACCCCAAAGCAGTAACCGTCCCGGCTGCGAATGGTTCCTTTCACCCGGGAGTACGGCGCCGGCAACTCGACCTCAAGCGGATCACCGGGCTGCAGGTTGATTCCGGCACACAGAGCCAGGCCGCCTTTGCTGATTTCAGTGAGCCGTCCGGGCACGAAAACTTTGGATTCCCCATCGCGCAGAACCACCAGGACTTGCAGATCGACCGGCTTTCGCGGCCAACGACGGGTATTGACGGGGGAGGGCGCCATTCAGAGGGTGCATTTGAGATACGGACTCATCTGCTTGGCGCAGTATGGAACGGGCTCGCAAAGAGTAGGAGATTACGGAAGTGGCTGTACGGCGCACCCCGCCGCTGCGCGCGAAATTGCGGGAGGGGGCACGACTTCAGTCATGCCGACTAGACCCTGTAAACACAGGCTTTGGCGGCTGCACGGTCCCCTCCCGCGGAGACTGCCCTCGACGCCGCTCGACCAACGACCAACGACAGATTACTTAAACAACAACCCGCTAAAGTCCGCTAAATTCCGCCGCCAAACCATCCAGGTATGCCCGCCCGCCGTTTCAATGCCCGTTTGGTGGACACCCTTGGAATCCAGCCAGGCCCGCAGCTTCCGGTTGAGAGCGATCAGACCGTCATCCGTCCCGCAAGAAACCCACAGCACGCGCAATTGCTGATTGGCTTTCGCGTCCAGCCCGGGAAAGTCCGCGTCGAAATCCTCTGCCAGCCCTCCTGAACTGAAGGCGCCAATCCAGGCAAACTTGTCCAGATTATTCAACCCAGTCAGCAGAGTCTCAGCGCCTCCCATCGACAGTCCCGCAATCGCCCGCGAGTTCCGGTCCTTCAACACCCGGTAGCTCGCTTCCACCTGCGGTATGACTTCGGTGAGCAGGGCCTGGATGAACCGGTCGTAGTTCCGCTTGCGGAGCTCAGTGGCAAATGCCCCGAGCCCCTGCATCACGATCTCCGGCGCGCCATAGCCCAGCGGCATCACAATGACCATCGGCTTGGCCTTGCCTTGCGCAATCAGATTGTCGAGGATGACATTCGCCCGCCCCACCGATGTCCATCCACTGGCGTCATCGCTGAATCCGTGCAACAAATACAGCACCGGATAGCTTTGCTTCGCCCGCGGATCGTATCCGGGCGGAGTGTAAACATAAAAGTCCCGCTGATCGCCCACCACACCAGACTTGTAGAAATGGTGGTGAACCAGGCCATGGGATACGTCGCCGATCTCCCACGGCAGCGAAGAAGGCCCCGGCACGTGTACCTGGCTCTGCGTGTGCAGCAGGTTCGGTTTCATCAAAGGATTGGAAGGATCAATCAGACCGACGCCCTCGGCCACGAAAGAGTAACCATAGAAATCCGGCTCCAGCGGCCCGGTGGTCAAGCTCCAAACCCCCTGATCGTCTTTCTGCATGGGCGCAGGCTTCGCGCCCTCCAGTGTCAACATGACCTCATGCGCATTGGGATCTCGAAACCGGAAGGTAACGCTGCCGTCCGAGTGGACCTCAGGACTGGACACGGTCGCAGGCACCTGCGGTTGAGCCTGCGCCCAACCCGTCATGGCCGATAGCAAGAGTAGGAATAGGGCGAGTAAGGTGCGTTTCATGGTTGTCCTTTGTGCGATTGCCGCTTTCTTATCGGGAGGTATGGAACTCTCGGGACGTGAGTATACAGCTTCCTCCCCACGTGTATTGAGTGATGACGTTGGAGTGTATCAGTCTAGGCGAGTACCAGAGGTCTCTGCAGCGTTCCTACTTCATATCACTTTCCAGCCCCTGCATCCTGCGCCGGTTGAGTAGAATCCGATCGCGGTCTAATATGCTTCCCGGAAGCTAATCGACTCCGACGCGTCGAGCAAAGGCAATAGCATGAACCAATCTTTCAGCCGCCGTCAGTTTCTCGAGGCCAGCGCCATCGCCGGAGCGGGACTCGCCTTGCCAAAAAGCTTGCTTGCCTCCAAGAAAAAATCCGTGCTCATCTTCACCAAGTCTTCGGGCTTTGAACACGAAGTGGTGAAGACTTCAGCCGGCCACCCCAGCATCCTGGAGCAGGCAGTCAAGACTCTCGGAGAGCAGCATGGCTTTGACGTGACCGCCACCAAGGATGGCCATGTCTTTGACTCGCCAGACTTGCGAAAAAATGCCGCAGTGCTCTTCTTCACTACCGGAGATCTGACCCAGGCCGGCACGGACGGGAATCCGCCCATGTCGCCGGCGGGCAAGCAGGCGCTGCTGGACGCGGTGCGTGCCGGGCTTGGCTTTATAGGAGTCCATGCCGCCGCCGACACCTTTCATACCGAGCCCGATCCGAAAGATCTATCCAATCGTTACATCGCGCATGGAGAGAACTCGGATCCGTATCTGCGGATGCTGGGCGGCGAGTTCATCATTCATGGCAGCACTCCCCGGCTGCAGGCCGCCAACCTTATCGTGAAGGACGCGAAATTCCCCGGCCTCGAAGGCGTAACCTCGCCCGTGAGTTTCACCGAAGAGTGGTATTCGCTGAAGGACTTTGCCCCGGACCTGCACGTGATTCTCGCGCTCGACACTCAGGGCATGAAAGGCGAGCCCTATCAGCGCGCTCCCTATCCCGCCACTTGGGCGCGGATGCACGGCAAAGGACGCGTCTTCTATACAGCAATCGGCGATCGCCCGGAAAACTGGTCGAATCCGTTTTTTCTGAATCTACTGGACGGCGGAATTCGCTGGTCCATTCGCGACGCCAAAGCTTCGCTCGATCATAATCTCGTGCAAGCCACCCCCGGCTATGCCGAGATTCCGCCTAAATCGCCTGCCAAGGGGTAGCGTTTCGGGGACGTCGTGGAGGCCACGAACCACGTCGGGACAGATGTCCTCATCTGTCCGGCGGAGCAACGCTCCGCTATTTTCGATCTCGGCAAAGAACGGTCGAGCTGCGACTCGACTGGGCAGATGAGGACATCTGCCGCTACGTGGTTCGTGGTGGAACTCTGGCAGTCTCAAATCGGAAAACACCCCCGAATGAATGTGCCGAATGCGGCGGTTCCGCAACGAGGTTTTCTGAGCGACCGAAGCATTTGATTCTGTTGCTATTCGGCTCTTTTGGGCGCCGAGCAAATTCGCATTGCATTTTGAGGCTGGACATCGTTCGTAATCTGAGATACAATATATATCTCAGATGAAAGACCCTATTGATCTCCCTTTGCATCGCTCCGGACTTCCCCCTTCCGAACGAAGGTTTCGTTCGCGCATCGCTCAGTTAGCTTCCAGCCAGTGGTTTCTTCGCGGCACCCTTTCCGAACGCTTTCGCAAATGTGGTAAGTCGAACTGCCGCTGTGCCCAAGGCGATCCGCACAAGTCCCTGTACTTAGTGCAGAGTCACGCGGGAAGACCGCGCCAGATCTGTGTCCCCAAGGTATGGGAGCAACGGGTCCGCCAGGCCGTAGCCGGTTACCAGCAGATGCAGCAGCTCATCGAAGAAGTCTCCGAGCTGGAATGGGATCGTCTTCGGGAAAGGAAACGATAAACCGTTCTCCGACGCCTGATCGCGTATTCGGAAAAGATCTTTTACTTCTCCCGGGACGTCATCGCGCCGCTCTCGGATTGCAGGCCGCAACCCCGCATCTCCACCGCGGCGGTAGTGAAATCCGTAGTGGTGTTGTTCTGGGCCCGGATGGGCAGCCTTAACGCCTGGGAACTGGTCGCGGGCGCCCGCGTTGGGCAGACTGGGTTGCAGGTGTCCACCTGCAGTGCCGATACCATCGGACGCGTCCAGGCGCGGCTCGATGCGGGGGGACTCCGCCAAGGGATTCACCACGTCTACGAGCACCTGAAACGCAACAAGGCCTTGCCGGATGTTCAGGGTCTAGGCGTAGCGGTTCTGGACGGCCACGAAAGCCACGCCAGTTATTTGCGTCATTGTCCCGGCTGCTTGCAACGAACCCTCCACTTGGAAGCCGGCGATCGCATTCAGTTTTATCACCGGCAAGTCACTTTGATGCTGCTGCCCGGTGCGCCCCCAGGGCGGGAGGCGATTCGTCTGCTCCTGGACCATGAGCCGCAAAGAGTGGGAGAGGGAGAAGTGGAAACCGCTTTACGTTTATTAGCGCGCGTGATTCCCGCCTATCCGCGCGCCTTCGATTTGCTGCTGGCCGACGCGCTCTACGGCAGCGCATCCTTTTTCAATTTTCTACTCGCTCACAGCAAACACGCTCGGGTGCTCCTCAAAGATGAACGGCGCGATCTTTATCAGGACGTGGCCGGGTTATTCGACCAGGTAGCGCCTCACCCCGGTCGCTACCGATCTCGCCACTGCTGGTGGTGGGATTTTTCCGACTTGCGTTCCTGGGCCCAGGTGCAGGCTCCGGTGCGCGTCATTCGTTCCCTGGAGACTTACTCGGTGCGCCGGCAACTCGACCAGCGGGATGCTCCCCAGACCAGCGACTGGATCTGGGCGACCACGCTCCCGGCTACACAAGTTCCCACCGAGCGAGCCGTCGGTTTCGGTCACCAGCGATGGGATATCGAGAATTATGGCTTCAACGAACTGGTCAACCAGTGGCACTCCGATCATGTCTTCAAGCATGACTCCAATGCCATCGAGTGCTTTCTGCTGGTTGTCTTCCTCGCTTACAACATCTTTCATGCTTTCCTGGCGTTGCATGTGAAACCGGCTGCACGCAAAGGCAAAACCCAGGTCTTTTGGGCCAGGCTCATTGCCGCCGAACTTTATGGTGAACTTTATAAGGAGGTGAGGCCCACCCGTATGCCGCCCTAAAAGTTTCTTTCTGCGTACCCGCGTCTGCATCTCGGCTCGCCCAGGGACCCGCGTCGGGGTCTTGCTGCCTGTGGTGTGTCCCAATGGCGCCGCCGGCCTTAATTTTTACTCTCGCAGAGCTATGCGAATCACATTCCTACCCGCCTCCTTCCTACAAACGCTCTAAGCCGAGTCAAACATGCCCGTTCCCGCCCCATTCCCTTGTTCGTTGCGGAATCGCTGTGCCGAATGAAATGTGATTGACACCTGCGTCTTTCTGGCCTAAGCTGGCCTTCGACGACCCCGGAGTCGTGTAGTCTCTTAAGTCTCCTGCCTTCCGATCCTGTCAGGCAGAGCGCGCTGACTCAGTTCCCCTATTCTGTATGGCGCCAGAAGATCAAGCGTCTCACCAAGAACACAACGAAAGTGGACGCGTGTTCCGCTAGTGACTCGTGAAACTGTTCGGAGAAATCCGCAGCAAAAAGGAGCACTGCGCGTGAACGTTCATCTAATCAACCCGAGCCACGTGTCGTTCGGGACCGCGGTCATCACTCCTCGCTGGCAATACGTGATTGCCGGTGCCACTCCCAAAAGTTTCGGCGACCCGATTCTTGTGGATGAAACCCTTAGCCAGATAGATCCCGAACGCATTCACCCCGGCGACGCCGTGGGCATCAGCATTCATACCGCAAATGCGCTGCGCGGCTACGAAATTGGGACTCAGGCGCGACAACGCGGAGCGTATGTAATTTTTGGCGGAATCCACGCCACACTTTTTCCCGAAGAGGCCCGGCAGCTAGGCGGAGCTCACTCCGTCGTGCAGGGCGACGGCGACGTGGCCTGGCCCGTGGCGCTGGCAGACTGCCAAAAAGGCACTCCGCAGCCGCTCTATCTGGGAGGCAAGATCGAGGCCAGTGCTTTCGTTCCCGCCCGTTGGGAACTGGTTCCGCGCAGTCGCTACATGTGGGCCTCGGTACAAACCGTGCGCGGTTGCCCGAAGCATTGCTCGTTCTGCTCGGTCTGGCGCACCGATGGTCAGCGTCCCCGGCAGCGGGCTTCGGATGCAGTCATGGAAGAGGTTGTCCAGTTGCGGCGCCTCGGATTTCGCTTCATTGCTCTGGCCGACGACAATTTCTACCCTGTCACTCTCACCGACCTGAACCTTGCCCGTCTCCAGAAGAACACCGCGCGCTTGACTGAGCTCGAGGCCCTGCGGGCGGAACGGTTCGAACTTATGTCGCGTCTGGCCCAGCTACCGGATGACATGGTTTTTTTTACCCAGATCACAATGGAGGCGGCCGAAGACACCGACTTCCTGGATGCCATGAAGGCGGCGCGCATCAAGGGCGCTTTAGTCGGCGTGGAGGCGGTGACGCCAGCCGGCTTGAAAGATGTCTACAAGGATTTCAATCTGTCGGGAGAGCATTTGATTGAGCGGCTGAAGGTTTTTCGCCGTCGTGGCGTCCACGTGCTTGGATCCTTTATTTTCGGCTTGCCCAGCGACCGTCCCGAAACTTTCGACGCCACTGCGGCCGCCGCCATCAACGCCGATCTCACCTTCGCCCAGTTCGTGACGTTGAGTCCCTACCCTGGAACCGTCGACTTTGATCGCTGGGAAAAAGGATTGGGCGTCTCACCTCCCACGATCGCCGGTGTTCCGCTCACACGGCGCTGGCTCATTCCGCAGGCGCTTCGTCCCAAGCTCTATTGGGACCATCCGGTCATGACTGCCGAGGAAATCCGCTCCCGAACTCAAGCGGTGTGGGACAGCTTTTACAGCCTGGGTTCGATCTGGAAGCGCTCACGATTCATCAAATCCAGCCGTGGCCGGCTGGCGTTCGTTCTGATTTCAAAGATTTACCGCCAGATGTATGCCGATACCGGCATTGCAACCGACAGCGCCCGGGTCTCGTGGTCAGGACGGTGGGCGCGATGGCTGGCCAAGCCGTGTCGCCGCCTCTTCGCAGGAACTCCCATGCCCGACCTCGACTTGCCACGGTTCGTTGGTCCGGCGCTGGTTCCGGTTGGGGCACCTTCATCTTCGACCCTGCCCGCCGTTGTGTTCGGCGCCGAATCAAAATTAAACTGAGCGGCATGGACGCTCGTAGCCGAAACGGCAGATCATTCCTGGGCGCGACGGAAAACGTACGCCGTCGCCACGGATAACACACGTCATTGCTACGGAAAACGTACATCGAGGCTATAAATCTCCTGCGTGCTCTTATCTCGCATCAGCAACGGCGAGTCATCGGGTGTGAACCCGATCCAGAATTCCCACGGATCGAAGCCCCGCGGAACTTCCTTCAGGCTGAACAAGCGTTCCACTTTACCGCTGGCCACATTCACCCGCACCAGGTCATCGGTTTTGTCCGAATAATCCTCCGCATACAGATACTTCCCATCGCGTGACCAGTTCTCAAAACCGAAACGCGACACTGCGAGTTGCGCCCAGCTTTGCTTCTCCAGGTCGTAGAGCATGAGCTTGGTGGAGTCCGCGGAAAGGGCCGCCACGTAGCGCCCATCCTGCGCGCAGCGGGGACTGAAAAGGTTTTCAGAGCCCGGTAGGTCTGAGATTTGCGAGGTCTTCAAGCTAACGATGTGAATGTTCGGGCCTGATGCGGCTCCATATTCCAGCCAGGGCATTCCCGCGAACACGATGGAATCACCTTTGGGTGTCCACGTGGGATCGCCCTGATTGCGGTCTCCCGCGGTCACCTCTTGCGGCGTGCCACCCTCGGCCGGCATGACGAATATCTTCCAGGGTCTTCCCGGACGCGAGGCCATAAACGCGATCTGGATTCCGTCGGGCGACCAGCGTGGCATGTGCACCTGCATCGGCGAAAATGTGAGTTGGGTCCGGGAGCTTCCGTCCAGCTTGCTCCGCCACAGCGTGAGTTCTGGGTGCGTCACATACGTGATCCACTCGCCCGTGCGCAGGATATCGGCCTCGCCCGCCGATACACCGGGAAGGTAGATGGAAAACTCCTGCGAATTGCTACCCAGGCGGACTAGATCGAATCGGCGCTGCTGGCCGATCACGAAGAGCTTCTTTCCGTCGACGCTCGGGGTCGGATTACTGAACATGAGTTGCCCTACTGTCAGCTGCGTAGGCTCGGCGCCAGCCTTGCGAAAAAAGGAGGTCCCTTCGCGCCGGGCCCAGATGTTCTGGGTGTGGTCGCGCGTCGATTCAAACAGAAAGTATTCTCCATTCGGTGTCCAGGTTCCACCAAATTCCTGCGCTGGCTTGTTCCAGTCCGGCAACACTGGATGCAACCCCTTTCCGTCGGCCAAGACCTCCCACAGCGAAGAACTCTGCTGGTTGGTGTCCCGGACAGTGAAGCGCAAGCGGCGGCCATCGGGAGAAAAACGCGGAGCAAAAGGAACTCCCGTTACGGTGACGAGTTTCCGTGAGTCGGTACCGTCCGCATTGCACGCGTACACGCTCGAGTTCCTGACATACACAATGTGTTGGCCATCAGGCGCCCAGGTGGCCCCGTGGGCGAGGATGTCTCCCACGGGCCGAAGCGTGCCTGCGGGGAGCGGCAAGATCCAGACTGGCCACTCGGTCTCCGAACCTTCCGCCACGCCTTTCACCAGCAATTCAGAACGACTCGGGAGGAAATCATAGATGTCAGCGCTCACCAGCGAGATGGGTACGGGCGCTGTTTCTCCACCCGAGGTCGAAACCTGCCTAAGGACCGAGTGGCCGCTGAGATATTCGGAAAAGTAGAGGCGAGTTCCGTCGGTGACCAGAGAGCGCTTGGATATGCCGTCGTTCGTAATCTGCAGCGAGGAAAGTACGACCGGCGGCGACTCTGGCGATCTTATGAACAGGATGATTACCGCCAGGGCCACGACGGCACAGATAGTCATCGCCAGCCGCGTCACGATACCAACCCTGGGCTGTGGCTTGACGGTCGTAGCCGCAGTAGCAAAAAAAGAACGGATTCGCTCCTTCGAATCCGGCGCCGGTCTTGCGACCGACCCGGTGGCGAGGATTTGCCCTGATTCCACTTCCCGGCGGAGGTTTTGCAGATCGGTCCGCATGTCGGCCGCGCTGCCATAGCGTTGCGCTGGATCCTTCTCGAGAGCTTTCTGCACGATGCCCTTAAGCTCGAGCGGGGTAAACGGGTCAAATCGCAGGGGCCACTCCGGCAGGCTGTGAATTAGCGAGTCGAAAAACGCGGCCGTTGTTTGTCCCTGGAAAGGGCGGACTCCAGTGGCCATCTCATAGAGCACGACCCCGAAGGAGAACAAATCCGTTCGGGAGTCCATCGGCTGGCCCAGCGCCTGCTCCGGCGACATATAGGGCAGGGTCCCCATCGCATCTCCGCGATGGAGTTCTTCCTGAGATCGCGTGATCCCCCCAAAGGTATTGCCACTGATAATGGCTTCGTCTCCCACGGCGAGCTTTGCCAGACCGAAATCCAGAATTTTGGCGTGGCCACGCTTGGTGACAAAAATATTGGCCGGCTTAATATCGCGGTGAATGATGCCAGTTGTGTGGGCGGCGTCAAGGGCGTCGGCGATCTCGATACCCAGGTCCAGTAACTGGGGCAAGGGCAGTGCACCCTCAGCGATGCGCTGCCGGAGGGTCGTACCATCGAGATACTCCATCGCGATGAAGCGCCGGCGCTGCGCCTCACCGATTTCGTAGATCACGCAGATGTTGGGATGATTCAAGCCGGACGCGGCTCGCGCTTCCCAGCGGAACCGTTCCAACACCACTGGATTTTGGGCGATCAGCTCGGGCAGAAATTTAAGCGCCACAAACCGGCGCAACTCGATGTCTTCGGCCTTGTAGACGACACCCATCCCGCCGCCTCCCAGTTCTTCGATGATCCGGTAGTGCGAAATGGTGTGGCCGATCATGTGGGGGGCTAGAATGTTACGTAGGAGAATCGGTTCAAGTCAACGGAAGCCGGGCGGGCCGTCATGGATGAGTTTGAGCAGCAGCGGAGTCGTCCTGAGTGGAGCGGGTGTGGAGCGGGTGAGGAAGAGTCACGGTGCTGATTGCATCTCGCGGCTGACCTGTTCGGCCGCCGCCAGCACCCGAAGCGTATTTTCGCCCAGGATTTTGCGAATGTCAGCTTCAGAGTATCCCTTCTTGAGAAGAGCGTCTGTGATTTGCGGGAGGTGGGTGACGTCGTCCATCCCGTCCGGCATGATGGCGCCATCGAAGTCGGAGCCGAGACCGACGTGATCGGGGCCAACCAGTTTGACGGCGTGGTCGATGTGCTCGACGATTCGTGCCCAGGAGACGTGTGGCAATTTGCCTTCAGCGGTGGCTTGTTTCTCTTGCTCAGCCATCTTCTTTGCCAGGCATTCCTGGTCGTCACCACATTGTTTCTTGAGTTGATCGAACAGTGCTACGACACCACCGGACTGTTTGTCTGAAGCATCTTTGTAAGATTGATCGATGAAGCTCTTTTCGTAATTGATCTGGATAACGCCCCCTCTCGCCGCAAGTGCCTTGATCATGTCGTCGGTCATGTTGCGTGGATGATTGCACAGGGCGCGACACGAGGAATGGGAGGCCATCAAGGGAGCCGTGCTGACAGCGAGGGCGTCGTAGAACGTTTTGTCGGAAACGTGAGAGATATCGACGAGCATTCCTTGGCGGTTCATCTCGCGAACAATTTCCTTGCCGTAGTCGGTAAGGCCGTTGTGAGCGGGCTTGTCAGTTGAGGAATCGGCCCATTCGTCGTTGTAGAAGTGGGAGAGGGTCATGTAGCGAACGCCGAGATCGCTGTAGATACGGACCATGCGGATGTCATTGCCCAGCATGTGCCCGCCTTCGATGCCCATCAGGACAGCAATCTTACCTTGACCATGGGCGTGTCGAACGTCATCGGCAGTGCGGGCAAAAACGAGATCTCTAGAGTATTTCCGCACGTTTTGCTGGACGGCATCGATCTGGTCGAGAGCTTTTTGAACGGCGAGCGGGCCCATAGTGCGGCCATCAATCCAGATTGAAAAGAAAATGACGTTCATGCCGCCTTCGCGCATGCGGGGGATGTCGATGTGGCCCGTGGAATTGCGCTTTCCGAGATCGAAATCGCGGGAGAAGAAGCGTTGGGTGGTATCGTCGTGAGTGTCCGCGACGATGGAAGAGAAATGGAGTCGGCGGGCCTGATCGGAGATGGAGCCGGCGGGAGTGGAAACGAGCAGAGCTACAGCGCCGAAAAGATAGACGACCACAGAGACGAGCGAGCGGATCATCAGGCCCCCGATGATAGATGT
>CATPBJ010000165.1 GCA_955652395.1 uncultured Terriglobales bacterium | reverse complement strand
TAGCCCAAAGCCTCAGCCCGCGGGGCGACTTTAGCGATGGCCTGGGCAGTAGCAATGGGGCCTATGTTGGGAAGAGCAAATCCAATCTTCATCGCAGCTAGGGTCTCCTTCCAAGGTCTCTCGAGCAGATCGGGACGAGACCGGCGAAGTATAGGCGGGCCACTTAGCACCGTCAAGCTGCGGCACTGACTCCACTGACTCCGATTTGGCGCTCACACTTGCTCCCGTGCCTCACCCAGCGTCACGCTCACCTCCATCTTCTTTTTCCCACGAAAAATCGTGACCCGCACCGTGTCGCCGGCACGGTGATTATTCATGACCTGGCTGAGGTCCTGCTGGTCCTGAACATCCTGACCGTCAATCGCCACGATCAGGTCGCCGCCCACCATGATTGGCGTATTGCCCAGATAAGCGCGCTCGGTGCCGCCACGCAAACCGGCGCGGTCGGCTGCCCCACCGGGCACCGCCTGCACGATCAGCAATCCGCTGTCGGCCGCCAGCCCCAACTGGTCGGCCAGTTCGGGCGTAATCGGAATCGTCCGTACTCCCAGCGCCGGACGCCGCACGCGGCCCAGCGTCATCAGGTCATTCAGCACCGCTCTAGCGGTGTTTACCGGGATCGCAAACCCGATGCCCGCGCTCTGTCCCACGCTGGAGGCGATCAGGGTGTTGATGCCGATCACCTCGCCGTGCCAGTTGAGCAACGGTCCGCCGGAATTTCCCGGGTTGATCGCCGCGTCCGTCTGGATGGCTTCATCGATTTGTAATCCATCAGGTTCCTGCACCGGGCGGATCGAACTGATGATGCCCCGGGTCATGGTCCCGGCAAGGCCGAAGGGATTGCCGATGGCATAGACCTTTTGTCCGACTTGCAAATTGCGCGAGTCGCCGAGCACCATGGGCGTGAGTCCGGGACCTTTGATCTGAATTACCGCCAGATCGTGAGAGCGGTCGGTCCCCACCACCGTGGCCCGGTACTTCTTCCGGTTGTGCAGCGTTACTTCCACCTGGCGGGCCTCGGCGATCACGTGATAGTTGGTCAGTACGTGACCTTCTTTATCGATAATGAAGCCTGAGCCCTGTCCCTCCTGCGGCACCAGGCCATAGAAGAAATCGAAGGTCATGGCGCGCGAGGTAATGTTCACCACCGAATCGATGTTTTTGCGATAGACGCTGATGTTGTTCTGCTCTTCGGCATCGAAGGACTCGCCCGAAGCGGCTTCGGTAATCTCCACCTTGTTGATGGGACGGCCGAACCAGTTCCCGGGATGCATCTGGCCGGAACGGTAGGTAGTGAAGTAATAGAACGCGCCAGCAAAGACCACAGCCAGCAGAACAGGACGCAGCAGCTTCATAGTTCATGACCTTCCATGAGCGATTGCTTCAAGCACCCAGAACCACGTGGGACCGCCGCCCCCGACTGTCAGTCGAGCGAAGCTCGACAGTGTTGGCCCAAGCCGACCAGACCAGAACCTGAGCTGCGGCTCCGCCAGGACAGCCGGAGCGGCTTTTCCCACGTGGTTCTGGGTGCTCCCAGCGTGCTATCCTCTCGCTTCCTTCTCCAACGCGGCATAGATCGTCTTCACCTGCTGCCCGGTTTCATCCAGCGGTCCCGAGTTGTCGATAACATAATTGGCAGCTTTGATCTTTTCCTCGTCCGGCAGTTGGGCCGCCGTACGGCGCGTCACTTCGCGACGCGCCGTTTCCTGGTCCACGTTTAGCCGATGGGCCCAGCGCTCGATTCGCTGCTCCGGGCGGCAAGTAACGACGACCAAACGATCGAGGCTCGGGGCCATCCCGGCCTCGAGAATGAGGGCCGCTTCCACCAAGGCGATGGCGTGGGGATCCCGCCGGCCTACCTCCGCCATCCACACCTCTTGCCGGCGAATCACAGCGGGATGGACGATTTGATTCAGCTCCTTGACGCGGGAAGGCTTACCCGGGGCACCGAAGGCGAGTTCCGCCAGACGGGCGCGGTTCACGCTGCCATCCGGATCCAGGATTCCGGAGCCGAATTGACTTACAACCTCTTGGTATACTGCCTCGCCCGGCTGCATGAGCTGGTGCGCTATTTCGTCGGCCTGGATCACATGCGCCCCCAGGGCGGCAAACATCTCCCCCACTACGGACTTGCCCGCGGCGATGCCCCCGGTCAGCCCGACCTTAAGCACTTCGGGCATGCTCCGCATCCCGCGCGGGCGCGCGTGAACCCCTCCGCATTTTGGCTGCTTTCACAGTGTTCGCCATCAGCATCGCGATGGTCAGCGGGCCCACTCCTCCTGGAACGGGCGTAATCGCGCCCGCCACCTCGGCCGCGTCCGGATGCGCATCTCCCACCAGGATTGACCCCTTGATCCGGAAGCTCTCCTCCCGCTTCGTATTGCCCGCAAAAAGCCGGTCAAACTCTGCCCGCTCCGTAACCTTGTTCATGCCCACGTCAATCAGCGTGGCCCCGGATTTCACGAAGTCGCGCGTAATCATTCCCGCGCGGCCAATGGCGGCCACCAGGATATCGGCTCGACGGCATACGCCGGGAAGGTCCCGGGTCTTCGAGTGGCAGACGGTCACGGTGGCATTGGCGTTGATCAGCAGCATGGCGGTAGGCTTGCCCACAATATCGCTGCGACCCACCACTACCGCCTCCTGACCCGCGACCGGAATATTACTGCGCTTGAGGATCTCGATGATTCCCGCCGGCGTGCAAGGCACCAGCCCCGGACGCTGAGTGGAGAGAAATCCCACATTGACCGGGTGGAAGCCGTCCACGTCCTTGGCTGGGTCCACCGCCATCAGAATCTTCTTGGAGTCAACCTGCGGGGGCAAAGGCAGCTGCACCAGGATGCCGTCAATCTCAGTGCGCCGGTTCAATTGCAGAACCAGCTCCAGCAATTCCGAGGTCGAAATCGTGTCCGGTGGCGTGAGTTTCTCGCTGTAGATGCCCACTTCTTCGCAACTCTTCACTTTCCCCCGAACGTAGATTTCGGATGCCGGGTTGTGGCCGACAAGAATGACCGCCAGGCCGGGACGCAGACCGGCCGCGGTCATTTCCTTTACATCAGATGCCACCTCCGCCCGGATTTCCGAGGCGATCTTGTTGCCGTCGAGAATCATGGCAGCCATGAACCTAGGCCTCCCGCTGAAGAATCGAAGTTTATCGTAAACCATTCCGGAAAAAAGAGCTTAACCGCAAAGAGCGCGAAGAATGCCGCAAAGGCGCTAGAAGAAAAATCCTCCAGTGTTTCCTTTGTGTTCTTTGCGAACTTTTCGTTGCGATCTTTGCGGTCGAGCTTTCAAGACTTTTGCCCCTTGGCACTAAAGGCGTAAAATCCTTTTATGATTTCCCAAGACCTGCTCGATATCCTGGTCTGCCCAGTCTGCAAAAAGCCGCTGGCGCTGAAAGATGAAGGTCGAAGTTTGAAGTGCGGCGAATGCCGCCGCGTCTATCCAATTCGCGATGGCATCCCAATCATGCTGCTCGATGAGGCGGTTACCGATCTCTCCTGAAGCCGTATTCTGTCATCCCCGCTCGTCCCATAACGACACAACGTGTCAATAATGGGAATTCCTGATATGGCCCGTTCGTGCCACAAAAAATCAACCCAGTCGATACATCAAAAGGTTTAAGTGCCCTGCAACTTACCGCAGCGTAAGGGGTTTCAGAAACTGAACTGTCGCTCCTTACGTATATGGAGAAACAGGCTTGAGCGCGGCAGCAAAATTGCATGCAACGTTCATGGCAGGTAGTGAGTCTAATAACTTAAGCAAATCAAGGTCGGAGGTGATAACGACCATGAAAGAACGATTCTCCAGTACCGAACTGACGGCTCTACGAAACGATCTTCTGCAGGGAGGTCTGATCGATTCGCGCGAAGCCGCCGAACTCCTGCAAGTTTTCCTCATGGGCCGTGGCTACGGGGTGTCGCCTCAAGCAGCCATGGACGCCGTGGGCCGGGTCGAGATGTCAGGCTGCTCCATGCCCGTGCTGCAAAAGGAACTGGAGAGTCTGGCGCTGGTAATGTAGCGGTGACCAAGACTATGTAAGAAATCTACGGGGACCTCAGAACCAAGCCGTTTCCCCGCGAGGTGAGTAACAAGAATGAGCCGGGCCAACCAGCCCGGCGTTTTTGTTTTTGCTCTCAACTGTCAGCTCTCAGCTTTCAGCGAACCCAAACCAGACCAGGAACGCGTACTCCGGAACCGAACTTTCCAAGGCGGGGTTTCTGCCGTCACTGAAAGCTGATAGCTGAGAGCTGACAGCTCCTATTCGTACCTCAAACTCTCCACCGGATCCAGCTTGGCCGCCCTGGTGGCAGGGACCGTTCCAAAGATCACGCCTACGAATGACGAAACCAGAATGGCCACGATCGCGGACAATCCCGAAATCGGAATGCGGTATTCCGTAAGAAAGCGCACCGAATAGGGAATTGCTAAACCGATGACCACGCCGATCAGCCCTCCAACCAGTGAAATGGTCATGGCTTCGGCCAGGAACTGAAAGCGTATCTCACGGTTGGTGGCGCCCAGCGCCTTGCGGATGCCAATCTCGCGGATGCGAGCGCTGACCGTCGCCAGCATGATGTTCATGATTCCAATGCCACTCACCAGCAGGACCACCGCCGCGACCAGCAACAACACCAGGGTCAAGGCATTCGCGGTCTTCTCCGCCAGTGCGACCAGTTGGGTGAGATTCATGACGTTGTAGACCGACTCGGCCCGGTGTCGGCTCTTGAGGACCCGCCGAATCTGCTCCGTCGCGGGCCCCACCATCGAAGGGTCGGCGGTCGAGAAATAGATCTGCTTCACGGTCGCAGTGTCGGTAAAGTAGCGACTGACGGTGTACGGAATGAGCATCGTGTAGTCGACAACTTCAGTTTGTCCAAACGTGTCCACCCGCTCCCGGAACGTGCCCACGATGGTGAAAGGCAGGCCGCTCAGCTTGATGATTTTGCCGATCGCTTCTTCTTGTGATCCGTAAAGCTCCTCGGCCATTTTCTGGGTGATCACTCCGACCTTGGTGTGCTCCTGCTCATCCTTGGAGTCGAAAAACCTGCCCGTAATGACCACGAGGTTACGCACGATCCTGTAGTCGGGAAAAACCCCGAGCACGGAGATGTCGCGTTCCTTGCCTCCGCCGACGGGAATGCGTTCGCCCAGAGGAACCACGGGAGAAGCCGCGACGATGCCCGGCACCTCCTCCAGGGCAGCGTTCATGTCGTCGATGGTGAGCGGGTCGGGCGTGACATTCGCGATGCGCTGGCCGCCAGTCTGGTATTCGGCCTCAATCTGATTGGTGCCGATAGACTGGATCTGGTTCAGCACATACTGCTTGCCGGTCATGCCGATGGTTACAACCAGGATCAGGGAGGCGGTGCCGATCACCATTCCCAACGCGGTCAGTGCGAAACGCACCTTGTTGCTGCAGAAAGTCTCGTAGGCGAAACTCAGAACCTCGCCGTACACCATCTTCGGCGGACGGCGTTCCAGCGCGGTCGTGGTCGAAGTCGCCATGCGTCTTAGGTTAGATGCTAGCCGCCATGCACCAGGAACCGCAAATCGAAGTCACAGCCTCGTATCTGCGAAAGCCTAACCCGGCGGCTCCACCGCACCCCGAGCGTAGTAGCTGGCAAACCCAGGCGCCAGTTTCCGTCCTTTCGCGCTGAAAATCCTGAAGTGCATGATCCCCGCTCTTTGCAGAGCAAATTGCAATGTCGTCCCCACCACCCCCAGGCCGTAGATCACGCTCCGGCGGAAGTTGATGGAAGATGCCTCCTCGAAATACTTGGTCGGGCACGATACCTCGCCAATGCGGAAACCAAAATTCACGCATTGCGCCAGCACCTGGTTGTCGAAAACAAAATCGTCCGAGTTCTCAAGCAATGGAAGATCCAGCAACACCTTGCGGCTGAAGGCACGATAACCGGTGTGATATTCCGACAGCTTGATCCGGAGAAACAGATTCTCGAACGCGGTGAGGAAGCGGTTAGCCACATATTTGTAAAAAGGCATGCCGCCATGCAGTGCCTGCCCGCCAATGATGCGCGATCCCAGCACCACGTCGTAGACATCGTAGGCCACCATGCTGGCCATGGCCGTTACCAGCAGGGGCGTGTACTGGTAATCGGGATGCACCATGATGACCACGTCCGCGCCCGCGGCCAGGGCTTCGCGATAGCAGGTCTGCTGGTTGCGTCCGTAGCCGTAATTCTGGTCATGCACAAAGAGTTGCAGCCCCAGCTGCTCGGCAATTTCGACCGTGCGATCGGAACTGTGATCGTCCACGAGAATGCGGGTGTCCACCAGTTCCGGCAACTCCGCCACGGTTGCCGCCAGGGTCTTCTCCGCGTTGTACGCAGGGAACACTACGGCAATGCGTTTCCCGTTAATCACGACTGACCATAATAACCTGACAGCCTCTTCTTGACGATGCGGGATCGGACTGTGTGGGACGGGATCTCTGACCGGGTCGGGCGGCCAAACGGGCCGCGGCCTATTCGCTGCTCTAACTCCTGCAGCGGTGCTGCGCGCCGCATGACCCGGTCAAAGACTCGGCCCCACATCGACTGAGCATGGCGTTGGTTAGATCCTCTAACAGCGCCTCTGGCCTCTTTATTGATAAAATAAGGCCTCGGCCTAGCCATCGATACCATGCCCGAAAAGCGCACCCTATTCGAGAAAGTCTGGAATGAGCACGTAGTTTCTTCGGCCCCGGACCGCCTCCCTCTTCTCTATATAGACCTGCACTTGGTACACGAAGTCACCTCGCCGCAGGCTTTCGACGGCTTGCGCGCGGCCGGGCGCCGGGTGCGCCAGCCCAGCCGGACAATCGCCACGGTGGACCATAATATCCCGACCGAACCGCGCGGCACCCCGATCACGGACCCGATTGCCGCGCTCCAGATCCAGGCCCTGCAAAGGAATTGCAAGGAGTTCGGAGTTCCGCTGTTTGATATGGACTCGCCCAACCAGGGCATCGTGCACGTCATCGGCCCCGAACTCGGACTCACCCAGCCGGGCATGACCATCGTCTGCGGCGACAGCCACACCAGCACTCATGGCGCGTTTGGCGCGCTGGCTTTCGGCATTGGTACTTCTGAAGTCGAGCATGTGCTGGCCACGCAATGCCTGCCCCAACGCAAGCCAAAGACCACGCTGATCGACGTGCGCGGATCACTGCCCGAAGGCGTGACTGCGAAAGACCTGGCGCTGGGCATCATCGGGCAGATCGGAACCGATGGCGCCACCGGACACGTCATCGAGTACGCCGGCCAAGCCGTCCGCGCACTTTCGGTTGAAGGACGCATGACACTGTGCAATATGAGCATTGAAGCCGGGGCCCGCGCCGGTATGATCGCACCGGACGAAACTACCTTCGCCTACATCAAGGGTCGCCGCTTCGCCCCGCAAAATGGAGACTGGGAAAAGACGCTGGCGCACTGGCGTACCCTGCCCTCCGACCCGGGAGCGCGCTACGACAAAGTCGTCGAAATCGATGCCTCGAAGCTGGCGCCGTTTGTGACCTGGGGGACGAATCCGGGCATGGTGGTTGCTGTCAGCGGCCGGGTTCCACACCTGAGTGAGCTGAAAACCGAAGCCGATCGCCGCGCCGCTGAGCGCATGCTGGAATACATGGGGCTCGAGCCGGGCACCCGGGTCGAAGAAATTCCGATCGATCGGGTGTTTATCGGCTCCTGCACCAACTCACGTCTGGAAGACCTGCGCGCCGCCGCTCGTGTAGCCAGGGGACATCACGTAAGTGCGAAAGTTCGGGCTATGGTGGTGCCGGGATCGCAAGCCGTGAAACATGCCGCCGAGCAGGAGGGCCTCGACAGGATTTTCCAGGAAGCAGGTTTCGAATGGCGAGAGTCGGGATGCTCGATGTGCCTGGGCATGAACCCGGACATCCTGCAACCGGGCGAGCGCTGCGCCTCCACTAGCAACCGAAATTTTGAAGGCCGTCAGGGACGCGGCGGACGCACTCACCTGGTCAGCCCCATGATGGCCGCAGCGGCCGCCATCGCCGGCCACTTCACAGACATAAGAAACTGGAGTTTCAATAAGTAACGCCGCTGTAGCGTAGGGCCGGCCTCACCGGCCGGCTGTCCGGAGGGCGTCCCGCCCGCTGCTTAGTTTGGAGAACAAATGCAACCGTTCCGCACGCACAAAGGCAAAGTCGCTCCGCTCCATCGCGCCAACATCGATACCGACCAGATCATCCCCAAGCAATTCCTGAAGAGAATCGAGCGCACTGGCTTCGGCGAATTTCTGTTCTATGACTGGCGCCGCACAAAGGACGGTTCGCACGACCCCTCTTTCTCCTTGAACCATCCGCGCCATGCCGGAGCCAGTGTTCTCGTGGCCGGCAAGAACTTCGGTTGCGGGTCCTCGCGCGAACATGCTGTCTGGGCGTTAGACGATTTCGGTTTTCGGGCGGTGATCGCTCCATCGTTCGCTGATATCTTTGCCAATAACTGCGTGAAGAATGGCGTGCTCGCCGTAGTCCTGAAAGAAGAAGAAGTTGGGGAAATCGTTCGCCGCGCAACCGAGATTCCCAACTACCATCTCGCTATCGACCTGGAGCAATGCAAAGTCCATGATGACCACGGATTCTCTGCCACCTTTCAGATCGACGACTTCACCCGGCACTGCCTGCTCGAGGGCCTCGACGACATTGGACTCACGCTGAAACACGAAGCCGAAATCACTGCCTACGAGGCCCAGCACCCGATTTCTAGACCGGCCACGTAGGGCGGGCACTCAAAGCTGCGGGCTTTTGCCCCGCCGCACGGGCGGTGACGCCCGCGCCTCACATTTTCCTACACTGGCGGCCCCGGCGGCGCGCCTGACGATTTCAGCTTGGGCGTATTCTGCGCCGGATTCTGCAGGAACAGTGTGATCTCGTGATCAAGCTGTTCGCCCACGGGACCTCGGGTTGGGTTCTTCTTCACCACATTCTGAACCTCACGTACTCCGGCTAGCGCCACCGCCCGCACTTCAGGCGTCGCTTCGGAATTCGCCGCCAGCAACATCAACCTTTCCGCAACTTCGGTTTGCACCACGCCCGCAAGATCGCGTTCCGCTACCGTGTGGACGCTGTCAGAAAATGCCGCCGTCACCAGAGCAGAAACGACACCCCGCGGCGAAGGAACCCGGCTGTCTCGCTCCGAAATCACGGCCAGCCTTTGCATACGCTTCGGATCGAGCAATCCCCCTACTACGATTTCGGCCACGGCGCGCGCTCCATCCTGCGGGCTGAAGAGGTACCCCGCGGACGAGGAGAATTGCTCTGCATCCGAATCGCGGTTCTCCGTTGGCGCCAGCGCCTTCCAGATTTCCGGCGGAACGTTAAGCTGGGAAGGACGCAAAGCTCCCAGCGCCAGTTGCAGTGCCTCGCTCTGACTCTCTGCCGGCCAGATGATGATCGGCTGCTGCCCATCGCCCGCAAGGGAGAGCGGCACCTTGGCGCTTCCCACCACGTTGATCGCGGCTGCCAAGGCGTAGCGATGAAACAGATAGACCAGAGGCAACCGCGAAGCGAACATCGAAGCGGGTTCGCTCGGCCGCAGCATGCGCGGGCTGTAATGTGCCAGCAGCGCATTCCGTACGGGAAGAACTTCCCTCAGCCAGGTCACCGGATCTGGCCCGTCATCGTAGGAATTCCAGCGCGGGTCTGCCGTGTTTCCCCAAACAATTCCCTTCGCCATGGCGCCCCTTACGATCGCGTCCAGCCGCGCATGTTCTTCCGCATTGCTACCCACCTTACCCTCACTGTAGGTACTCTGGCTGTATCCCCACTCGATGGCAAAGCGGTCGTAGCTCCCCGTTCCCTGCATGTAAGCGTCGGAGAGATCGGCTGTGCCGTCAGCGCGAATCTGCACGCGCGGCGCGAAGTAGTCCATTACCGAGCCGCGCCCGTAGGTGCTGGCCACGAAGTTGTGGTCCAGACCAAGCACATGACCCATTTCATGGCAGGTAAGTAGCGCGAGCCGCTGCAGCATCACTTGTTCTTCGCTGGTTCGCGGATCGATGTTATCCAGCGCGGCGAACGTATCCAGCGCCGGCTCGGCGGCATCGCGGCCGGATGGCATCATAGACTCCCAATAATTGATCACTGTGCGCATGCGATGCGAATCCAGCTGTACCACGGCGTGAATGATCTCGCCCGTGCGCAGGTCGATGTGGCTCTGCCCCACCGACCAGCCCCGTCCGGACCGGTTCGTCCACTGGATGGTGGGATAGCGAATGTCCATCGGATTTGCGCCCGCGGGCAAATCCTCGATATGCAGCGCATTCCTGAATCCCGCCTGCTCAAACGCCGCATTCCACCACAGCGCACCCGTCCGCGCCGCTGAACGGACCGGCTCCGGAATGGCGCGGTCGAGATAGAACACGATTGGCTTCACCGGCTCGCTGAGTGCCGCATTCGGATCTTTCTTCTCGAGGCGCCATCGGTTGACCAGGTAACGCGTCAGCGGCCGATCGTACGGCTGGGAAAAATCCTGAAAGCTTACGCTGTTGAATCCCACCCGCGGATCCTGCTCCCGGGGTTCGTATCCCGACGCGGGCTGGGCCACAAAGGAATGGTGCTCGCGGATACTCAGGGTATGCGGATCGGGCTGGTTCAAATCGCTCTCGGAATCCGTGGCGAAAGTCAGCAGCGCTTCGACTTCGGTGTTGAGTGGAAAGCTTCCAGTGTGCTCCGGATCAATCACGCTGCGATCTTTATCCAGGTGCCAGTCTGCTGCCTTGGACGACTGTTCCCGCACCACGACGCCGCCCACGGCACGGCCGGCGCAATTGTGAGAGCAGATCAAACGCATCCCGCACCAGCAAGGCATCGGCGTCCACCAGCAACGTGCCATCCCGCTCCGCTTCCACGGGGAGCGAGGCCAGCACCGAAGTTGGGAAACTGTATTCCACGGAATGCTGCAGATCGGGCGCGCCGTTGGGAGCGAGGAAGCTGCTGTTCTCCTCCATCACCAGCACGCGCATTCCTACCCGCCGAAAACGGCACACCGCCCCAGCGCCAAAGGAACTCCGGTCGGCGAATGCCTCGATGGAACCGATCCCGCTGCCCAGTCCGGTGAAATAGAGAAACTCCGTCTGGAGCGCCGCTGGCGATAGCTCAAATAAAATGTCGCCCTTTTTCTCATCCCTGTAGTAAGGAAAGAAGCCGTCGTGTCTTTCCAATCCCGCAGTGCGTGCCGCCAAGCCGGGACCTTCGCTGGCAGGCTTGGCCGGCGACTGGGCACCGGCGCCAATCGCGATGCAGCCGACAACCATGACAAGAGCAAGCAAAGTTCGCAGTCTTTTCATAGTCTTTGTCTTATATATTACGAGCCCGCCGTTGCTCAAACAGTGCGGCGTACCCAGCATCGCCGTAGTCCATGGGCAAACTTGAAGGGTGAGGGGAACAAATGCGTGCCTGCAGGCGCGACCCTCTCGCGGACGGGGGGGATTGTCGTCCGTCCAGCGAGCTCAAGTATTTCAATACGATCCGGTGGGTGTGGCAGGCCCGCACTACATGTCCCAAATGCACTTGCCATTCTGAAAGAATGAAATCAGGCCGTCTTCGCTGACTTTCAAAACGTCTCCGAAGCGAGAGGCTGCGACCGCGGCCGTGGTCCGCCCGCCCTCGATGTTTTCGGGATGAAAGTCGGTCAGGTCGTGATGACGCAGAATCGCACCCACTGCTAGCAGCTTGGAGTCGCGGTCCAGAACGATCCCACCATCGATTCGGGCCACACTCTCCAGCACCGCGGTCGGCAGTTCGAGCACTCTTTTCTGATGAAGCAAATAGTGAAGCTGATCCTTGGATCCGGAAATGGGCGGAGGATCGTAGTCTGGCAAGGACGAGAGGAGATCCGTCCTGGACACAAGCCTGGACGCGCTACCAGGATCTTCAAGCACGACGAGGAGGCCGCCACGCCGATCTTCTGCCAGGTTCAGGGCCGCGACAAAAAGTCGCCTGGCCAGCTCGGAATTACCGATAGCGCGGCTCCACATCTCATATTTCTGTTCCGCATCGGTAAGCCTCCAGCGACCGTCTAGAAACCGGAATACCTGCACTCCATTGGCCAGAATCTTCATTTCGCCGTTGGGGGTGAGAATCATGCAAACGTGGCCACCACACAACGTGGCTCGACTATGAGTCTGATAACGATCGGCGCTGGGAACCGGAAGCTCAGTATTCGAAAATGGCTCGGCCCATTGCTCCACGTCAATGACTTCGGCGAGATAGCCGTCCTGGTCGATTAGAGCGAGGGTTTGCAGCCCATCACAGAGGCGGTAAAAACTGCGAATCGAGGTTAACGCGAGGGAGTAGCGCATCGCTCCCGACGGAGTCGAGGGGGGCGCGTGGCAGGGATCGGGCTGCGTTCCAAACAGAAGAGTCCCGGTCGAAATTCGGCGGTTTTCATACGTGCTCAACGAGGTCGTTCGAAACACTTCGATGACGTCCTCGACCCGATCGGGCCCCTTCCACACCCCGCTCGCATACGGTTGATTGTCGACGTAGGCAGATACATATCGATCCTCAGGCAGGCCTCGAAAGAGCTCGAATCGCTGTTCGACCAAAGTCGGGTCGAGAATCATTCGATATCGGGAATCGAGCACCGTACTAATGCTCTTCAGTAGTTTCAGTTCGTGGTCGCTGAACGGTTTGCCATTGTCCAAAACATATTGAGCGCCGAGCCAGTCGAGGATCAGGGATGAGGTGTCAGGATTCTCGGTGACTCTCTGCCTGCTCGGGTGAGAACCGATGGCGAGTGCCTCAAGCCGAGCGGAGGGTAAAAAATACCTGATCCCATTCTCGACGAACTTCCCGTAAAGTCCGTCGAGAAAGGGACGTGCTTGCGTACGATTCGACATGCGGCGTACCTCTTAGAGTCCGTTTAGGCGGTGCACCTTTTGGATGATCACGAAAGCAAGAAGTATGCGAAAGAACTACGTCGCCGCCTGTGAACTCGTTCCAGCGCTGCGGAGGCAACGAGATTGGTAAGAGAGGTTATCCGAATCCAATCGTCAAAGAACCCAAGCCAGATAAGGCATACTTGCGCCCGGAACCACGCCTCTAGAATTTGCCCAGGCGGATTCGCACTACGGCCGGTTGTTCCAGGTGGAAGGCCAGGCCCCGGTCGGTTTCATCGCCGTTCCACAGCCGTGCTGCCTTCCAAACGCCGTTCTGGTAAGAGCCCTCCTCGGCCGAGAGAATCTGCATCCGCAATCCGGGGAGCCGTCCCGGCAGGTGAAAACTGACGTTGGCATCCCCTCCAGTTACGAGGAACTCATCCGGTCCGAGTTGTGCGACCAGCGCGACGCCGTGAGCATCGGTGGTCCCCGGCGGCCGCCGGCCGTCGGGTTGGGGGAAGCCAAACGAGACCGTCGCCTGCCAGGAGCCAAAATCAAGCTCCTGCCACGCCTGCCCTGGCTCTTCCACGGAGGTCTTCAGCTTGCCTTCAAAATTCAGCCTGGCGAGTTCCCCGCTCATTGGCCCGAGCAGAGCAAAGTTGCGGGCGTGCGCTTTGCTGGGTTCATCTCCGAGAAGGTTCCAGCCCGCCTGGTCCACGCCGAAGGGGGAGAAGCCGATCGCCCCACTTCCCAGCGCATAGAACAGGAACTTGCCAAAGTTGTCGTTTCTTCCGGTCTCTGGTATCCACAGAGGATTGTCCGGCCGGTGGTAGGCGCGAATGGTCTCGAGGTAGAAACCGGAGTCCGCGGCGTAGATGTCGGGACCGATCATATCGACGGAAGGAGCCAATGCGCGCCACAAGCCCACGAGTTTTTGCACGGCCCCGCCGCTGGGATACTGAATGCCGGGTATTGCGATGCGTCGCTCGGGCAGCTCCGCGGGCGGATAGCTGATCCAGACGTTGAGGTAAAGGGGAATCGCGAACTCAGCCTTGCCGGCGGCGGCGATCTCGTTGACGTAGCGCGCCTGATGGTAGGCCTGGAACATCTCATCCGCCTCGGAACCGAAGACCTGGCTCCAGGTGCCGGGTTCCTTGTGGACAAGTGCCAGCAGGTCCGCCGGAACGCGGCCGGCAAACGCTGCGTTTGAATCCGGAGAAAAGTCTCGCGCACTGCCGATGATGCCTGATTCGTTTTCAACCTGGACCAGCAATACCGTGTGCTCGTCGCCATCCATGGTCTTCAGGTGACGCATTAGCGCCGCGAACGCCGCCTTGTCCGCTTCCAAATTGGCGCGTGAGTTTGCCGAGAGGACGTCAATGGGTTCGCCACTCGGGTTGACTGCGCGCGGAAAGCGTCTGGTATCGGACTTGACCCACTCCGGCACATAGTGCATGTTGCCGTTTTTCCAGGTACCGAACCACAACAGTACAAGATGTAGGTTGTGCTCGCGCGCTCCCTTCACCAGTTGATCCACAATGGCAAAGTTGAACTGGCCAGGCTGGGCTTCAACCTGCTCCCAATAGACCGGAGCTTCGACGGTATTGGCGTGCAAGTTAGCGAGCGACTTCCACACTTGCGGCAACTCCGAGGGCCAGGCACTGGAGTTGTGAATCTGCCCGCCCAGAATCAGATACGGACGGCCTTCCACGAACAGCGCCCATCGGCCATCCTTCTGAACGAGTCGGGGTGCTTCCACTGCGAAGCTCAGGGGAAGCGCGGTAAAGGCAAGAAGAATCAGAACGAGCAAGCGGCGTAAGCGATGCACGAGAACGACCTCGCGCACACTATAGTCGCGGGCCTGCGGACACCGCAACTGCGCCGCAGATACACCCGGGGCAGAACTCTCTTTTCGCGCTAGGCCTCGCAGAGAGTTGTTAGGGATTTGGGAACAAGGAGTACCTGCTAATCTTAGTGGCTTCGACGCCTCAGTGTAGTAAATAATGTAGTAACGGAGAGTTGGCCGAGTGGTTGATGGCACCGGTCTTGAAAACCGGCATACCCGGAAGGGTATCGGGGGTTCGAATCCCTCACTCTCCGCCGTCGTGCTGGTCGCAGGTCGGGAAGAGAGACACGCGGAGGGCGCCTACTACCGCGAGTGGCGTGAAGGGACAAAGCGTGTTCGCCGGTGCGCCGGGAAAGACGCACAATACGCCGCGACACAGCAACTCAAGAAGGAAAGCGAATTGAACGCTCGCAACTACGGTGTAGCCATTGCGCCGGAAACCGCAAACGGGCGGTCACTCTCAGCGGCCATCGTGGAATACCTTGAGGAAACCCAGCTCTCTAAAAAGCCCAAGACCTACGTCGCATACTCCACGGCATCACTGCGCTATTTCCAAGAGTCCTGCTCAAAGACCAACCTGGAAGACCTCGACCGGAAAGACCTTTTGAAATTCTCCGCCTTCCTTCGCGACGGGAAAGACCAATCGGCGCGGACGGTAAACGTCAAGTTCGGTCGAAGGAATGAAATTCCGGTCGACCAATATGAGGCATGGCTTCGACTCGGGAAGTGATACCTATGATGCTGTTTTTGACTGAAATTGAGTTAGTTGGAGATACGGGAGCATACCGCAGCGGAAGATACGAATATGCTTGAAGCCCCCATGAGCACTAGATAAAATCGCTATCTGCAGGAATCATCGGGAGTTGCTGAAAACTTAGGTAATCGAATCCCTCACTCTCCGCCATGACCTTAGCATCCGCCACTGTCACTTTCGACTCTGCCCTGTGACTTTCACGCGTTCAATCCTCCACTCCAGGTCTGCTACTCTACCAACGCACACACATCTATCATCGGGGGCCTGATGATCCGCTCGCTCGTCTCTGTGGTCGTCTATCTTTTCGGCGCTGTAGCTCTGCTCGTTTCCACTCCCGCCGGCTCCATCTCCGATCAGGCCCGCCGACTCCATTTCTCTTCCATCGTC
>CATPBJ010000164.1 GCA_955652395.1 uncultured Terriglobales bacterium | reverse complement strand
TCATATCGGGATTCTTCCGAACGCCGAATCTCATCCTGCAGTCCAAGAACAATCGTGGGAGAGTCTGCAATGGTAAGTGGTTTCATGCTTCCATGAAATCACAAATTGCTACTATGCGCAATTACTTATGTCGCTGTGTTTAGTTCCTAGCTTCCAGCTCGTTGACCTTGAGAATTGGATGCAGCGGGCTAGCTTAGCTAGCTTTGGCGCCTTCGGCCATGGTCTTGCGCCGGGCCGCCAAGTTTGTTTCCATGCGCTTCAGAAACTCGCGGCTTTTCTTCGAACTCATGATTAGAGATTCGATGCCGGCGAGAAATTCCGGGTTCTTCATCTTCTCTCGCAACTCTTTCAGAAATGGCTTGAGCTTGACGTAGATGAGGACCATCTCTCCGCAAAAGCTGGGTTCGAGGAACAGCTCACGGTTTAGGGCGCCGTGGTTCACCAGCGACGAGGCAATGCCCCAGTAGCCCATCACCTGGCGCAGCCAGTTGTTTTCTGGCGTTCCCATCGCGCCTGACACTTTCATGAAGTCGTCGGCACTCTGGGGCCAGAACGCCACAACCCACCAGTGACGGGCTTTGCGTAGCTCAGCTTCGCGGCGGAGATCGTAGAGTTTGAGAATCAGTTGCGCATCGGCGGCAGTTGGCTTTGCCATTCGAACCTCCACGGTTTTGCGATTTGCCCGACCCGGCTGGAAATAAGAACCATTAGGTTGCGGATGATCCCACTGAGGCCACTTCCACCGGTATCTCGCGCTCAAAGTCACACTCTTTATTTGGACACGCGATCACCGGACCCGCCTTCAGCATTTTCTCCACCAGATATTCACTGCCGCAACTCGGACATTTTTCCGCCAGGGGTTTACCCGCGGAGGTGAACTTGCACTTGGGGTAATTTCCACATCCGTAGAAGGTATTCCCCTTGCGCGCCTTCTTTTCCACCAGGTCGCCGTCCTTGCAGAGCGGGCATTTCACCCCGATGAAGTTCTGCTTCACATATTTGCACTCCGGATAGCCGCTGCAGGCGGTGAACTCGCCAAAGCGGCCGTGGCGGATCATCATGTTGCGTCCGCATTTGGGGCAGAGCTCGTCGATTGGAATGTCGGGAACCTTCTTGCCTTGATCGAGCCGGCGAGTGGTCTTACAGTCGGGATAGCCGGTGCAAGCCATGAACTGGCCGAAGCGGCCCCGCTTCAGGACCATGACTCGGCCGCAGTTCTCGCAATATTCTTCCTGCGTGGTCTCCTGAATGTCCGCCGAGTCCAGGTCCGGAAGGTTGATCGGATTTTCTTTGGTAAAGGTGCAGCTATCGGGATTCTCCTTGTCGTAAGAGCTGCAAGCGTAGAACGATCCGTGCTTGCCCCACTTGATGACCAGCGGAGAGCCGCAGCGCTCGCACTTCTCGTCCGTGGGCTTCTCCATCCGCTTGATGTTCTCCATGTGCTTCTCGGCATAGCGGAGGTCCTTGGCGAATCTCTTGTAGAAACCCGCCAGCGCGTCAGTCCATGTTTCCTTGCCTTCTTCGATCTCGTCCAGCTCCTCTTCGAGTCGGGCGGTGTATTCGACGTCGAAGATGTCGCGGAAATTCTCCACCAGCAGGTCGGTCACCACCAATCCGATCTCCGTGGGCGAGAACTTGCCGCCCAGCTTTTGCACGTATTGCCGTTCCTGAATGGTGCTCAGAATCGCGGAGTACGTGGAAGGCCGGCCAATGCCGCGTTCTTCCAGTTCCTTAACCAGTGAAGCTTCGTTGTAACGTGGCGGCGGTTCGGTGAAGTGCTGCTCCGGCTTCAGTTCCCGGAGTGTGAGCTTCTGTCCGGGCTCGAGCGGCGGCAGCTTGTGCTTGAGCTCTTCTTCTTCCTCGTCCTTGACGTCCTTCGATTCTTCGTAGACCTTCAGGAAACCGTCGAACTTGAGCACCGAGCCAGTCACGCGGAACCAGAAGGTCTCGGCGCCGGATTTGGCGTCGATATCCACGGTGGTCTGGTCGAAGACTGCGGGGGTGATCTGTGAAGCCACGAAGCGCTGCCAGATCAGCTTGTAAACTTTGAATTCATCTTCTTTCAGATATTGCTTGATCTGGTCGGGATGGCGCATTGCCGAGGTGGGGCGGATGGCTTCGTGCGCCGCCTGCGCCGCCTTCTTCTCCTTATATATATTCGGGGACTCAGGCAGATATTCGTTGCCATACTGCGCCGTGATGTACTCGCGCACCTCCGCCAGCGCTTCGTTGGAAACGCGGGTGGAATCGGTACGCATGTAGGTGATCAGACCCACCGAACCTTCCTCGCCCAGTTCCACACCTTCATAGAGACGCTGCGCGATCATCATGGTGCGCTTCACGCTGAAGCGCAACTTGCGCGAGGAATCCTGTTGTAGCTTGCTGGTGGTAAACGGCGGAGTGGCATTGCGTCGCCGCTCTTTGCGGTCGACGGTGCGAACCAGCCAGTCGGCTTTCTCCAGCGCGGCGCGAATTTTTTCCGCGTCCTCACCGTTGTTTACTTCAACCTTCTCCTCACCTTTGCCGACAAAGCGGGCGTCGAATGCCGGCGGCTTCGGCCCGGCCAGGTGAGCGTCAATGGTCCAATATTCCTGCTTCTGGAACGCTTTGATTTCCCGCTCGCGCTCGACAATCAGCCGGAGGGCGACCGTTTGGACACGGCCTGCGGACAGACCACGACGCACTTTGTCCCACAGCAACGGAGAAACTTGATAGCCCACCAGGCGGTCGAGCACGCGTCGAGCCTGCTGCGCGTCCACCAGGTTGCGGTCGATGTCGCGAGGATGCTCGAAGGCTTCCTGCACGGCGCGCTTCGTAATCTCATTGAAGGTCACGCGGCGGATGCGGTCGGGCTCATCACCATCCTTCTTCTTCTTTTTCTTTTTAGTCTTGCCTCCGTTGCCCAACTCCTCAGCCAGGTGCCATGCGATGGCTTCACCTTCGCGGTCCGGGTCAGGCGCCAGATAAATGTTGTCCGCGGACAAGGCCAGCTTCTTTAGCTTGGCGAGAACTTTCTCCTTGCCGGGAATGACGATGTATTCCGTTTCGAATTCGTTATCGATGTCGACGCCCAGAGTGCTCTTGGGCAGGTCCTTGACGTGCCCGAGCGAAGCTTCGACCGTGAAGCCCTTACCCAGATATTTCTGGATGGTCTTGGCCTTGGCCGGCGACTCGACAATGACTAAACCTTTAGACAATGTGTCCTCTATTGGGGATTACTGGTTTTGAAGCTAGCATGAAACGGTGGTGGCAACAAGTTTTTGAAAACAGCTGTCAGCTTTCAGCTATCAGCTCTCAGCTTGTGGTAAGAGATGTCAGCAGCGTTTTATTTCGATCACTTCGCTTGAGAGTCTCTGATAATCCAGTATCTTCATGACTTCCAGATCGCGTGCCAAGAGCGGGTGATAGTCGAGTTCGCTGGCCGATGCCCATTGCAATCTGTAGGAATCGTCCCAGTTCGTTGTCACCTTTCCGGCAACATCCTTCCGCAATATTCGCGCCAATCGAAGCCGAGGATCTTCGCATCTGACTCGTCAAACCGTAGATTTCGTCCCGCGGGAATCCCCTGCTGGACTTGTACGGGTCAAGCGTCAAGATGTGGGCTTTTTCCCAAACCTTCAAGTATTCTGAAACTCTGCATATTCGCCTCGCACACCAGGTCTTCGCTGAGAGCTGAAAGCTGACAGCCGCCTTAGAACCTCTTTACAAGATTCTTCCCCGGCATCTGCTTCACTTTCCCCGCCAGTTCCAACTCGAACAATGCGGCGAATATTTCCGAAGACGACAGGTCCGGTTCCAGCAACTCTACAATTTCGTCGATGTGCGGGGTCTCGTCCGCTTTCAGGAGCTTCAATATCTTTCTTTCGTGCGAGCGGCAGCTCGCGTTCCCCAAATAGAGATGCAGTCTTGCCAGCTTGCGATTCATCCCCTTTTGGCATCAGTGAGTGCAAGTCGTACTGGCGCAGGGAGTTCTTCCCACACGTCTTCCCATGTGGCGGTGAGCTTAGCCCGTGTTTGATCAGCGTATTTGGGCCCCCGGAATTTTTGTTGATGACATTGCCCGGAACGGCGAAACACTCGCGATTCTGTTCCAGGCGCAGCGCGACGTGATCCTCGTGCCGCTGTATTCGGCGGCCTCCACTACGAGTACGCCGATCGAAGCTTTCGCTGGGTCTGAAAATCGTGGCCACGGCTTTCGGCGCTTCATCACCTCCGCATCGTCTGACTCGCGGACTTTATACATCCGCAAAAAACGATGTCAAGATCAATCGATACAACGCTCTGTTAAAATCAAACATTGGCCGCATGAAACGCCCTCGTATTTCCGCGATTTCCTACCTTAATACTGCGCCCCTGATGTGGGACTTCGAGCACGGAGATGCGGGAACCGCGTTCGATGTTTCTTATACCGTCCCCTCGCAATGCGCTGCGAACCTAGCTGCGGGTTCGGCGGATATTGGCATCATTCCAGCGGCTGCTTATGCAAGCATTCCGGGGCTGACCATCCTGCCCGGGGTCGCGATCGCTTCTCGTCGCCCGGTTCGCTCTATTCTTCTGGTGAGCAGAGTCCCGCTCGACCAGATCCGCTCGGTCGCCCTTGATACTTCTTCTCTCACCTCGGTGGCGCTGATCAGGGTGTTGTTCGCAAGATGCTGGGGCGCAGGTCGAACTTTCACGCCCATGGCAGCGGACATAGAAAAGATGATGACAGAGCACGACGCCGGCCTGGTGATCGGCGACCCCGCTCTGAAAATCGATCGCTCTCGCTATCTGACCTACGACCTGGCCGAAGAATGGATTCGTCTTACCGGCAAGCCGTTTGTTTTCGCCTTTTGGGCAGTACGGCAGGCAGCTCTGGCCGATGCTCCACCGGCCCTCGATCTGGCCACCATATTTCAGGACTCACGTGACCACGGCTTGCATCCGTCGAGTCTCGACCGGATTGCTCGAGAATGGTCGCCACGGCTGGGTTTGAGCGAGGCCGAAATAAGGGCTTACTTGACTGAAAATATCCACTATGATCTTGATCCCGCGTGCCTGGACGGATTGGGGCTCTTCTATCATTATGCCTGCGAATGCGGCGCGTTGCCGGTAGCGCCGTCATTGCGTTTTCTTGATGTGGCCAAAATTGCCGCCCCGTAGTGCCCATCCAGTCTGGCCGTACCACTCGCATCTGAAAAGTTGCCTCTAAGGGGGAAATGTCAATTCAAGTTCACTTCTTGGTCGCCGCGTCGGTCTGGAATTGGCTCCGGCACTTGGGCGGCTTGGGCCTGATTCTGTTGGGACTCGCGGACAACTCCGTCGTACCGTTGCCGGGGAGCATGGACGTTCTGACGATTCTGCTCGCAGCCCGCCACCACCAGTTGTGGTGGTATTACGCGTTCATGGCCACCGTAGGCGCGGTCCTCGGCGGCTACGTCACTTACGGTTTGGCGCGGAAGGGCGGCAAGGAGGCTTTTGAACGCAAGCTCTCGAAGAGCCGAGCTGACAAAGTCTTCGAGCGATTTGAGCGCTGGGGATTCTTCGCCGTGGCCATGCCTGCCTTGTTGCCGCCACCTTTTCCTATTGTCCCTTTTCTGCTGGCGGCGGGCGCGATGCAGTACTCGCGCCAGAAATTTGTGGCAGCGCTGGCGCTGGGGCGCGGAGTTCGTTTCACCATAGTTGCCGGCCTGGGAGCACTCTATGGCAGGCACATCGTAAGATTCTTCTCGCGGTATTACAAACCGGCATTATTTACGCTGATTGGGTTGGCCGTGATCGCTGGAATTCTTTCTCTCGTTCAGTATTATCGCTACAAAAACAGGACTACCCAGGATAGGAGCAGCTCGACTGTCCGTCGAAAGACCGCATGAGCCTGCCTTCGGCTTGGAGCTAGCCCTCGAGTCCGTTAGAATCTCCACAGCGGTCATAAAACCATGTCCCTGACCAAACGCCAAGCCCTCGACCTGTTCCGTTCCGACGACCTCATCGGCATCGGCATGGAGGCTGACGCGGTGCGTCGCCGGCTGCATCCCGAAGGCGTTGCTACCTATGTCATCGACCGCAACATTAATTACACCAATTTCTGCACTGAGTACTGTACGTTCTGTGCGTTCTATCGGCCCTTGAAGGGTCCGGCGGCCAAAGAGGGCTACATCCTTGAGTTCGAATCCATCTACGACAAGATTCGGGAAACCGTTGAACTGGGCGGCACCGGTGTGCTGATGCAGGGTGGCCTTCATCCCGATCTCAAAATCGATTGGCACGAGAAAATGCTGAGCGGCATCAGGCGGCGCTTCCCGAAGGTTCATCTGCACTGCTACTCGGCGTCGGAAATCATCGCCATCGCCGAATACAGCGCATTGAGCATTCGCGACACCATTATTCGCCTGCGCGATGCCGGACTCGATTCCATTCCCGGAGGAGGCGCCGAAATTCTCGACGATGAAGTCCGCTATAAGATTGCCCGGCTTAAGTGCCTGACCGAAGACTGGATGAACGTGCATCGCACCGCGCATCAGCTGGGCATGCGCACCACCGCCACCATGATGTTCGGGGTAGGCGAGAACATCGAAAATCGCGTCAATCACTTCCAGCGGCTCTATGAGTTGCAGGAAGAAACCGGCGGCTTCACTGCGTTCATCCCGTGGAGCTTCCAGCCCCAGAACACAGCGCTGGGCGGTCGTCGTTGGGACGAGGCCACGGCGGTCGAATACTTAAAGGTTCTGGCCATTTCCCGGTTGTATCTTTCGAACTTCCTGAATGTTCAATCGAGCTGGGTGACCCAGGGACTGAAAGTCTGCCAGATGGGTCTGCGCTTCGGCGGCAACGACGTAGGATCGGTCATGCTCGAAGAAAATGTCGTGCGGGCTGCCGGGGTCACCAATTGCACCACCGAGGAAGAGCTGCGCCGCATCATCCGGGATGCGGGATTCAGACCTGCCCAACGCGACACCCTTTATCGCACGTACTTCCTGAACTAGATACCTCGCAAGTATCTCGAATTAAACTGCTTATCGACTCCTTCCGAGAGTCCGGCAGCCCGGCTTCAGGTACAATGGAAACTCTTGAGCTGGTCCGTCGTACCAACCGGAGACGATCCCTGGGCAGCGCGTCGATTTCGATTCAAACTCTAGCCGCTTTCGTGGCCTCGCGGGGCATCGGCCAATACATTCGCCAGCATTTTCTCGACACCACATTCAGGGGTCTCTATCACGCCAATGCGTTTGATATGGCGTTGCTGGTCCCCTACTTCGTCGTGCTCATCCTCCTGGCTTCGTACGGCCTGCACCGTTACGTGCTGGTCTACCTCTATTACAAGCACAGGAACAATCGCACCATCGAGCCGGCGGGGCATTTTTCGGATCTGCCGCGGGTAACGGTGCAGCTACCCATCTTCAACGAGCAGTTCGTGATTGAGCGCTTGCTGGATGCGATTTGCCGCCTGCAGTATTCGCTCGATAAGCTCGATGTTCAGGTTCTGGACGACTCGACAGACGAGACTCAGGCCGTCGCTCAGGCTCTAATCGAGCAGCACGCTGCCCGCGGCTTTCCCATCACCTATCATCACCGCACCAATCGTGAAGGCTTCAAGGCGGGTGCGTTGGCGCAGGGCATGAACACGGCGAAAGGCGAGTTTATTGCCATCTTTGACGCCGATTTCGTTCCGCCCGAGGATTTTTTGATGCGGACCATTCACCATTTGACCGACCCTAAAATCGGCATGGTGCAAACCCGCTGGACGCATGTCAATCGCCACTACTCTTTCCTAACAGAGGTGGAAGCCATTTTGCTCGACGGGCATTTCGTGCTGGAACATTCCGGACGCGCCCGCAGCCAGGTCTTCTTCAATTTCAACGGGACGGCGGGGATATGGCGACGCAGCGCGATCGAGCAAGCCGGGGGCTGGCAGCACGACACGCTCACCGAAGACACCGACCTTTCCTATCGGGCGCAGCTCAAAGGATGGAAATTCATTTACCTGCAGGATGTGGAGTGTCCTGCCGAGCTGCCGGTAGAAATGACTGCGTTCAAAACCCAGCAGGCACGTTGGGCCAAGGGCCTGATTCAGACTGCGAAGAAGATTCTGCCCAGCGTGCTTAGGAGCGACCAGCCGTTTCGGGTCAAGCTGGAGGCCTGGTATCACCTGACCGCGAACCTCAGCTATCCGTTGATGGTCGTGCTCTCGGTACTGCTGCTGCCGGCCATGATCATCCGCTTTTACCAGGGATGGTTCCAGATGCTGTACATCGATCTGCCGCTGTTTATGGCGTCCACTTTTTCGATTTCCAGTTTCTACCTGGTCTCACAGCGCGAACTGTTCCCCCGGACCTGGCCGCGAGCCCTGCTATATCTTCCCTTCCTGATGGCGCTGGGCATAGGCCTCACCATCACTAATACACGCGCCGTGCTGGAAGCGCTGGTGGGACAGAAGTCGGCCTTCGCTCGGACTCCCAAGTATCGTGTGGAATCGAAAGCGGACCGCATCAACGCCGCCAAATACCGGCGCCGGCTGGGCTGGGTCCCCTGGGTGGAACTTCTGATCGGCAGCTATTTCGCGCTTACGGTCTACTACGCCATCGCCAACGAGAATTACATTACCGTGCCTTTTTTGGTCTTATTCGTGCTCGGCTATTGGTACACGGGGCTGATGTCTTTATTGCAAGGCCGTTTCTCGGGATTGTCCCTGAGCGCGGAAACCCATACCAAGCCATTTCCCGTGGGCGTGTAGCCGCGCCTGGTTCAATGGAGCACGGGCGTCCGCGCCCGTGATTGCGGAGGGACGGTCGAGGACGCCGGTCGCTCCATCCAATTCCTTCCCTTTCGTTGCAAGTGGGGTTAGAATGCGTACCGCTTCGCGTCTGATTGGACGCGGTACGTCGGTTCGGAAGGAGGATCCGATGCGCCACCTCACGGTACCTTCCCGAGTAGTTCTCGGCATTATTCTGGTTTTCCTGGTCAGCTGTGGAACAGGACACGATGCCGATGAAAAGTATTACCTGATTTCCACCAATATCAAGATTCCTTACTGGCAGGCTGGCGGAGCTGGCTTGTTCCAGGCTGCCATGCAGCTCAAGGTGCGTTCGGAGTTCGCGGGCCCGGACACCTACGATCCTAAGGCTGAGCAACAAGCCCTGAAGCAAGCAGTGCAGAGCAAGGCCAGCGGCATCCTGATATCAGTAGCAGATCCGGCCCTGCTGAAAGACGACATCGATCGCGCCATCGCCGCCGGCATTCCCATAATCACAGTGGACTCCGACGCGCCGGCGAGCAAGCGGCTTCTCTTTATCGGCACCGACAACTACCATGCCGGCCAGATTGGAGGTCAGCGACTGGCGAAGGAATTGAACGGTAAGGGAAATGTGGTCGTGTTCACGATTCCCGAGCAGGCCAATTTGAAAGAGCGTTTGCGTGGCTATCGCGATGCGCTCGAGGCTACTCCACAAATAAAGATCACCCGGGTCGTGGATATGAAGGGCGATTCCCGCCTCGCTTTCGACACCGCCGCCGAAGTTCTGGGCAACGACAAGAAGGAGCGTACAGACGCTTTCGTGTGCCTGGAAGCATTGGCGGGCAAAGAGGTCGCCACCGTGCTGAGCAGCCACGGAGTCAAAGATAAGGTCATTCTGGCGATGGACAGCGACGAGGATACGCTCTCGTGGATCCAGAAAGGTGTGATCGCGGCCACGATCTCGCAGAAACCCTACACCATGAGCTTCGTCGGATTAAAAATGCTGGACGATCTCTACCATCACAAATTGTCCACCTTGAGCAATGACTGGGCAAGAGACAGCTTCGCCCCTATTCCGTCATACGTGGACACGGGATCGTCGCTGGTGGATAAAACGAACGTGGATGCGCTGATCGCGGCCAGCAAATCGGTAACCAGCAGTACCAAGTAAATTCGTAGCACGAACAAAGGGACTCGGGATGCGGAAGGTCTTGCTGGTTTTTTTTCTTCTTTCTCAACTTACAAGGGCCCTGGATCGTCAACCCAACTCCGATTTCCGGCTTCGCCGGCAGTCCCTGGCGAGCAAAGCCAAGGGCAGCGCGGTTCTGCTGTTTGCTTCGAACGAACCTGAGGGCCCGAACGATCTTTACGGCTACCGTCCCGATGACAATTTTTTCTATCTCTCCGGCTGTAGCGAGCCGGGAGCCGCGCTGCTGATCGTTGGCGGAGCAAACTCTGACGATCACTCCTATACGGAGATCCTGTTTCTTCCCAATCACAATCCGTCGCAGGAAAGGTGGACCGGGCCAAAACTCGGCGCGGACACTCCTGACGCGAGCAAAATTACCGGGTTCGACCATGTCGAGGTCCTCGACAACCTGCGCCCTGAGCTTGTCCGCTTGCTCCCTCTAAAGAAGGCGACCGTCTTTACGGATATTGTCGCCGATGGTGAGATTTCGAATTCAACTGCTCCGTTGGATTGGCTGAAACGCGCCAACGCCTTCCCGGTGGGTGTGTCCTTCCAGGATGTCCGGCCGATGCTGGCCTCGCTTAGAACGTACAAAGAATCGGGGGAAATCGAACGCATCCGTCATGCAACCGATGCCTCGATTGCCGCACATTTTGCCGCGATGCGCACGGTAAAGCCGGGTATCACGGAGCGTGAGGTTTCCGCACTGATGCAATACGAGTGGGGAAAACGCGGCTGCGAGCGTCCCGCCTACGCCCCCATCGTGGGTTCTGGCTTCTATTCCACGGTGTTGCACTATTCAGAGGACTCGGGCACCATGCAGTCGGGAGACCTTGTGGTAATTGACGCCGCAGGGGAATATTCGATGTACGCCTCCGACATTACTCGTACGCTGCCGGTGTCCGGCAAATTCACCGCCCGGCAGCGGGAGATCCACGATATCGTCCTCGGAGCGCAACAGGCCGCCGCTGCCGCATTCCGCTCGGGCAAGTCCAATTTGCGGCGGGACCGGCCGGATTCTCTGCACGATGTGGCCTACAACTACATCAACACCCACGGCAAAGATTTACACGGCGAACCGCTGGGAAAATATTTCATTCACGGACTCGGGCACTACGTCGGATTGAACGTACACGACGCCGGGGACTACGACGTTCCGCTGGGTCCCGGAGCAGTGTTTACCCTCGAACCGGGAATCTACATCCCGGAGGAAAAGCTGGGAGTACGAATCGAAGACATTCTTTACGTGGACCAGGATGGCAAGTTGATCAACCTGACCGCCAACCTACCGCACACTGCCGACGATGTTGAGCGCGCCATGGCCGGCAAGTAAGACCAAGCCGCGAAGCGGCGCAAAAGTGGTTAGTAGCGCCGCCGTCCCGGCGGCTGTCGTGGGGGCGTCTCGCCCGCACCGCCGAGCAAGACGCCGACGAATCGTCCACAACAGCCGACGCTTCCAGCGCACGTAACAGCCGCTTTTGATATCCTAGGACATCGTGCGGATGATCTGGTTGTTCCTGATCCTGGCCCTGAGCACCGTAGCCGTCTCTCTGGTCGGATTGGCAGCCTACCTTCGGGTGCGGAGCCATATGAAGGACGGCTCTTCCAGAGACACCCACGGCAAGGAGTGACCGCGAGCCTTTTCGTTACACCAGTCTCTTGCGTTCAGACCTGACACGGAGAATCTCCCACATGGCCAAGTCCGGCAGTCTTACCCTCGACCAAAGTAATCGCACGCTGTACTGGGCAGAACAGGCAGCGATGGTGGTTAGCGCCAGCCTGTTTGTCGCACTGTGCGCCCGGGTAACCGTCCCCCTCCCGTTTACCCCGGTGCCTCTGACTCTGCAGAATTTTGGTGTGCTTCTGGTCGGCCTGACTTTGGGAAGCCGTCGCGGCTTTGCTGCTTTGGCGCTTTACCTAGTGGAGGGGGCCGCGGGAATGCCCGTGTTTAATCCTGCTGGGCCGGGCGGTGTGGCCCAGTTGTTGGGCGCGACTGGCGGCTTCCTGCTGGCTTATCCCTTGGTCGCGGGGTTGGCGGGTTGGATTATGGAGCGTGGTAAGGCAAGTTTCGCTCGAGCAGCAACGGCGGGCGTGCTGGCTGAAGCGGTATTGTTCGCCGGCGGCCTTTCCTGGCTAGCAGTGCTGACCCACTCGTTCGCCCAGGCAGCGCGCTTTGGGCTTTACTGGTTCGTGTTCGCGGAGGTGATCAAGGTCATGTTAGCGGCCGGAGTCTCAACCGGATGGCAGCGTGTCCGCAAGGAGCAGGCATGAGTTTCGTCGAAACACCGTCCGGAAATACAGCCACCGCAGCTCTCACACCTGAAACCAAAG
>CATPBJ010000163.1 GCA_955652395.1 uncultured Terriglobales bacterium | reverse complement strand
TACTGCACACCATGGCGATGTCCAGGCTGTCCCGCGTGCGAACCGAATTTTTTCACCTGCTCATAATCCCATTCCTTGCGCCACATCCAGTACATCTGAACCGCCAGTCGACGGGCCATGGCGACCTTGGCGATCTTTCGTTCCGCCGCATCGCCAGATGGAAATACTTACCGCGCATTCCGGGATGCTGCGCGCCGTCACCTGGGCCGCTTCCACCAGCAAGAAACGCAACAGGGAGTTGCCTTGCTTCGTAATGTGTCCCAATCGCCGCCGATCCCCGCTCGACTCCTCTAACGGCACCAGTCCCAGTAACACGCGATCTGCTGGCCACACTGAAACCGATCCAGTTTCCCGATGATGAGCACGAAGGCCAGTGCGGTCAGGGCACCTACCCCGGGGTGCGTCATCAACCGCTGTGCCTCGGGACTGTTTTCGCCACCAATTAATCTCCGAAAGCGCCACGGTTGGGCTGGCAACTAGATCAGACTGAACTGAAAGGTTCAGGCCTTGGTTTTCACTCGTTCGGCTAATCGCTTGGGCGCAATCAGTACGTAGCTGCCCAACAGCAGTTCGCTTACTTCGTCCCAGTGAACCTTGCCCACGTCCAGGCGAAACGCGACCCAACCCTTCGTTGCGATGTAGGCGGGCAAATAAAATCTGCCGGGCTGGGCGTCAGCCAGCACCTTGTTGTCGCCTGGCAATACCTTGCAGGTGACCGCGACCATGCCTTCACCGTGGTGGTTATCGAGGAAGTGCGCAAAGGTCTTTTTCCGGACCAGAAACTGCGCGTGCGATCCGTAGATCTGGCGTGTGGCTTCTGGGAGCGCGAGCGCGATTTCCGTTAGACGGGTAAGGCGCGGGTCTTTGGCGCCACGTTTTACCATACGAACCCTGATCAATTCTCATAATACCTCCTTGAGCTCAGACACGGCTCTTTCACTTGCGCCTCGGTCTAACTAATGACCGCCTGCCTTGGTTTGTGGTGTGTCCTTAGAATCTCGCCGATAAGAAACAGGTCGGTGAGTAACGCGCGGAGGTGGATGGATGCGTTCAGGTTATCGATTAACTGAGAGCTGATGGCCGGTTGGGCGAGTACGAGATCGAGAGCGGCCAGCGAGTCCTGGGCGTCGCGGTGCAACACCGCAATGAAAGCATGGCATTTTTCGGCCGGCTCGAGGCCTTCCGCGGCCACAGTTTTCGCACAACTCTCTGCCAATCCGGTCAGCGCTTTGACAGCACGCTGGAGGAATTCGCGGACTTGACCGCCCGCCTGGCTGCCTTCATCACTGGGCAGCCCTTGCCCGGCATAGGCCAGCATGAACTCATAGCATTCTTCTATCGTGTCACAGCGCTTCGAGAACTCAGCGGGCATCTGTCAGCCTTGCCGTCCAGCGGAAGATGAAGTGGAGGTTTCGACCACCCAGCGCTCCGGATCATGTTCTTTCAGGTAAAACTCTCGGCTCATCGAACCGAAGATCATCGACTCCGTAATGGCGAGCTTCTCCGGTCGAACCGCGAAGTAAACGTGCACGATTACCAATGCGATCAGGCCGACGCCAGCCAGCCCGTGCAGCACATACATCAGGCCCCAGGTCATATCGCTGAACAGATATGGATTCCGTGGGAAGAAGATGGTACGAACACGAGACATCATGAACACACCCGTCAGAATGACCGACAGGCCACATAAGACGATGACGCCGTGGTAGAGCTTGTTTTCCAGCGGATATTTGGCGAACTTTCGCGGCGGGGCCGCAGGCTTACCCATAAAGCGCCGGACCCTCTTCCAGGCGTCTTCCAGGTCGGCCCGGTCTGGCCAGATCGACCAGAAGTCCAGGAAGAAGGAAGCATGGAAAATGTGAAAAATGATAGAAATGGTAAGCACCACACCCGCGATCCAATGATAGGTCACCCAATTAAACTGCATGCCCACCCTCGGCAAGAAGGCGGTAAACAGCAATGTGAACATGGAGGCCGCCATGATCCAGTGAAACAGCCGGGCTGCGAGGGAGTGCCTGGGAATGCGCGCGGGCAAGCGAGCCACCAATTCGGGCGAAGCGCCTCCCGCAAACTCCTTTTCTTTGGCGAAATACCGGATGTAGATGGCGTGAACGATCAGGAAGAGCAAACCCGCGATCAGCGCCACCCATATCAAAGACCAAGCGATGTGAATCGGAACACTCTGTCCCCAGGGACTTGTGGCCCATTCTATGATGCCCACGTTGCCTCCTGCACGCCGCTGATGGAGCGCTTTACCAGATTTCTCATCAGCGGAATCTTGTAGCCGTTGAACTGCAGAGGGACGGCTCCCTGCACAGCCAGCCTGCCCGCCATCTCGCCCGTAGCCGGGCTTCGCGGCTTGCCGCGCACCGCGTCTTCCACCGCTTTTAACCGCAGGGGGCGAGCGGCCGCGCCATTCACGGCGATCCGGATACGTTCAATCGAGTCGCCTGACAACACCATCGCCGAGGCTACATTCATGAGTGGGAAGTCCCACACGTTCCGGTCGCGCACCTTCTCAAAATAGAATCGCGCGCCCGCCCAGGTGGACGGAATACGAATAGCTGTGAGTAAGTATCCCGGCTGCAAGATATTCATGCGGGTGATGTCGGTGTCAGGTCCAATGAAGTAGTCCTCAGCATCGACAACGCGTTCGCCCTTGGGAGTGCGGATGACGAACTTGGCGTCCAGCGCGATCAGGGCCGGGGATGAATCGGACGGATTCACCGCCACGCAACGCTCGGCGTGCAGAATAGCGTGCTCGCGGTTCCGGCCCACGGGCGTGTCGGCATAACAAATATTCCCGCCCGCGCGATAGCACGGCCACCCCGCTCGGTAGTACCAGCAGCGCGCGTCCTGCGATACGTTGCCGCCAAGCGTGCCCTGGTTACGGATCTGCGGCGATGCCACCAGCTCCGCAGCCTGCCCCAGCAACCCATATTTTTGCTGGATGACAGGATTCCGCACCACTTCCGTGAGCGTGGTCATCGCGCCGATCTCAATCCCGTCATTGATAGTGCGAATGCCTTTGAGTTCTTCGACTCCGCTCAGATCGACTAACGCCTTGGGTTTCTTGATGCGGTCTTTAAGCCAATCAAAGCTGTCGAGCCCCCCGGCCATTACCCAGGCATCCTGTGCGTGCTGCTCGAGAAGCTTTTGTGCGTCCGCAATGGAGGTCGGCTGAAATAACTGAAACGCCGGCATGACATCTCGTATTACGGCCATGATTCTCTCCCAATCAAAGATCTCTCTGTTTCAAATCTCTCAAATGAATGCGGTCAACGGATCCTGCATGGGCCGCCCTGCTTCCAGCGACGTCAGAATGGTGTCGAGGTTGACGGGGGCGCGGCGATAGATCTCGTCGCCCAGCGCATCGGAAAGGGCGTTCAGGATGGCGCCGCAACCGCCGCCCACTGGAGGTTCACCGATGCCGCGGGCGCCGACCGGGGTTTCAGGGTCCGGAATGTCCAGCGCTGCCCATCGCATATCGACCGGCACATCCAGAATGGTTGGCGGCTTGGTGTGGTGGAACCGCCGGGAAATGGTGCAGCCATATTGCGGATCGAAGACCCACTTCTGACCAATTGCATGGCCGATGCCGAGTATGGACCGGCCAAGCACTTGTCCCCCCAGCGCCTTGGGATGAATTACCGTGCCGACATCAGCAACCGCGAGGAAGTCCGTGATGTGGTACTTGCCAGTCTCGATATCGACTTCAACCTCGGCGAAGCTGGCGACGTAAGAAAACGACTGCCCGTCGTGCGGGTACTTGTCCTTGGCTGCGGCGACCAGGCCCTGTCCGGCCAATGCCGCGATGGAGGCCTTGGTGTATTTGTTCAGGTCTTCAGGCGCTTCGTGACCGTCGTAGATTCCGCCCAGTTGAATGGCACGTTGCGCCGCTTGCGCCAGGGTCATGCTCTGGCCGCCTCCCTTGCGGAAGACGCGCTCATTGGCCACCTCGTACTGCTCCGGCCTGCCGCCGTGAGTCTTGGCAGCGATTTCCCGCAGTTTCCCTTTCCCATCCATTGCCGCGGCATGTGCCGCCCGCGTCATGGCGTGGGTCGTCTGGCTGCCACCGGAGACGCAGGTCCACGGCAGGTTCTTGCTCGTATTGCCCCACTCAACATCACACTTTTCCCACGGAACGCCGAGGACCTCGGCGACTACCCGGTGAACGTCACTGATCGACTCCGTTCCCAGGTTGCCAATCCCCGATTGGATCGCGATCCGCCCATCGGGTTTGATGATGAAGAGCCCGTCGTACCCGGTGGAACCGGCGAAGAAGGCGCTCGACGACACCCCCACCCCGCGTACCTTGGTCCCGCTCTTCTTCGGACGCGCAATCCGTTCTTTCCACTTGAACTGCTCCGCGCCGCGATCGAGTGCTTCTTTGAGAAACGCACTGGTCGAGTGCGCCCGCTTGCCGTCCCTCGGTGGTCCCCAGAGGGCCTTGCCCTCGGGAGCGTTGGCCCGTCGAATGTCCACCTGGTCGAGCGAAAGCTTGCGCGCCGCCTTCGCCAGGATTGGCTCCATGATGATGATTCCCTGCATTCCGCCCGGCGCGCTTTGGGGACCCCGCGGCGGGGTGTTCGTCAGCATGGTCAGCCCGCGCCAGCGCATTGCCGCCGGTTGATACAACAGCGAGACGACCAGTCCGGAAGCGTTCGCGTCACCGTTGGCGTCGTAGGGGCCGTTGTTGCAGATGGTGAACATGTCCAGCGCAGTGATCTTGCCGTCCTCGGAAAAGCCGACTTTCATCCGGCCCTGGAAACCGGGCCGCGCTCGTCCGATGAAATGTTCTTCTTCCCTGCTGATGCGCATCATCACTGGGGCATTGACTTTCTTCGACAGCAATGCCGGAATGATCGCGAAGATGTAGCCGGTCGCTTTGCTGCCGAAACCGCCGCCGGTGTATTCGCTGATGAGCACAATCTGGTTGGGATCCATATTCAACCAGCGTCCCATGCCGGCCAGGGTTTGCACCGTGCTCTGGGTCCCCATGTGAATGAACACCTTGCCGTTTTGCCAATAAGCCAGAGCGGTGCGAGGCTCCAGCGTTTGATGGCTGGTATCCGGCGTTACGAAGGTTTCATCCAGAACCAGTGCGGCAGCCTGGAGCCCAGCATCCACATCGCCATAGGACCACTCGTCAGGCGCCTTGCCCATGGGCAGACGGCCTTCCTTCATCTCGGCGAAATCTGCCGCGGTCCATTTGAGTTCTCCCACCTGGGGCGGCGGAGGGCTTGGCGGTTTCCCTCCCGGTTGGGCTGCTGGCACCGGCTGCTTGACCCAGATGTTGCCCTCTTGGCGCGGGTTCGGCCCGCCGGGGCGGAGACTATCGAGCGGATCGACGACGAACGGCAGATGCTCAAACTCGATGTCAATTTTTTCGATGGCCTCGGCGGCGGTCCATTCGTCCACAGCCGCTACGGCCAGGATCGGCTCACCCTGGTAGAGCGGTTCCATGGTGAGCGCCTTTTCGCCCTGCTTGTTGGCCTTGATCACCGCGCCCAGGTCGGTCACGCTGTCGGCTGGAGCAGGAAGATCGTCCTGGGTGAGGATCGCTCTTACTCCGGGCATGGCCAGGGCTTTGCTGAGGTCAAGGTGTTTCACGCGTCCGTGCGGCACTGGACTGAGCAGCAACTTGCAGAACAGCATGCCGTCCGCGCGGAAGTCCTCGGCATATTTCGACTTGCCGGTCACTTTGGCGTAGAGATCGGGGGTCGTGTAGTCCTTGCCGATGAGCTTGTACTGAGCCCCGAACTTCTGTGGACCAGGTTTCCCTTCTGAGCTAGGCATGGTTGACCTTCCTGATGTTTTCTGCGCCTTTCATCATCGCGGTCAGGATCTTGTCATAGTCCTGGCAGCGGCACAGGTTTCCGGAGATGCCATGCGCCAACTCGGACCGGGTGGGACTCGGATTGGTTTTCAGGTATCCGACCGTCGCCATGATGAAGCCGGACATGCAGAATGCGCACTGGAAACCCTGTTCATCAATCACGCCCTGCTGCACCGGATGCAGCGTGCCGTCAGGGCTGGCCAGCCCTTCGATGGTTTGTACTTTCTTGCCCCGCACGGTATGGGTGAGCACAGAGCACGAATAATGCGGCACATCGTCAATCAGCACGGTGCAGGCCCCGCACTCCGCGCGGTCGCATCCCAGCTTGGTACCGGTGAGGCCCAGCTTGTAGCGCAGCGTCCACGCCAGAGTCTCCTGCTTCATGACGTCGACCCGCCGCTGCTGGCCGTTCACGTTGAGGGTAATGAGCCGCTCTCCTACACCATCCGCAGCTTGCTGGCCCAGCAAGGTAGAGGCGCGGAACAGATAGTTCGCTGAGGAGACGGCTACGCCGCTGCCGATCACCCCTTTAATGAAGCTGCGTCTCGAAACGCTCTTCGGCGTGTCTTCGGTTGGCTTGTTGTTTTCTGTGTCTGTCATACCGGGACCTCGGCTGCACACAACCGCTAGATACCTAAAGTTTTACACCGCGGTAGCTATGGGATGTCAAACGAGAAATTCTAAGAGAAAAGTTCAGCCATGCAAAATGATCCGGCAACACGGTGGCCTTCATTTTGGCCCCCCCGGCCGTGTTCATTCGGCCCGCGAAGAGACGAGCCACAACTTTGCCGGAGTGGTCCGTGTAACACAAAACGAGTTCGCCCGTTGCGGACAACGTCCGCCCGTGCCCGAGCCCTTAACCCTAGGCTCCCGGATTCTTGCCGAACCAATCATTCAAGCCGGAACACCTGGGCCGTTCCAGACTACAGTTGCTAATTCCCTGATGCAAACTTCGCTCCCCAGGGCTGGGGTTAAGCCGGAAGGCGATGCCGTGACTTAACGCGGATACGCCCGTTTTTAACGATCCGAACCATTAGAGCGTTTCTTGCGCTGAGCTTTCGACTTGCGAGTCGGCCAGCGGCTTGCTCTGCGTGACGCTGAAGTCCTTGACGTTGGTAAGCACTACGGACGCGACTTCGGGAGTGTGGGGCAGTTTGACGTGAATAAGCTCTGCCCCATTCACATCGTCGAGGACGAATCCCGGTCGCACGTCCGGCTTCATCGGTCGCACCTCGACATCCTTGATCTCGATTCCCTTCACATGACGAATGTAGAAGCCGTGGGCTGGCATGGTTCCGAAGCGGTTTGGGTCGGGATAGACGTTCTCCAGTTCCGCCGGTTGAACAGCAGCGTCTTCCCTGGTCCCCCCACCCTGATGCAAGACAAGAATGTTGTTGAACCTGACGTCTTTGATGTAGTGACCCGGAATCCCCGCGACGATCGTGGCCTGGCGAGAGGCGCAGTTGGAGACCACGACATCGCTGATGAGTACGCGCCTTAACTCTCCTATCGGCGTTCCCTCGGGACCACGCATCCGGCTGCCCAAGCGGAGGAAGAAGGGAACGTCGACGATGTCTCGCATGGTGATGTTGGTGATGGCGACATCTTCCAGGATCGCGCCGTCCACTGACTCAAGGGCGATTCCCCGGCACTTCTCAATCACACAGTTGGAGACGGTGATGTTGCGGAAGCCGCCGTTGCTTTCGGTGCCGAACTTGATCCGCCCGTTGCGGGGAACCTTGAAATCGGGGGCGAAGAGTTTGTAGGTGGCATCGAGCATAGTGCCTTCTTCGTAGCCTCCAGTAACGTAGCAGTTGGTGATGGTGACGTGGTCGGTCGACCGCGCAAATCCCAGGCCGTACGAATCTTTGAGGCAGATGCCGTCATCCCAGGGCGAGTTAACGCTGCAATTCGACACACGCACGTTCCGGCAGCAATCGATGTCGATCGCGTCCCGATTGGTGTCGATCTTCAGATTGTCGATCGTCAGGTTGTCCACCCCGGTAGCCAGGATGGCGAAATGCCCGCCGTGCAGGATTGAGATGTCGCGCAGCGTCACGTTCTGGCAGTTCTTCAGGCTGATGGATTTGTTGCCGACCCCAGCAGCAAGTGCAACGTCGCGATCTCCGCGGCTGAGGCCCTTGCCCCAAATCAGCCCCTGGCCCTCGATGGAAATGTTTTCCAGGTCTTCGCCCCAGATCAGGCTGTTATGCCAGTGGCTGTGGCCGAAATCCTGAAACTTGTCCCATGCGTTTGGTTCAGGCGGATCATAGCCGCCACTGGCCCCCGCGGCGGGCACGTCCGCGGCCACGATGGTTGCGCCCGGATCAAGATACAAAGTGATGTGGCTCTTCAGGTGGATGGAGTAGCAAAGATAACTTCCGGCAGGGAAGCGGACTATGCCGCCACCCGCTGCGGCGGCCGCGTCGATAGCTTGGCTAATGGACGGCGTGTCCAGAGTTTTTCCGTCGCCGGTAGCGCCGAAGGCTCTTACGTCGAGAGTGTCATGGCCAGCTGCGTTTGTTTTGGCAGCGGCTGCCTGAACATTTGTGGCAGTTCCCAGGGCGGAGCCGGCGATACCTGCTCCCGTCAGCTTCAGGAAGTCTCTTCTCTCGGTGGATCTAGCGAACATGATTCCTCCCTTGATTGTTTATGACCGTGACTCCCTCGCCTATGATTCACGAAGAGGTCCATCCACAGGACACTGAAGCAACTGCAAAACGATGTCAAACGAGAAATTTTAACGGCTCATTTCAGCAAGGCTGACAGCATCGCACGGCGAAGGCGGTGTTTGCGCACTTCGCATTGAGTGTTTTTAAAAACCTCGTTTAACTCTCTTGATTTGACACGGTGCGCTCTGGCCGGTACAAACCCTCCAAGAAGTCTGCGGCTGCTTGAGCTTAAACTGCAGGTCCCGAACGGAAGTGCAGGAACGCATGGAAACAACCCCGACTGGACAACAGCTAAGAGACGATCTGCTGATCGGAGAGCAGATCCAATCCACTGTAGAAGACATACTCACGACCACCCAGTTTATCGACATCCACACACACTTGTTCGCCCCAGAGCTTGGCGGTCTTGGACTGTGGGGTATCGACGAACTTCTAACCTACCACTACCTGGAAGCCGAACTGTTCCGCTCCTCGAGCATAGCTCCCGAGCGTTACTGGGAGCTGTCGAAACGCGAACAGGCGGATGAAATCTGGCGCGCCCTGTTCGTGGAAAATAGTCCGATATCGGAAGCCACACGCGGTGTCATCGCGGTTCTCGATGCGTTCGACTTGCCGACCGATAGCCTGGACCTCGAAGAGGCCCGATCTTTTTTCCGTACCCGGAGGATTGAATCGCATATCTCCACCGTCCTGCAAATGGCGGGCGTGAGCTCGGTGGTAATGACCAATGATCCCCTTCACCCGGAGGAGCAGCAGATCTGGATGAATGGTTTGCACTCGCGCTCGGATTTCCTGGCGGTGTTGCGCTTGGATCGAATTCTCTGGGGCTGGGCCGGACATTGGCAACGCCTGGCCGAGCAAGGCTATTCCGTGGATGCCGAGGCCAGCGGTAAATCGGTTGCCGAAGTGCGCAGATTTCTTGCGGAGTGGTACGAGCGTATGCGTCCGGTCTATATGGCAGTGTCACTTACCGACACCTTCCAATTCCCGGAAGACAGTATTCAGGGCAAGATTCTGAGTGAAGCCGTTCTGCCTTCGTGTCGGGAGTTTGATCTGCCGCTCTCGCTCATGATCGGGGTCCGCCGCCAGGTAAACCCAAGAATTCGTCTGGCCGGCGATGCGGTGGGCAGAGCGGATCTGCGCGCGGTGGAAAATATCTGCCGCGATTACCCCGAGAATCGCTTTCTGGCGAGTGTTCTGAGCCGTGAAAATCAGCATGAACTCTGTGTGTACGCGCGAAAGTTCAGCAACCTTATGCCCTTCGGGTGCTGGTGGTTCTTGAACAATCCCTCCATCGTGGAAGAAATCACGCGGGAGCGTATTGAGTTGCTGGGGACAAGTTTCATTCCGCAGCATTCCGATGCCCGGGTTCTCGAGCAGGTCCTCTACAAATGGCGAAATACCCGCGCCACCCTTTCCCCTATTCTCGCGAATAGCTACAGCGCTGGCCCGGGACGGACGTGGGGTCACGCGCCAAACCATCCAGCGCGATGTAGATCGCTGTTCCGCGGCAATTTCGAAAGATGGACAAACCTGGCAGCATAAGATTCCGCGCTGAGGTGCCGGGCCACCTACTGTTGGGTGGTAAGTATCTTTTGCAGAAAGTCGGCCACGGATTCCGTCAGCTTGCGCGGTTAGTCGGTGCGGACCATGGCCAATGCCAGGCTTCTGCTGAGGCGGTGCCCCGCCACCCGGTAAGTGTGAAAAAAACGGTTCCGGCCCCTGAGGGCGTGTTCCGGGAGTATGGAGTAGCCGAACCCCGACTCCACCAGTCCCTTGATGGCTTCGCTGTCCTCGGCTTCCATCACCACTCGCGGCGTGATGTTGATCTCTCGAAAAAATTGATCAATGATGTGCCGGATGTTGCTGCGTTTCGGATAGAGAAGAAATGGAACATGCGCGAGGTCCAAAGCCTGGATAACCCCGGTGCGAGTGCTGCGCACGCTGTTCGGCGATGGCCGCAGCACCAGCAGTTCCTCATTGAACAGCGGCATAATCTCCAGGCTTTCTTCGAACACCGGCAGTGAGATAAGGCCCAGGTCGAAGCGGCGTTCCAGAAGGCCAGCCACAATCTCCTCTGTGACGCCCACAGTCACTCCGATGTCGGCGTTTGGGAAACGCTTCCGCAATTCCCGGAGTGGTCGGCCCAGTTGGTGAATCAACGTAGTGACGCCGGTGGCAAACTGGAAGGGGCGCGCGTCCTTTGAAACATCGTCGGCAAATTCCTGTTGGATCTGGCTGATCGTGCGAACTACTTCCTTGGCACGCTCGGCCAGTCGCAACGCGGCCGGCGTGGGACCAGTCTCTTTCCCGACCGCACAAATAATTCCGCATGCAATTCTTCCACGAGGCTGTGGAGTTGCAGGCTGACCGCGCCCGGAGACAAGTGAAACTGCTGCGCCGCGTGCGTCATGCTGCAAGACTCCATGACCGCGAGAAACAGTTTCAACTGGTGAATGTCCATGTCTCCTTCGCCCTTAATGTTCCTAAATCTCTTCTTGAATATTTCTGTTATTGACAGTCAAAACGTTTCTCGCCTATCTTCCGCCGCCATGGGTCACTGTATCAAAAACCAAACGGATGGCGGTGTTGGATTCGAGTACTTGTGTGCTTCAATCCCCGGTATGAGATATGGGTTGCTCTGCAACTAGCGGCGGCCGCCCTGGGGGACAGGGCGACCTTTTGCCGAACTAACGCTCTCCTCGAAAGGTACAAGAATGAACAAACATATTGTTCTTGGACTCGTGGGCCTCATTGTTTTTTTGACCTCGTCGTCGACTATGTCGCAGGCCCAAGTTCTGGGGAGTATGGTCGGCACTGTAACTGATCCTTCGGGAGCCGCGATTGCATCCGCCAAGATCAGAGCAACGCAGACCGGCACGAGCTTTTCGCGGGAAACGGCTACCAACGCCGACGGGTATTTTGTGATTTCCTTCCTGAGCCCGGCCCTCTATACCGTGGTCACCGAAGCCAGTGGCTTTAGCAGTAGCCAGGCAGGAGGTTACTTTGCTTGGGGACCAGACCCTCAGTTTGAACGTGAAGATGCAAGCGGGCATGACGAGCCAGGTGGTTGAGGTCGCCTCCAACGCCTTGCACGTGGATACCGCCACGTCGACGATCAGACAGATGATCGATCAGCAGCCATGAACTGCCACTGGGCGACTACGAATTCAGCGGGATCATTTCCGCTCAAAGCGGACGGCCAATCACTGTTCTGCAGGGCACGGAAATTTCCGGAACCGGCATTGGTAATGACCGGAGCACTTTCATCCCCGGCGTCGATCCCTACAGCAGTAACTCGTGCAACGGGGTAACCGCAAAGTGCATAAGTTGGCTCAACCCGGCCCGCGTTTGCTGAGAAAACAGCTGTGCTTGGTACCTTTGGTGATGTCGGAAAGAATGCGCTGCGCTTGTCCAAAACTGCGGACTGGGATGTGCAGATCTCCAAGTACTTCTACATCACCACAACGCTGGAAGCTCCAGCTCCCCTGCGAATATTTCAACGTTCTGAATCAGCCGAACTGGGCGCCCGAGAGCACGAGTTGCAACCGCCATGCGCAACGAATCAAATCAGCGCCTTCGACAAGCTCAATGGCAACTCGTCGTTCGGTACTTTCAGGGCGGGACAGGCCGGCGACGCGCGCATCGCTCAGTTCGCGGTGAAAATCATATTTTAGAGGCTGCTGGAAAGTTTCTATCCCGGGTGGAGCAGCGGATGCAGGTTTCGGCAGAGGCTCACATACGGGCGAGAGAATGAAGCCCGAGGAATACCCGGCAGACGGCCTTTATCCCACTTTTCGTCTAAGCCTTAAATTATCAATGTCTTACCCCAGATTTGTCGACGACTTTTCGGCCCAAAAAATGGGTTTCGGTGTTTCGACCTGTACTAGTCGGATGCTAAATGCACGGCGTCTAGACGCGCCGAACGTCGCCCGTCATCATTAATCATCCCCCCGGCGAACGTGATCGGCGACGAATGGCATCTAACCTGACCGGTGGGCACAATGCACATAGTCCGCGCGCGGAGAATCGGATCCGGATTGTTTGGTTTGCTTGCCGTACTTTCAATCACGACCCTTAGCTGTTCACGGAGACCGGACAACAGCCAGATGGTGTCACAAGTACAAAACAGGATTCGTGCTGATCGTCGGCTGATGATGGCGCGGTTCCAGGTGACGGGCACCAACCATACAATTACGCTCGCGGGTTACGTGACCAGCGATGACCAGCGCGTCGCTGCGGTGCAAGATGCCTGGCGGGTGGAGGGCGTCAAGGTTGTGGTCGACAACCTACGATTGAGTGGACCCAGCCGGCTGACCATGACAGTGCTGGAGTCACGAGCCTGGGTCGCGGGGACGGTTCAGCCTCCGATGGCGCTAAAGGCCCCCTTCTCTGAAAGAGTTTCTTCACCCGACAATTTGCATCGTCCAGGTCCGGCGGAAACTGATGCTGCTGGCTTATCGGGGAAAATCACTTCTTCTGCGAGTAGTGTCAACATCGCCAGGACTCCCTCGGACGCGCACCTCATTGACTCGAATGTTCCTAGGGTAAGCGCCGACGCTTCGTCTCCTCCAATTCCGATGGCGTCTTCCAGGGCTCCCGAACAGGTTACCGTGCCATACGGAAGCGTACTGCAGGTTCGGCTCACGGAGTCGCTGAGTTCGGCGCTCAACGAAAAGGGGGATATCTTTCTCGCAAGCTTGGCCTCGCCCGTTCTGGATGGGAACACAGTCGTGATCCCGGAAGGGGCCGCGGTACAGGGAAGGATTGTCGAAGTTCAAAATGCCGGGCGCTTTAACGGGAAAGCGGAGCTTGTGATCGAAGCGATTCGCTTAGGTTACAACGGGAAAACCTATGATTTGCGCACAAATCAATATTCAAAACAGGGGCCATTGCGGCGTAGCCGTGCAGCGGCGACGATTGGCGGAGGGGCGGGTTTGGGCGCGATTCTCGGCGCGATCCTTGGCGGTGGAAAGGGAGCGGCGATCGGAGCCGTGATTGGTGCGGGCACCGGAACCGGCATCCAGGCCGCAACAAGAGGAGCGACGGTGCGGCTTCCTGCTGAGTCCATGCTTAGCTTCAGGCTCGAAGCGCCTGTCACAGTGATGCCTTCTTCCACTCTGCAAGGAATGCAGAGTTCGCGCACCGGTTCCTCGTCGGATCCCTTTTCATCCGACGACCGACCAGTCTTGAAGCAACGTCCGGGCAGCCCGCCGTCGGATCCGACTACTCCTGAAGGCAGTTCAACCGCAGATCGAAAGTGACATCGCCTTATAAGAGCAAGCTTCAGTAAACGCGAAGGCTCCGGCCTGGGCCGCCGTTTTGCAGCGCGAGGTCTTTGACCCCATTTCGTCGGTTTGCTTGGGGCTTCCGGAAACTGGCCGAAGTGTTCGAGAAATTTCACGGCATTGCGAGCGCTTGCTGAATCACAATGAATGGGGCAACCGGCGATGTTACTTCAATTATCAATGGAGGCTTACTGTGAGCGGAAGTAGAAACATGTGCGATTCTTGCGCGAGGGTCAAGGCGGTCGGGAAAGCGAAGCTTGAAACTGAGGTCACGAGTGTACCGGTTTTACGGCCAATACTTGAGCGACGGCACTGACCACCCGCCGCACATCTGCTTCGGACGTCTGCCAGTTACTCACGCTCACTCTCATGGCACGCCGGCCGAGCCAGGTTGTGCCACCAAAGAAGGCTTCGCCGGTTGCAAGAATAGCGGAAATCACCTCTTCGGTATGGCGATCGTGATCTGTATCCGACGCGCCCGGTTTAGGATCGAGAAACCTCACCAAGCCTTGATTGACGACGGGCTCCGACACAACTTCCACTCCGGGTAAGCGGCCGATCTTGATCACAAGGGAGTGAGCATGTTCGCAGCAACGTTCCACCAAGGCAGCCACTCCGCTGCGTCCAAGCTGGCGCAACGCCGCGTATGTGGGAAATGCTCGCGCGCGACGGGACCATTCCGGCGTCCAATCCAGTTGATCTCGCGCATCACCATCGTGAGTCAAATAGGCTGCGTGGCTCGACATGGAAGCGCGATGAGCGTCTGGGTCCGCAATGAAAGCGTATCCACAATCGTACGGGACGTTAAGCCACTTATGTCCGTCCGTGGCCCAGGAGTCGGCCTCGGCTGCACCCCTTACCAGATGACGATAGCGCGCGCTGGCCGCCGCCCATAAACCAAAGGCGCCGTCCACATGTACCCAGGCTTTGTAATGCTTCGCGATGGGAATCAGCGTCTCAAACGAGTCGTACTTTCCTGTGTTCACATCCCCGGCTTGCAACAGCACGATCGTCGGCGCCGAAGGCTCTGCCTTCAGTGCTCGCTCGAGCGCGTCTGTTGGAAGCTGCCCTTCAGAATTGGCGGACAAGTACTCCACTTGTGCCAGCCCGAGACCGAGCAAACGGATCGCTCGATCGAACGTTTCATGTCGCTTGTCGCTGGTTACGATACGGATGGGCGGCGCACCGTATAACCCTTGCTGCTCCGGATCCCAGCCTTGCTTTGCCAAGATGGCGTGTCGTGCAGCGGCAAGACAAGTCACATGCGCCATCTGGCACCCGGTAACAAGGGCGAAACTCGCATGGGCGGGAAGCTCCAAAATCTCCTTCAGCCATTTGCCGGTTATTTCTTCCACTACCGCCGCCGCGGGCCCACAAGAGTGATGCCCACTATTCTGATCCCAAGCCGAGGTCAGCCAGTCCGCGGCGAGGGCGGCAGGCACCGAGCCTCCGATCACCCAGCCAAAGAACCGCCCTCCCGCGGAACCGAGAATGCCTCCTTCCACGTCTTTCACAAGATCGGCTACCACCTGCTCGGAAGCAACTCCTTCGTCTGGGAGCTCCTTTCCGATCCGACTCCGCAAGGTCACGATATCCACAGTGGCGGCAACTGAGGTTCGATCGAGGCTCTCCAGGTGAGCCATCGCGCTTTCTAACGCGGCTTCCAGCGGCTTTCGAAATACCGAGTCTATCTTTCGCATACGATCACTTTACCAAGAGTTCCTTTTTTGCGTTGGAAACGGGACTGGACCTTCGAGTGCCTAAGTTCGAAACCGGCACCGCAGTGGACAACCCGGAGGGGCAACCGCGACAGACAGATGAGAATGCGTCGGCGCTGTGCGGAAACTGAGCAGGGGATTCCAGCCGGAAATAGTTCCATCCTCGGTCACAAACAGGAAAATCGCCTTTACGTTCGGTGCCACGGGAAATGCCGAGGTGGGATTGAAAACAGCCCCCGTCGGAGCAAATGTGCCCTTGCCGTCGGGAGTGAGAATCTTCACCACGAGAGATTGCGGCTTGCCGACCGCGTTTTACAGGGTGGAGAGACCGGTTCCCTTATCAGACACCCACCAAGCGGTAGACGTGCCCCGTGCAAGTCCCCAGGCGTTGACCAGGTGGGGCTCGACATTGATTCTTGGCGTGGAAGGAGAAACGGAGGACATGTTGGCTGTGAGATCAGTGCGATGATACTGCTGTGCGAACGCGAATACGGACAGCCACAGGGACTGATATATTACACCTCGGCTAGATGAATTTTTGCAGACGGTACATGGATGTGCGATCCTGGGGCTCCGATTACCTTAGGCTAGTGAGAGGAAGGTCATAGTGCGTCGTTGGCTGATTTGTCACAGAATTGTTGGCCCTTTGTAATCTTCTTGTAAGGCGCGAGAACTAAGGCTGGGGGCGGGCGAAGAGGCCATCAAAGTTTCCAGTTTTGGCAATGACTCGGTGCCCCCTCTCACGATCCTGCGACGAAGCGAGCGCGCTCAGGTGCACAGCAGCACTATGCTTCCCCACCCTTTGAACTTTCACATACCTCCCAGCGAAGCCAGATCCGCCCAACGATCGGAGTGTATTGACGATTGCGTCCACGTATCACCCTGTCTGTTCAGCCTGCGAACACCATTGCCGGAATCGAAGACTAGTCGGAAGTACATAACTTTCGGGTTGGCTGCCAACGGTCCACCGTAAGTCTCTTCCAATCGGGTCTCGTGGTATGAAGTCTAAGGAGGGACCCACCATGAAGACTCTGAAACTAGCATGCACCGTACTAGGTCTCGCGACGTTAGTATTCGCCTGTCCGTCCTCGATTTCCTGCCCGGCGGACCACGGCGAGATGCACAAAATAGGGGAAGAATACTCGGGGTCGCGACACTACGCGATATACGAGCACCAAACCTCCGCCGGCGTGACGCACCAGGTGACGTTTCGCTGCGAATACTAGCGGTGCGGTATCCCATCCCAAGAAATTGCGCTACATCAGCACGCCGCTCGGTGTTTAGATGAGAGCCCCCAGGCAGTCTGCCGTCTTAAATCCCTGCCACAAGCCTTGGCGACGATCGCGACTGCGAGCCAGAGCGAAATTCCATACACCCCGTACCACACTACTTCTTGGTCGGCCGCCAGCCGCGGAGCACTGAAAATGACCAGGGAGCCTGTGGAACTTATATGCATGAGCTGCGCCAGGAACAAGCTTTTCGTATTGGTGTAAATCCAGGAGATCAGCACACGCATAGCCGTCATCGCCACCCCGAACGCCAGAAAGAAAGGAAACCAGTATGCGCCGTGCGGCGTAGCAGTTCCCAAGTAATCGATGACGGGCAAGTGCCAAATGCTCCATAACAACCCCAGCAATATGCTCGCCGCCAACTCGTTGCTCTGGGAACTCATTTTCGGGAACGCATAGCCCGTCCATCCGATTTCCTCCAAAAGCCCCGCGGGAAGACCAAACAGAACGCCGATCAGAAAGCGGTTGGGGGCATAAGCGGTGGAGACGAATGTCTGGAAACCGAAGAGAACGGTCAGGATCAAGATGGGAGGAATTAGAAGCGCCGCGTACCATCGTGCCGAAACCCGCCCACGAAGCATTCGAGAGAGGAGGTCCCGTAAGCCGCTTTTCCCATCTACGATCCTGGTCAGGAGGATGCCGATACAACTTGGACCCAGGAGCATGGCCGGAAACATCAGAATGCCGGTCATCTTGGGGAGAGGTTCGTGGCGGATCAGGTGGGGCGCGGTCACGGCAAGAGCACCGATCCAGGAGACCGTGAAGGTTAGTGCGAAGTAAGCCGCAACGGGATGGCGCCCGATCCAAGCCTCACGCTTGCCGAAAAATGGATTCGGTGATGACACTAGGCGCCATAATGTACACGGAAGCCGCAGGCAAAGGAAGGGGCAGACCATCATGCGGTCCGCACGGCCCAAGTCCAGCAAGACTTCAACCCACCCGGTTCCTTCCGCGTGCCAGAACCACTAGATGGTGGCGAAAAATCACCATGGTTGAACAGAGTGGTGAGTGTACACCCTGATTACATCAACTATCGACAGCCCAAAATGCCCAGAGTCGGACAACGTCTTGAATCGGACGACTAGGCTTGACGGGCAGTCAACGTGCGACCTCAGGAGAAGGAGAAGAAATACAAGTCCGCCGTAAACGAACGCATTGATGATAAGCGTGTAGGCAGTAACCTCATACCCGCCGCCGGAGTGCACTCCAAATGCGGATAAAGCGGCGAACCAGCCCGGAAATCCCAAAATCATCGATGGGTGGTCAAAAATCGGCCAGTTAACTGGTGTGGGAGTCTGCCACGACCTGCCATTTCTTAGCCCCTGACGAACGTTTGCAGCAAATGCCCCCAAATTCTTCCAGGTGGTCGTTGTTCCACGCAGGTGGGCTCCTGATTGCCCAAACATGCCATATGCATCGCTCTTTGCCCTGTAGAATTGGTCGTAAATGGTCTGCCATCCCCGATAGCCTCGCCACACAACTCACAACATTCCACCAAAGTCCTTTGCTGTGCAGTGGGGCTGAGCTTCGCAGTTGGAATCGGCCAGTTGTTTTGTAAAAGAGTACGCCATTCGAACCCGTCACTCCTGGCAGCTGCACTTCTAGCCATAACCAGACCTCCTGCTGTCGTCAGAATGCTAACGATTAGCACTTGAGAGGCTGCCTGAGTGGATTCCAGGGGGGCATTCACGGACGCGGGGCGGCCTCACAACCGCCTTGCAGACAACGCTCATCCCGCCGCATTCGCAACCCAAAGCAACTGCGACATTGAGGTGCGCTGCTAAGCAACGGTTCTTTTAAGCGGCGATTTGTGGCTCTTGGATGACAGGAGTTTGCTACTGACAGCCCTGCATTCGTTGGCATTCCAGAGATACATGGCTGCATACGCCCGCCAAGGCCGCCAGGCTTCTGCGCGTAGCTCCAGCTCGCGCGAAGTCCTTAACGCAAGACGGCGTAGAAGGCCCAGGTCGGTGGATGGAAACGCGTCGGGTTCGCCGAGCGCTCGCATTGCCACGTATTGCGCTGTCCATTTTCCAATGCCAGGAATTTCACATAGTCGATCCAGGAAAGAGTCGGAGTCCACAACGCCCTCAAAGCGGATCTTTCCCTCACAAATCGCGCGGGCGAGAGCCCGGATGGTCTCGCCACGTGCCGCCGGCAAGCCGATGCTGGCGAGCCTGGCATCCGCAAGGACCTCGGCCGGAGGAAACAGATGCGTCAGTCCTCGGGCAACGGAGAACGACTTCCCGAAGGTTCTTACTAGCCGGCCGGCCAGGGTTGTTGCGCCCCTAACGGTGATCTGCTGGCCAAGAATTGCTCGCGTGGCCAGTTCGAAACCATTCCAGCAGCCTGGCACGCGCAACCCGGGACCAGCCTCAACCTGCCTGGCTAATTCCGGATCGACTCTCAAACTCTGTACGATGTCCGCCCAGTCTGCACTCAAATCAAACATGGCGCGAACTCTCTCGGTAATAAAAAAAAGGGAGCGCGGATCGTCAAACTGCACACGCACGGCGAGTGCGTTATTCCCCTCGTCGAGGGAGATCTCAATATAGCCATGGCTGCCATGCAAGGAAATCGAACGACGATAACTGCCAAGTTCCACCACTTCGACCCCGGGAGTGGCGCGGGGTGCGAGAAAAGCCAGCATGCCGTGCCAATCGTAGGGTGGGCGAAAACGAAGGCGGAAGAGGTATTGGTTTTCTGTCTGGATCGCCGTCTGTCGTGCAAGGCGCCGGATTTGTGTGGGGGTTCGATGATAAACCTTGCGGATGGCGGCATTGAATCGTCGAACGCAACCGAAGCCGGACGAAATGGCAACCTGGCTCATCGGTAGATTCGTTTCGTCGATTAGCTTCTTCACAAAGTGCAGACGTTGTGTCTGAGCTACGGCGCTGGGCGTCGCCCCCAGGTGCCGGATGAACAGGCGTCGAAGATGGCGCGAACCCACTCCCAGTCGCTCTGCGAGCCCTTCCACCCCGCCGTCCTCCAGGCCAGTCCCTCCGATCAGCCGCAAAGCTCGAGAAACTGTGTTTGGAGTACCTAGCCAGGCCGGAGTGCCAGGCGAGCATTCCGGACGGCAACGCAGACAGGGGCGAAAACCCGCCTCAGCCGCTGCGGCGGCACTTGGAAAGTATCGGACATTCTTTTCTTTTGCTGTGGGTGCCGGGCAAACCGGACGGCAGTAGACTCGACTGGTGGTCACGCCGATGAAGAACTTGCCGTCGAAGCGCACATCGCGCGAGAGTCTGGCTCGTGAGCACACCTGCCGATTGAGATTCATACCTTCGCAATCTTAATGATAGTCAATTCTAAATGAGAAATTAGACGTTTTCGGACCACGCTCCCCAATCATGACCCATTCGCAACCGGGATCCCTCGAATCTGGCTGAAGGTTACCGAAGGGCGCGCGATACGACTTTCGTTGCACCCGGATCGTGACCCTGGAGCGGGTCCGACGCGTCCAACCGGGGAGCGAGGTCCGCAAACGTCCAACATTTTTCAATCGGACGATCTATCGTGAGGTACGCGATTTATGTGCTTTCTTCGCCTTGCGTGGAATGTCCGAAGTGTTTCACCCGTTACCTGATTGCATTCAGTCCTTATGGCAACGGATCTTATCTGGTACGTACGGTGGTCGGACCCGCGGAAGAATACATACTGTATTGCTCCTGCGGCAGACCGCCCGCCTTCAGTCGATGGATAGGGCACCAGGTGAAGACTTATGCGGTCTCGAAGCCGGCTCACGATCGCGGCTTCGGAACACCCGAGGAGATTGTGCCAGTAGGCCGTCCGTCCCGGCGTGCGAAGTCATTCGAGATGACAAGATTGTTCGAACTGAATTCGGTCGACAAAGAGAGAAGTTCGAAATGAACCCGTTCGATATTTGGTCAAAGGCCAGCGTCGTGGTGACGATAATCCTTTTCACGGCATTGGACGGCTCTGTTGCTCGTCCTTGGCCGGCAGAGTCTGCGAGATCCGCGTCCTGCATGGCGCCCGAATATCGACAATTTGACTTCCGGGCGGGTGATTGGGACGCATTTGAGACTGACAGCCAGACGAAGGTCGCACGCACGCGAGTAGATGTCTTACTCAATGGTTGCGTCTTGCGTGAGAACTACGAAGGCACAGACGGCCACAGCGGTCAGAGTTTCACCATCTACGATGCTTCGAGACAAGTGTGGCACCAGACTTGGGTCACCAATCGAGGACAACTGCTCGTTCTCGAAGGCAAGATCCAAAATGGAGAAGTGGTTCTCAGTGGCGTGGATCGCTTAGCAGGCGGTAAAAAGAGGAACGTCCGCGGCGTCTGGAAGCCTGTGAATGCAGGTGTTCGGGAGACTGCACAGACTTCAACCGATGGAGGTAAGACATGGAAACTGTGGTTTGATCTCGTGTTCCGTCCCCATAAGGAGTGACTGCAAAGCAGCACTGCCGGAAATATTGGAAGTGGCTGGTTCGCGACCTCTGGCGGTTGAACCAAGAAAGTTCGAGCGCAGCAAGGAAATGAAGATGAGGATGTCAGCTCTTTGCCCGATGACGATGGGACGAAATGCGGTTTTGCAGACGATCCAAACCCGAGTCAATCGGTGTTCTCGGCGATCCTTCTTCCCATTTCTCGCAAGTTCGCTCGCACTCGGGATGCTTATGGCGATTGCCGCGAACTACGCCCGCGCATCCGCCGCTGATGATGCAAAAATCGTCGCTGCGCTGGATCAGCAATATCAGGCAGCCGTAAAAAAGAACGATGTCGGCCACGATGGATCGCATCCTGGCCGACGACTTTGTGCTGGTGACAGGTTCAGGCCAGGTCTATGCCAAGGCTGATTTGGTCAACGCCGCGCGGACCGATCAGGAAGTCTATGCACACAATGAGGACAGCGAACGGACGGTCCGTGTTTGGGGCGACACTGCGGTAGTCACGGCTAAGTTGTGGGAGAAAGGCACGGACAACGGAAAGCCGTTCGACCATACGGTCTGGTTCAGTGATACTTACGTGCGCTTTCCGAAAGGATGGCGATACGTGTTCGGCCAATCTTCGTTGCCATTAACTTTGCCTTTGCCCAACAAAACGGAATCAGCTTTCCAATCCTCGGCAACTGGAGAGGCCCGGTGAGCAGGCGTTACGGTTTGACCCAGAAGTTTGACCTCAGGGAACTCCGATGGAAACCGCGAGGCATGCCGCCGTCCTCATCGACAAAATCAGGAATAATCATCAGAGCAAGTCGATGATGAGGCCGTGGACCCAACGAAAACCGTGGAGGCCTGCGAGCGCCAGAAACTGAAAAATTGAGGGGCCAGCCGTGAACGTGATTCCTGGGCAGGGCAGCAGCTCTTAATGGCGAGAACCCACTTATGCAAGCATCGTAGGAGCTGCCAGGCCGGGGAATCATCCTTTCGAAAGAGCTATTTCGGCCTAAAGACCAGAAAATAGTCCATTCCGTCTTTGACGAAATTATCTTGTTCCACTAGCTCAAAGCCCGCTTCGTTCGCCTCTCGAATCACTAGGTCACGGGCGACACCGTGGTTCTCGCCGTTTCCATTACGGTCAATCACTCCGACTTTAGCCCCCGCTGTGAGAGATGGCCGCAGATTACGCAGCAGTGTGATCGGCTGAGCGACTTCGTGATAGGTCTTCAAAAGCAGCACTGCGTCAACCTTCGTGGGCAGCAGCGGATTATCAGCTTTGCCTAAAATCGGCTTAACGTTGTGCAAGTTCTCTTTCCGGATTCGGGTGTCAATGTAACGAATGGCCTCGGGATTGATATCGATGGCATACACGGTTCCGGTCTCGCCTACCCGTTTAGCGGCTCGGACTGTGAACCAACCGGACCCCGCTCCAATATCAGCAACCGTTTTGCCGAGAGTAATCCCTAAAATATCCATAACGCGAGCGATCTGCAGCCTTTCATCTCTTCCGGGCGATTCAAAGACGGAAAGATCGCCCGTGTACGGTTCACTGGTTTTGCGATGCTCAAGGGATGGTGTCGCCGCAGTCTGCGACAGGGCCGTCGCGCACTGGAATTGAAGGAATAGGACAAGAACTAACCCGAGACTCTTGGACATGGCGATCCCGATTCTAGTGCATCGTCGGGATGCGCGTCTCTCATGCGGCGGTTTGAGCGACGGCTTCTGGTCGGGCAGGGCGACTTTGTTGCCTGCGTCAACAATGTTTCCTGGCCACTTCAAGCTTCAAGCTGCAGCGCGAGCGGCGGCATTTCGGAGGGTCGAGCTGACCACCTCAAACGTCCTAACGTGCGGAGTCCCGTCCAGGAACTTTCCAAGGAACTTCAACACTTCTGGATAACCCGATGAGTGGTAAGCCTGCATATTCTCTTGCTGATCCCAGAAGCTGACTGCTACGACTCCTCTTCCGCAGGAGTCCGATAGCGTCATCTGATCCTGGAAGCCTATTTGCTTTCGCAGCAGGGGAACGATTCCGGTGCCAACGGTTTTCAGAAATTCAGTACCCGTGGTCGGCTTTAGATTCATGAAGGCACTGTGGGCAAACATGTCAACCTCCTTAGTTAGGGCCGCAGCAGATTGTAGAAAGAACCTCAGATAGACTGACCTTATCCAGGGGCGCTGCGTTCCTCGCAGCCGCGGGCATGCCGACTGTTCTTTGGATGTAAAATCTGACATACAAGCCATTCAGCGTTTCGTGCTTTTGGGCCGTGGGTGCTCAGCGCAAATATGGGACACAAAGAAGGGTGGAATACCCAGGCGCATTCGGAGCAACCCCAACCGTGAAAACGATCTTCTTCGATCCATACCAGCTTACGTAGCGCTGCCATTTACCGTCGGAAGACAAATCTCGGATTAGGATGTTTCGTACCACTTTTATCTTCTTCTCCTTTCATATCCAGCATTATCAGTGCACTTATGTGGCCCTTTGCATCTGGCGTAACTTGCTGTTTCGATACGCTACAGACAAAATTCTGCGCCTCGAGAGTAAGGGGTTCGTGCACTTTTGGGGAAAGCACGCACTAATGGCAGGCAATGCTTGAAATCTCGGTTCTACTACGCTGGGCTACGTTTCCAGTTTTCTTGCTGGTAGATTTGCGACACCAAGATCCTCCGCGAAACGACACGCGAACAGGCCGAGGCCTTCGTCGTGCATCTAGCGGACTGGGCCGAACAGACCGCAATGCCCACGGGCGAAAAAGTTAATCAGTGGTGAACATAGTTTGGGCCAGGTCAAATCTCTCAAAACCGAAACACAAGACCGGTCGAATAGCGGAAGCTATTCTGGCGATTGCCTAGGCTGCTGGAGAGTCCCGTCGTTAGTGCATCGGTGGCATTGAACTGGGTGCGGAGATAGTCCACCTGAACCGCCCGGATCGCGAGATGTCGAGTCAGACCGATGTCAATCCCGCCACCGAATGCCATGGCAAAGGCGTGGGCGCTAGTAATGTCGGTGGAGATCCCACCGATGATCGGAAGGGCCACACCTGCGCCTAAACTTGAACGCGCCTCGCCGAACAATGCGTGTGCAAAGACAGAACTTCTGCCAAGGTTGGCGGTTACGGTGGGGCCAAACAAATAGTTGTTAAGGTGCTGATACGTGCCCGCCGAAATACCCAAGACCGAAAAACCAAATGGCATTACGCTGGCACCGCTTACGTCGGCTGTGACGCCCAGGTTGCGGGTGAAGTTGAACGTGCCCTGTCCTTCCCACCCGTTGAAGCCGTTGCTGGCGTTCCGAAGATACGAATACCCGCCAAAAATCGTAGCTCGTGTTGCTATCTCGCTGCCGGCGGGCCGGGCTCCGCCCATCTGAGCTGCAAGCATCGACGGCAAACAGACAATCACGGACATCAAGACCACATGTGTGCGCATTTTTACCTCCCTGATCAAAGACAACAAAGGGTGTGATGCGCGACAGGTCGAAAGAAGAATCGAAATCCGCAGATTGTTTGCAGCGGTAACGACGCAATATGAAGCGAACCTTAAGGCGGGTCAAATTGCGTTACGCCGGTCATCGATATAATCGATATTAATCGATATATATGGTCAGAAGCGACCACCTTTGCTGCAGTATGCGCAACCGGTGGACAAACCCTAGCAGTAGGTTATGCGGAACCTAGTCGTGGAGAACGATGTAGAGAGGTGAGTTCTGGACTTGCAACCCGCCATTGTAGTGAATGAATCCGAATTTCCTGAACCGGTTCCCGAAACGGCTCACACGCGACCGAGTTGTGCCGACCATTCCTGCCAGTGTCTCCTGACTCTTCGCGGAAGTGGTTCTTTTGGCCAGATGCTCCGAAGGCTGAACCGGCTTCATGAATGCACTATCCTTTCCTTGCCTTTCCCCCTGGTTTTGCCGTTTATCACACACAAATATCTGGCGGCGAACTGTGCAGTCTGGACCAGCCGAACCATTCTTACCAAGCCGATGCTGTATGCCGAAATCAATTGAGCCAATGCCAAATATTGAGTCATACAGCCCTGTAGTTGTCGGTGGCATCTTACGGTCTCAATGAGCCACAAGAGAGGCTTGAACAGATTTGTGTAACCTGGATTACGATCCTCGTGGCTGCAGCTTCTGTGAGTTGCAGCGGGCAAGATTTCGGTTTTGTGCAACCGACGCCCAAAGACCTCTGCAAGGTGTCTGCCCATTGAGCCCGACATCGCGATTGTCGGCATCTAGCGAAGCATGTCCCAATCCCTAATAGCGCTGCACAAGACTGCCGAACTGATCGGCAAGAACGGCATCGCAGGGTGCGTTTCTTAGCCACGTCTTGCCGGAAGGTCTAGGGCTGTGGTTGGTGCAGAGCCTTCGACCGGTCAATGACCCATTGCGGAAACACGGGGGCTCCTTGCGGAGGCTTACCCAGCGTGATCGCCCAGTGATCGAGCCAGCCTGTGCCCTCCTCGCCGACAAACGTATCGGGCAGGCTGTATGCCTGATCGCTCAGGGCGTCTGCCAGCGTAATGAAGTGATACCCTCGTTTGCGCATCACCTCGAGCAGTTCACCGATGTGGTCGGCCTCGAGTTGATTGCCGTGCAGCAGCAGAATTTGTTTCGGCTCGTAGCCGATGGTTTGTTTGGAAAGCTGCTCGGAGTAGGCAAATACCTGGTCGCTGTAGGAAAGGTAGCTGTGCGTGAGTTCGTCCTGCAGGGCGGTGTCGCCGCGCTTCCTGGCATCTTCGTAGACACCGGCGTACATCCAGTCCCAGGCGTCAAGGGTGACGGGAGCGATGCGGTAGCCACGGGCCACGAGAAATGCTTCAGCCTGGCGGCGGGTTTGAAGGTCACGACCGGTGTCCAGGAAGGGATGGCGGAAGTATCTGAGCTTCATATTGTGTTCGGCAAGCAGCAGCCGGGTCACGCTCTCACCTTGCACGATATCGTCTTCCCACGCTTGCAACCCCACCTGGTTCAGCGAGGAGTGGCTGAAAGTGTGATTGCCGAGTTCAAAACCGTAGTCGAGCCACATGCGGAGGGCTTTGATCCGTTCGTCGACCTCGCCGAATTTGTAGAGCTTCTTTTCGTTGACGAACCCGACCACCGGCACCTTCTGGTCGCGGAGCGTGTTCAGCAACTTCGCAGTCATTTCAGTGATGGTCGCAGCCGACATCGAGTTGGCCGAGCCGGCAGGCAAGTCGTCAATTGTGATTGCGACCGCGCGCGTGGGCTGGGCCGCTGCCTTTGAACTGACCGGGACTGCAATAACGCACAGCACACAAATGACTGCAAGAAATATAGACAGCGTTTTCACGAAAGTCCTCCGGCCAGGCAAGGCATGGGTCAGCAGAACAGGTATTAGAACACGATGACGTTCGTTTTCGCTGCCTGGCTGAGCGCGAATGCTAAAATTCGCCCCAGGGAAGTGGAATGGTGATTTCCGTACGTTCCGGCGTACATTCCTCGTTCAAGTCGTCGGCCGACATCCAGGACCGCGAAGGCAATGTGCTGGTTACGACCTATACGGTGCATCGTCCGGACGGAAATTAGTTCTTCAGAACACGCCCCTTCCTGGCGTCGTCGTCCACCGCTTGATCCGCCGCTTGGGGGTCGTTTTCCTGCCGGTGGAGTCTTCTGAATTCTGCAAGCATACGTTCTGATTTCTCGCTTTCTCCAAGCTGGGCATATGGACGGGCATGCCATTCTCTCTCAACCCCAGCGCGGCACCATGCGCGCATCGGAGGTGTCGTACTGGGTGACGGATTGCACCGACCATCGAATGGTTTCTGAGCAGAGTTCTTCATCACAGCGTGGAATGAAATTTGCGGCGCACTCGACTGACGTCAAAAGCACACCGTTCTACATGGAAGCTGAGATCAACAGTCCGATGATCGATCTGCAAGCGGGTGAGAACCACGGAATGGATACAAACGGGTGCCGACGCGCGCGGATAGCGCGTTGCGTGGCGTCACCAGTGCCAATGTGATCCTGTCACCCCTTACTGTCACAGCTTCCTCCAATTCGCTCGTGCTTTCCGGTTCATTCGGCGTTTTTTTCCGGCAAACTGCAGGCGCATCTTTTCGATGTTCACGGAGTGGATCAGCAGAGGATCGATGTGCAATTGGTCGCGCCTCAGACGCGCATAGACCTTTCGGCGAGAGATCAACCCGTTAGGGCGATCAGCCCGCATTTCGATCCATCTGGTTGACCATCAAAGGGATCGACCGCGGCAGTCTGGCTGAAGCATTGATTCCGGACACGGGATCCTGAAGGCTCCTGCCGAGAATTCACTTTATCCTGCCACGCAGAATCGTCATCGAGGCGGCTGGCAGCACATATTGCGTGTCAGCGGCGCCCTCCACGCTGGACGTCACCGCTGGTCCGTCTGGATCAGCGTAACCTTGCTTCCTCGCCGGGTGCCACTGATATTGCGCCTTCCCGAAGATCACCATCTTGACCGGCCCCGCAAAAGAGCGGTTTGAGTTGGCGTCGCCTTCGCCGCCGTGGAACACAATTCGCACCGGATGCGGATTGTCATAGTCCTTGTTGATCAGCAGGAGTGACCACTGGCCGTCGGGACGAAGGACAGCGTACGCCGTCACCAGCACATGGCCTTCGGCATCCTTCACGTCGCTGGCCGCTTTAAAGGTGCGATGTTCGGCGTCGACGGGCTGCGCCCACTCCTGCGTGAGCAACTGCGCGGCAAAGAACTGCGACGTCCTGGACTTGATCTCGTAATTCTTGTCCACCATGAACATGTGGTAGGTTCCCCAACTGTTAGGGCACGCCGGATGAGGCGGAGAGTACGACAGGCCATGGTAGTAAAAAGTGGCTTTGCCTCCTGCGGTCAGAAAGGCGGCGAAGGTGTCGCCCAGCCACAGCGCCCCGAAGATTTCCACCGACGCCTCACCGCCGTGAGCATTAGTCTCGGTATCCAGCAGTGGGACATCCGGGGGCAACCCATCGTCCCACCAGACTTGCATGATGTGAGTGAGCAACTGCGGCTCCTGATAGAGGTTCTTCCAGGGCGTTTCGCAGCCGTCATAGGGGTAGTGTTCGAAGGACATGAACGCCAGATCCGCAAGCCGGCCGTGGGTTTTCAGGTAGTCGAGGAATCGTCCAAACCAGGAGTTCTTGCCCCCTGCATCGGACCAGACTTTGATATCCTCGGTCACTCCCTGAAATACGGGACCCCCGAGCTTGAAATTTGGATCCACGCGATGCAGCGCGGTCGCCCACTGCAGATAAAGAGCACCGTAATCTTCGGGAAGCATGTACTGGCCGTCGGGTTCCTCGCCCATTTCGACGTGCCAGACGGGATAGCCGCGCTTCTTCAAGTAAGTCATCTGCGCCGCAGAGTCTTCCGGCGTGGCGTAGAGCATCGCCACGGCAACCACGGCAGGTAGTCCGCGCGTAATGCCGCTGGTGTAGAAGAGGTCGAAGCCGGGCTGATCTCCCGACTCCATGCGGTCGGGTGCAACATACAAATCGGAGGGCTCATGCCAGGGATCTACCGACGAGCAATAGGTGAGCGACTGTTGCTGGTCTGCTGAGTGGTGAAGCAGATCTTTGAAGTTCTTCTGTCCGTTCAGCGTTCCCAGGTAAAGCTCCTTAATGGCGTAGCCGAGGCAGTTGCGGCGATCGCTGGCGCTGTGCGTGTCGCAGGTATTCGACGACTCGGTCATCAGGATGCGTACAAACTTCGTGCCCACCGGCGTGGAGCCCAGCGACAGAGTCGCTGTGCCGCCTTTGCCGTCAGTCACAGATCCCGAGGCAAACTTCTTCCATTCGCCGTTGCCCTGGTCATCCATCGCGTCCTCGCCGGTCCAGTACTCCACCTGGTAGGCACGCGCGTAAGGCTCCGCCCACACAACGCGGATGGCGTCAACGTCTTGTTTTTTACCCAGGTCGATCACCACCCACTGAGGATGGAGCGAATCGTCCTCCCCGGTGAACATCTGCGTGAGATAGGGATTGCTCTTCCAATAGGTAGTGAGATCGCCGTCATCGAGGCGTGAGAAGCCGTCGAATTCCGTTCCGCCGTTTCGGGTAAAGCCGCGGTGCTGGAGCGAATAGCCGTACGAGTGCCGGATCATTTCCGCCGTCGGCGTTGCGCTTCCGGTGAAATAGCCTCTGCCCGATGGGTCGCTCCAGCTTCCCCTGGGGTTCCAATGCCAGGCTTGGACGAACAACTCGGTATTCTGCCGATAACTGACCGAACCCCAGCCGGCCGACAAAACCTGATTGAGCTGGTCCGGCCGGAAAAATGTGTCGGTGGCGTTGCTCGGCACCCGGTCTACGGTCGCACCCAGCGCGTAAAGAGGACTAAATGAATTTGTCACATGGTTGGGCGTAGCATCCACGCGGACCTCTTGTGCATGACTTTCCGGCGCGAACGTAGATACTGCTCCTGCCAGCAGGAAGACTGCGAGAACCCATCCAACAACACGCGCCGCGAACAGCGAGCCGTCATGGCAGCTGAAATGCGCCACTCGCCCAAGCGGAAATTTTGAAGACATACTTGCCCTCAAGCAGAATTTGACTGCGCCACAGTCTAAGAGGCAAGCATCGGCTTGGCAACTTTCTGTGTCTTGTATAATCCCCACACTTCTTTGGCTGCCCGCAGTGCCAGGGAGCAGGGGAGACATGGCATGGTGCTCAAGGTATTTCCGGACAAGCAGGCGCTCGGCAAGGCGGCCGCCGCGCAGGCCGCCACCGCGATTCGCCGCGCTATCCGCGATCATGGGACAGGTCGCGTGGTTGCCGCCACGGCTGCGTCGCAGTCCGAGTTTCTGGACGCGCTGGTCAGGGAGCCCGATATTGATTGGATCCGGGTCGAGTTGTTTCACCTTGATGAATACATCGGGTTGCCAGCCACGCACCCTGGCAGCTTCCGCAAGATGCTGCTGGAACTGCTGGTACATAGGACCGGAATCAAGAAGTATCACCTGCTCGACGGCGATGCTGATCCCGCCGAGGTCGTCGGCCGCGTTGGCCAGGCGTTGAGATCTGCGCCCATAGATATTGAGTTTCTCGGAATTGGTGAGAACGGCCATATCGCTTTCAATGATCCTCCGGCCGATTTTGAGACCGAGGAGCCCTACCTGATCGTCAACCTGGACGAAGCCTGCCGTCGCCAGCAAGTGGGCGAGGCGTGGTTTGCCAATATCTCGCAGGTACCAAAGCAGGCGCTCTCGATGTCGGTGAAGCAGATTCTCAAGGCGAAGGAGATCCTTGCGGTCGTACCGGACACTCGGAAGGCGCAGGCGGTGAAAGCGTGCTTTGAGGGAGAAATCAGTCCCATGGCGCCGGCATCGATACTGCGCAAACATCCCAACGCAACAATTTATCTCGATGAAAAGTCCTCTGCGCTGTTGAGTTCGTCTTTACGAACCTACGCGTAGAAGCTGAACTAGCGATAAGCGCGGAAAGGGATTCTTCCGCTAAGGCCGAAACCTGTGCAAAGTCCCATCAAGGCCCGCCCCATTTCCGCTTTGCGCTGGTGGATTGCGGGGCTGCTGTTTGCCTCGACAGTCATCAACTACATCGACCGGCAGACGCTGTCGCTCCTAGCTCCCTATCTCAAACTGGATTACCACTGGACCAACAGCGATTACGCCACCATCGTGATCGCCTTCCGCGTCGCGTATTCGGTTGGACAAAGCGTTTTTGGCCGGATGATGGATCGCATCGGTACCAGACGCGGCCTGACGCTCACGGTCGCTGGTTATTCCGTTGTCTCAATGCTGACTTCGCTGGCGAGCGGCCTCGACAGTTTCGCCGGATTTCGATTCCTGCTGGGGGCGGGGGAATCAGCCAATTGGCCCGCAGCGACCAAGGCCGTCTCTGAATGGTTTCCGGACCGCGAGCGGGCACTGGCGACGGCGATTTTCGACAGTGGCTCTTCGATCGGTGGAGCGATTGCGCCTTTCATTGTCCTCTGGATCTACTTCCGCTGGGGTTGGCGTCCAGCCTTCATGATCCCCGGCCTGCTGGGATTCGTCTGGCTGATCGCATGGCGCTGCCTTTACTACTCGCCGGAAGCGCACCCGCGAATCAGCGAGGCCGAACTCCGCCTTATCACGGCAGATAGGCCTGAAGCAAGCCAGTCGCCGCAAGCCAAGACTCAAATTCCATGGCGCGACCTCCTCACGCTTCCCCAGACCTGGGGAACGATCGCTGCCAAGAGCTTCACCGATCCGGTCTGGTTCTTTGTCACCGATTGGTTCCCCATTTATCTGGTGGCGAAAGGAATCGAGCTTAAGACCGGCCTGATTGCGGTGTGGGTGCCCTTCATCGCGGCTGATCTGGGGAACTTCTTCGGCGGCGCAGTGTCGGGCTACCTGGTCAAGCGCGGATGGTCCTTGGGAGCGGCGAGAAAATCCATGGTCATTTTTGGCGGTATCGGCGTAACCATGCTTGTCCCCACAGTCTTCACCAGGAATCTGTACTTAATTGCATTCCTCTTTGCGCTCGCTACCTTCGCCTATGCGGCCTTCTCGACCATGGCGAACGTGCTGCCGTCCGATCTTTTTCACAGCGATGCGGTAGCGTCCGTCAGCGGGCTGAGCGGAACCGGCGCGGGCATTGGAACCATCATCGCGTTCAAGCTCATTGGCTATTTCTCGGACGCCCGCCGGACAATGGCAACTCACGCCTTCGATCCCATCGTGATAGTCGCGGGCCTGGTCCCCTTCGTGGGCATGATCGTAGTGCTGTTGCTTGTCCGCAATACAAATGCGACCGATAAGGGACTGGTGCGGCGAATCTGAGACTGACAGAGGAGCTTCCACTTCTCCCAACACCCATTTGTCGGGCAGCCTTGCTTTCGCTGCAGGCTGCTGGTTTCTATCTCAAGCCAAAAATCCAACCGGACCGGTGCGCTAGAGATTGAGACTCACACAACCGGAGTCGGTCTCGAGATCTGCGAATCGGAATCGATTGACGAAAAAAGAGAAATCGTAGGGGCTGTGTCCTTATTGAAATAGGCAAAGTCGACCGCATGATGGACTCGCAACCGAGCGCAGTAGCGAAACGCCCGCTCGCCGCCAAAATTGAGTACAGTATTTCCTGTAGGGCGAATTTGCCCGCTCTTGCAGAAACTTCGAACTCATCACCGGGCATCCATTCCTCATCTTCCACAAAATACAGGAACGGCACGGTTCGTGCTCTAAATGCAACAACCAAACAACTAACTTCGGAGGAATGATGCCAAGCGTACATGTCGACAAAATGGGTGAGATGGCAAAGAATGTGGAGGCAGATTTGTACGTAGCTGCATTTAAGTTGCGGGACGCCGTTACCTCCCAGACAGATGCCTGCGTAGTCGTTTTGGACCCTGCGGAAATGCACGCAATAGGCGGTGGAGGCATAGGTATGCTGGTGCTTCTGCAGAGATGGGCTCAGGACCACAATATTCGATTCAAGCTATTCAATCCTCCAGGCCTGTACGAGAAAAGCTGAACCACGTTGACTTTGAGATTGTCACTCTGGAGCGGGTCGGTTATCAAATCAGGAGTTTGCTGTATTTCCCGGAGGCGTAAATTGTGCCAACGTAGTTTGGCAACCATCTCGAATATCCGGCCGAGAGGAGGAGCATGCCAACGAAAATCCTGATCGCCGACGACGATGCGACTATTCGCTTACTTTTGCGCAGATTGCTGGACAAACAGCCGAATTGGGAGGTATGCGGCGACGCCAGTAATGGTGTAGAGGCGATTGAGAGGGTCGAGGAACTTCAGCCCGACGTCGTGGTCATGGACCTTGGTATGCCGGTCATGACCGGACTGCAGGCCGCGCCTAAGATCGCGAAGGCGCACCCGCAGCTGCCCATGTTGCTGATCAGCGTTCAAGAAGTATCGAGCCAACTCGCCCGGGCGGCTCGTGAGGCCGGCTACAGCGGCGCGGTGACCAAGAGCAGCGGGAATGAAGTTGTGAAAGGGATCGAAGCGTTACTGCGCCACGAGATGTTTTTCTTTGCCGACGAAGGATCCATCACCACGGCTAACGAATCCCCCCCATAAAAAGCACTCGTCTTCGACGGCTTTCACTCAACGAATCTATTCAGAGGGTCGTGGGACAGGGTACAGCATTTCCTGTCGCGCGGATTTTCTCGGTTCCTGGCCGAAACTTCTCCTTTCGTCTTTCTGTCTCGCCCGGATCTAACAGAAAATACGGCTTTTCCATCTCATGGCACCGTTCGTGCTCCTGCGAAACTATCGACGAGAACGGAGCACACCATGCCAATCATTATTTCCCTGTTTTGCCTAGGGT
>CATPBJ010000162.1 GCA_955652395.1 uncultured Terriglobales bacterium | reverse complement strand
TGTGAAAGCGGTCCGCCGTCGCCGGCGCGGTGGGAATGTGGGAATCCCGCGTTTTGTGCGGGATTTCCAAGGGTGGGGGGAATCGGGGAAAGGTCGGGTTTGGACATTTCCACGATTTCCCCGGCCCGCCATTTCCACAGCGGGAGTGCGCTCGGCCGCGTGATTGTTGGTTCTCAGCCATTCGGCCGGAAAGTCAGAACGACGGGCAGTACCAAGAGCTGGTTCATCGATTTCCAAAAAGCCGCGTAGAACGCATACTCTTACAGATTGTTGTGCAGAGCCGATTTTAGACTGCTCACCTATTAAAAAGTGCAGCACTGGAGATTGATCGTCTCTTATGCCGAACACGATACCAGAGGTTTCCAGAGAATCATCTACGAGCTTGTCCAGCTCCTGACGCGGTTGTCCCGTGTGATCACCATGCAGAAACACAATCACGGGTAGCGGCTTCGGGTTTCTCCGATACGCGTCGTGGATGATGAGCCGAATCATCTTGCGGAAGGTTTCTTCTCCAACCCGATCGCTGGCGTCCGTACCGCCTTGGAAAGGAATGGGTTTGAGCGTTTCGGCCACCACGCGGATGGGCCCGTCGCGGTCTTCGGTGGGCAGCAAATCGAGCTGGGTCTCACCGTTGTCGCACCAATGAGCAACTCCCACGGTGTCGTGGTTCTCCAGATGATCAAGTGCGAACCGAAAGAGCGATTCCTTTCCCACAAATTCTGCCGAGGCTCCCATGATTCCGCCTTCGTTGCAGATCACTACAAGCCAAAGAGTAAGGGGCCGCGTGTCGTACCGCGCGCCGGCGTCAAGTGTGGCAACTCGGACTTTGTGCAGGTTATCAAACAGACGAAAGTCTTCCTTCTTGAAGTCTCGGACGGGCCGCCCGCTCTTGGGATCCTGGCTGATGACATCGACCAACACCAGAGAAGATTGCACTCGAATTGTGGGTGTTTGTGCGGAGGCTGGGGGCTGCTGGGACTCAATCGGGAATGACGTGCAAGCGGCAAGGAAACAAATGGAGGCAACTCCGCGAGCCACGTTCTGTTTCATGAATGCGACCTCACCCAGGATTTAAATTTTGCCATCCCAGACTGCACGTAACATACGCACAATCCTCGACGCAGGTTCCCTTTCTTATATTTTTCATCGCCTTTGGATGAGTTGGTCAGCAATACTGAAACTAATCCAGAAACGGACTTCCGTGAAGTGGCAGGCCACTTCAACCCAAACAGCTTGAGTTAGCGCTTATGTCCATAAGCGCGATTGGCCGGGTGAGCGCCAAGCGAGAGCCTGTGACCATGATGGGGGATATTATCTCTAGAATCGACGCCTGATTGAGAAAATCGGATTCGTCATCGGATTGCAAAACCTCTTCGGACAACAGTTGCTCCAGCGTGCTGCCCAGGGCGCCAGCTTCACGATGACCGTAACCTTCAAACAAAGGTTCGCAGTCGGCAACGCTGAAGTTCACCGACAACGCGCAGTCGGCCACCCAGAGGATGGCGTTGTAGGAAGGGGAACTAGAGACCGTGTGGGACGTCCGCCCCGCCTGCAAACTGCCGAGCTGAGTCGCAAGACCTGTTAGAGCAGTGGAACGGGGCTTGGAGCCGGCCAGGAATTGATTCCGCCGCAATCGGCGGAAAGCGCGCCAATCGAGCTTCCAACTCGGCGCGAGAGGGCGGAAGGGCCCGGGCCTACGCATGTTTCCCGCCGTCAAATCAGAACAGGAACTTAAGCGCGAATTGTACCAACCGCGGAGGTTCTGCTGCCAAGATCTGATTGAAAGTCGGCGAGCTAATATCGCTGTTGGGCAGATGGAAATTAGTATGATTCAAAACGTTGAATAGTTCTGTTCGAAACTGAAGCTCTTTGGATTCCGCCAGACGAATATTCTTGCAAGCGGCAAAATCCCAGTTTGCGTAGCGCGGTCCTAACGCAACGTTGCGGCCCGCCGTGCCAAATTGCTGCACGGGCGAGGTTGGGTCCGGCGTGATTCGGGCGAAGGCGTCCGCATTGAGCCATGTGCCGACCTTGCGTGGCCCGGAGTTGGGATTCTGTCCGGCAACCAGGTTCGGACGATTCGCCGAAAAACCGGTAATTTCAGGCGCTCCGCCTTGCTCCGACACGTCCCTCGAATCAAAGACGGTGAATGGTGTCCCGCTCATCGCGGTTGCGATTCCATTGAGCTGCCACCCGCCAAACGCGTGTCGATACCAGCCCTGGGAGTGTTGCCAGAAAGGAAGACTCCACTGGTAACTGAACACCAAGCGGTGACGCGCGTCGAACAGGGAAGGCCCACGCTCGGCAGCGAGATTGAAGGGATTCTGCGCCAGGTCATTCTCGCCAGCTACCTGGATTGAGCCGGAACCCGAGATGTTGAATGAGGAGACATCGTCGATCGCCTTCGAGTACGTGTACGAAGCCAGAAAAGAAAGGCCATGACTGAAGCGCTTCTTCAGGCTGGTTTCCAGCGCGTTGTAAGAAGAGTTGGCGATGCCAGAAATCAAACCAGTGGAAGAAAACTGGCAGGTGCTGGGGGAATCGGCCAATGTGCATCCAGAATGAATGCGTCGCCGGTCCGCGTTGTCTGTGGTGGATATGGGATTGCCGCTACGGTCAACGCCTGGTATGTAGATAGCCGGATTTCCTTCGATGAAACGCGGCAGCTTGGTTCCCTTGGTCCCCACATAGCCGACCTCAAGCAAAAGATCCTTACCCAGGGACCTCTGTATGTTCAGGTCCCAATCCTGCGCGTAGGGTAAGGGCAGGTTCGCTGCCAGCGTCAAATTGGTCAGAGGTGTGGCAAACGTGTTGGCCGGAGGCGGATTGCCGTTGTAGGGATCGGCGAAATTGAGGGGTTGGGTGGGACTAAGGCTGATTTGCTCGGTTTGCAGATAGGGAGGCGCGCTGATCGGTGATTGCAGCGGCCCGCCCTGACCTGTGTAGTACGGCTCGTAGTAGATTCCATAAGCGGAAGTCACCAGCCAGTTCCCGCTTCCGGTTGGGTCCCACGCTACGCCTACGCGCGGAGCAAAGGCTTTCTTAAATGTTGGAATCAGTCCAGCATGTACGCCCTTGTCGCCGGGATAGAGGAGTCCCGGAGGAGCGTTGGGTATAACGGTGGATTGGCGTCCCGGGACCCAAAGCGTCTGCCGGTTCTTGATTTCGGTATACGGGGACGGCAGGTCATAGCGCAGGCCCAGGTTCAGGGTCAGGCGCGACGTAGCTTTGTAGGTGTCCTCCACGTAGCCATTCAGCGATTTGCCGTCGATCCCTCGGGCAAAATCGCCTCGGCCCTGGAGGAAGAAGACGGGTTGGCCGACTAGGAAGCTGGCGAACGCATCCGTCAAGGGGAAGGGAGCCACGACAAAGAACCCATTGGTGGCAATACCTTGCAGCACGTTGACGTGCAGGTGCTCGAAGCCGCCGCCGAATTTCAGTTCGTGCCGGCCGCGGACCCAACTCAACGATCCGCTGTAATCATAGGCATTCTCATAGGTATTGCGCGGCCCGGTGATCGGATCACCCACCGTGGTGTAGCCATTGACCTGGATGAAGGGAGGGCCCGTGGCCACGGCGAGACTGGGCTGGTACGTAAAGCCGAGATCCCAGGGTGGAGTATGGTTCGTACGCTCGCCGAAGAGGAATTTATTCCGCAAAAATGAAAAGCGGAAGACGCCGATCATGGAAGGCGAGAAAGTGTGGGTCTCCTGAGCCACGAGATTCTGCGCCCGATGATCCTCTCCGATAGGAAAGCCCGGCACGCTGGCTCCTGCTGGGGACAGTGGGTCAAAACGGGTGCCGTCACTGATCATGTAGCGGAAGTTTAAGCTGTCGTTGGGAGAGAGGTAGTGGTCCACCCGTAGTCCGCCCTGATTCGAGTCGTCTCGCTTGGTTTGTGTCGAAGTGAAGGTATTGACTCCGTTGTTCGGTAGTGGAAAGAGGCTCAAAAGATTCTGAGCAAACGAACTGATGAAGGGCGGGGGCAACTGATTATCGGGGAGAGGCGTCGGCGGGTTGGTAAACTCAAGGCCAAGCTGATGGTTTGGATTATTACATAAGCCGCCCGTGAATCCCTCTGGACACAGCTCCGAAAAATCCCCGCTCCGCTGTTTCAAAGAAGGCACGGTGGCGCCCGCGGTTTCGCCTTGGCGGTTGCGGAAGCCTTCGTAAAATGCAAAGAAGAACGTCTTGTCTTTGCGAATCGGACCGCCGATGGTGGCGCCGAATTGGTTCTGCTTCAATGGCTCGACCGTCTTTGCGAAGTAGTTGTTAGCGTCTAACGCGTCATTGCGCAAGAACTCCCAGAGCGCGCCATGGATTCCGTTCGTGCCTGACTTGGTGATGATGTTCGTGGTAGAGCCAAGGCTGTTGCCGAATTCGGCCGTGGAGTTGTGAGTAAGTATCCTGAATTCGGTGATCGCATCCACCGGCGGTTTGAGAACGAAGCCTCCGTCCACTCCATTAAAATTATTCGCGCCGTCGATCAGGAAGTTGTTCGACTCCGGACGCTGGCCGTTCACCGCGTACGACTGGCCTTCACGCAACGATGATCCGGCTTGCTTTAATCCGGGAGTCAGGGGCACGACGCCCGGCTGCAATGTGCCCAACTGCGTGAAATTGCGGCCATCCAGGGGAAGATCCAAAATCTCGCGTTCCAGAACCACCTTGCCAAGGCTGGTCACGGTGTCCTGGATCAGCTGAGCGTCCGCCGTCACCTGAACTTGCTGAGTTTCAGCGCCCACCACAAGATGAACTGCGATGGTTGCAGTCTCATTGACGTTGAGGGTGATCCCCTGCTGCACGTATTTCTGAAAACCTTTGGCTTCCGTGGTCAATTCATAATGCCCGACCGGCAGTTCCAGCAAAATATAAGCCCCGGTGCGGTCCGTCATTGCGGTCCGAGTCAGGCCGGTTTCGGTTTGTTTCGCGGTTACCGAAGCGCCTTGCACGATGGCGCCGCTAGGATCGACGACTGTTCCTCGAATGCTGGCAGTGATTTGCTGCGCAGTCACGTTCAGAGCACCCAGCATTATGGCCAGCAGACAGAGAATTCTTCCCAAACTCCCCATAGGTCTCCACCTTTTCATTGACGATAGTGCCTTGCAGTTGGGGCGCGCTTCGAGGCTGCGTATTTGCCAGGAATAGAAAATCCCCGTGCCGCTAATGGTGTCGGATTATTGGAGTTTTAGGCTCTTGGAGCAATCGTATGAAAGTACTAGCTGAATTGGAGCTCTACTATTTTTGCACTATCGCAGTGAGACTGAGAGTGCGAATACCCTCATTGATTCTTGGTGTTCAGCTTGCAGCCCTCAGTTTTTCGCTAGACGTTGGGCGGATAGCGTGAGCTTGGCCCGGCATCGCGAAAGCAGGAATATAATGCGAAGCGCGGAACCGGAACCCGGTCTGGGCGAATTCGATCTTGGTTATTACGGCTGGCGCGTGGTGCTGGCGGCGTGCTTCGGCGTGATGGCGGGGTTCGGCTCGTTGTTCGTTTATACCTTCGCGGTTTTTGTGAAGCCGCTGGGCGCGGAATTCGGCTGGAGCCGCGAAGCCGTCTCGCGTGGCTTCGCAATCGCCGCCATCACGGTGGGCCTGTGCTCCCCATTGCTGGGCCGGTGGATCGACCGCTTTGGCCCCCGCCGCATCATTCTTCCCTGCATGACGGTGTTTGGCTCCGGCATTGCTTCGCTGGCACTGTTGCGCTCCGGATTGTGGCAGTTCTACGTGATCTGCTTCGTGCTGGGTGTGGTTGGGAATGGCGCAGCTCATTTGGCTTATTCGCGATCCATTTCTACCTGGTTTCAGCGACGTTTGGGGATGGCGCTGGCCTTCGTCATGGTGGGATCGGGCTTGGGCGCCATGATCCTACCGGTGGTGGCGCAAACCATCATCAGCCGGTCGGGCTGGAGGGCAGCCTACGGGGCACTCGGCTGTATTGCCTTGCTACTCGGCTTGCCGCTCAGTTGGCGCTACATCCGTGAACGTGGCCTAGTCCGGCGTGAGTCTGCCCCGGTTGCACATTCGGGAATGACGTGGCAGCAAGGCCTGCGCTCTTTTGCCTTCTGGATTATCGTCGCCGTCCTTTGCGTGAGTTCGATAAGCATGAATGGAGCGATCACTCAGATGTCTGCCTTGCTGACGGATCGAGGAATCACGGCCAGAAGTGCGGCGCTATGCGCGTCCATACTTGGCGGCTCAAGCCTGCTCGGTAGGGTCGGGGTGGGCTGGCTGCTGGACCGGTTTTTCGGAGCGCGCGTCGCCTTTGTAATAAGCCTGACTACTGCGGCGGGCATTTTTCTGCTCGCCCGGGCGAATAGTTTTCCTGCGGGCTGCCTTGCTGCTGCGCTCATTGGCGTCGGGGCCGGCGGCGAAGCGGCCATCACGCCCTATTTGCTAACTCGTTATTTTGGGCTGCGCGCTTTTTCCACGCTTTACGGTCTCACCTGGACGTTCTATGCCGCTGCGGCAGCCATCGGTCCGGTGATCCTGGGCCGCGCATTTGATTCGACTGGCTCCTATGCCTCCTTGCTCGTGATCCTCGCAGCGGCGCTAGCGTTAGCGGCTGCAATGAACCTCTTCCTTCCGAAGTATTCAAACTCATCACCAGTTGATCTCCCCTGAGCGAAAACCTCAACATCGGTGCAGTGAGCTTAAAGTCACGGCGCTATGCGTGGAGTCTTGATCGCCACCCGGGCAGGTGTGGATACCGATCCGTGGCCGATCAGCGCTGGTAAAGCGGTCGAGCATGTTCAGCTCGACCGACGTGTTCAGCAGTCCGCCAGCTGGATCGAGCTTTAGCGCCAAGCGTTCTTCGGTAGAGTCAATCTGGTCGCAAGCTGCGCCTGCGTCCAGGCATTCTCGAATGTCTTGTTCTGTCCCTTAATAAGGTCTTCGAGGAAAGCCTCGCGCGAACAGCCAGGCAGCCCGCCCTGAGGATAGAGCAGGCTTAACGCCGACGCAGAGATCACAGCCTGTTTCACCGGCCTGTGCGCGTAGCGCTGAGCGGACTTGAGGTAAGTTACCGCATGGACACCATAGCGAAACGGGCTTGCGGTCAACTTGGGCAGTTGCCGGCTGTGGCCATCCGCAAATGGAATGACCACACCATCGGCGACCAGATTGCTGAGTCCGGTAAGAGGATAGGTAGCAAAGCTGGGCTTGATCTGCTCGCCGTCCGTAATGATCAGCGAGCCGGTGGCTTCGAGGCGGGTAATCGTGTCGCGCAGCGCCGCGTCCTCGGCGCTTTGAAGCTGTTCAGCAGAAATATTTCCGACTGCGTGAGCACGCATCGCAGCGAGCAGGTCCGCCGGCCTTGGGATGCTTCCAACTTTGCTCAGTGGGTATCGGCATAGGCGGTTTTCGGCGACCTTTGAGTTTGACTAGAAATTCAGCCGCATGGCGAGTTGCACTTGCCGTGCTGGAGCGACGTAGTTCGGCGTACCAAACGTCGGGTTCGCTGGACTGCTGATACCGTCCCCAAACTTTTGCGGGATTGAACCCAGAAAGGCCGGGGCCCCATAAACCGTATCGATGCCATTGACGTTCTGGCGATTGAACAAGTTGAAGACTTCGGCGCTGGCTTCGGCCTGGAGCCGCTCGCCTAGGCGGAACACTCTCTGCACGCGCACGTCGGTGGTGTAGGAAGAGTCGCCCCTGTAGGTGTTGCGGCCGATATTGCCAACGCGGTCTGCAAATGGATACTCGTCGCCATTCACGTCCGAACCGGCAAAGACCGTGTAGTAACGGGGACTTTGCAGGGTGTTCAACATCGAGACCTTTAAGTTGCGCAGTACAGGATTCCATGTACTGGGGGAATCTCCCATCAAGGCCAGCACCAGGTGATGGCGCACATCATTTTCGCTCAAACCGCGGTCAAGCTCGGGATGAAGATAGTCCATTGGCGTATCGGTGAGTTGGACATCGGTCGAAATATCAATGGACTTGGAATAGGTGTAGTTCGCCAAGACGCTGTAATAGTGAGCGAACGCCTTACGAACACTTAGAGTTCCCCCGTGGTAGATGGAAAAGGCGGTGGGACTGGCCTCCAAAACGAAGCCAAACTTAGGATCGGCGGGTGCGAACGATTGCACTCCGGTGGGGAGCGTGCCGTTGGGTATTCCGTTGACGCTTTCATACACCGGCAGCTTGAGCGCGTGCACGAATTGGTATCCCACGGAGACGAAAAGGTCCTTGGCAACTTCGTTTTCTATTTCCAAGCTAGTTTGTTCCGCATAGGGATTCGGGAATTTGCGCTTTACGTAACCCAGAGGGAACTGCAGGAGCTCGCCGGGGTTGGGATATGTGCCGGTCTGCGAGAAGTTGTGAAAAGCCTGGGTAGCGAGGAAGGGACCCGCGACGCCCACGATTCCGGAGACGCCAAACCCGACCAATTGATCGGAAAACTCCGGCAGAATGGGCTGGTTCATGCTGGTGAACGCCGACGCGCCCTGCCAGCTAACCATGACGTCGCTATAGTCAAACGGACCCGTGAATAGGCCAAAGCCGGCGCGCACCACGCCCTTGCCCTGGCGGAACGAATACGCCAGCCCGACCCGCGGCTGCACATTCCCGTAGTTCGTGGGATGCATTTTGCCAACTACACGCACGTCCGCCGCCGACGGGAAGAAGTCCAGGTCGTAGCGCAAGCCCAGGGTAAGAGTTAAGTCCGGCCTGACTTTCCACTGGTCTTGCGCATAGAACCCCGCCAGTTTGTGCATGAATTTCAGGTTCGTGCTGTCGTTGAACTCTTGCGCTGCCGGGCCGCTATACAGACCGCTTTGGAAGGGTAGAGTCCGCTGGGGAATTTGCTGGCCGAAAAGCGCTTTCGGCTCGAGAAATAGAAACTCCACCGGAGTTCCCGGGCCGAACGGTGCAGCGTCAAAGGGCGGCGCTCCGAAGAAACTCTGTGGAGTGAAAATGCCGGCGCCCGGCGTGAAGAACGTAGTCATCGCATTGATCCATACCGGTTCGAAGTCCCCGCCCAGCTTAAATGAATGGTTGCTTCTGACATAGGTAAGGTTCTCGGCCCCCTGGAAATGTTGTTCACTGTAGTAGTGAACGCTGCCTTCGAAGCCGCCCGCGTTGAGAAGGTCGGCAACGAGAATGGCCGGCTCAAAGCCTGCTCCCGTGGGATCGAGGTGAAAAATTCTTCTACCGAAGTTCAGCGCGCTTTCCGAAGTCCATCGGCTGCCGAATACATGCAGCAAGTTGGCGTACACCGTCTGGTCTCGAACGGAGTTGTTGCGGTATGAGGAGGGCAAGCCCTGACCCGGGGCTGCCCCCGGTATGTGCTGTTTGCGGTCGTCGTTGAACAGGTATCCGACGTTTAAGGTGCTCTTGTCGCTCAGAACATCCGTCAGCTTTCCGAAGAACTTGTCGTAGTCGCCAATTTGCAGAATGGAGCCCAGGTTCTCGGGCTGCAAGCCCAGCGACTGCTTCACCTGGTTGATGCTGGGCGTGCCCGGACCCATACAACCGGGATTGTCCGTGCAATGAAGGATGAATGACGAATAATGAGGAGACTCGGCGCGGCGCTGGCCTTCGTATCCCAGGAAATAGAACAGCTTGTCGTGGCGAATAGGCCCGCCGATATCGCCGCCAAACTGATTGAAGCGGGTGGTATTGAAGCCGGGCGCCGCAAGCAGGTTATTTGAGTCCAGTTCGTTGTTGCGAAAAAACTCGTAAGCCGAACCGTGAACGTCGTTGCTTCCGGATTTGGTGACTGTGTTCACCACAGCACCGAGGTTGCGGCCATTGTCTGCACTGTATGGACTGGCTGCTACGCGGAATTCCCGCACCCAGTCCTGTGACGGGCTGACACGCTGTACGCCGGAGATGCTGGTGGTGTAATCCGTACCGTCGAGGCCAAAAAATGCGCTGTGGGTCTCCCGCAGTCCCCCAAAACTGAGTTGCAATACTGTTTCCTGGAACGGCGATTGCGCCCCAACGGACGTGCTCCGGCCCACGTTTACGGTGGGCGTGAGCAGCACAAAGTCAATGAAGTCTCGGCCCGAAATTGGCAAGTCGGAAATATTCTGCGTGTCAATCACCTGGCTGACTTCGGATTTCTGCGCATCCACGCCCTGCGCCGTCTCCTGGACCTCGACCGTTTCCCGGGCAGCCTTGATCTCCAGCGTTACCGGAACGGACGCATTTTGTCCCACGGTCAAAGTAAGCGTGCCTTGATAAGAGCTGAACTGATCAGACTCCACTGTCATTTGATAACTGCCGGCAGGCAAGCCGGGAGTGACCGCGATTCCCATCGCGCTAGAGACATCACCTCTTTTTGCACCGGTTTCCAGGTTTCGGAGGGTGACTCGCGCTCCAGAGATAACGCTTCCAGATGGGTCTGTGACGGTAACGTTCAGCGTGGCTAACTGCTGTGCGGAAAGGTGCACAGTGAAAAGGAAGGCCAAACCAACAAAACTCAGGACTACGCGAAAGAGTCCATTTCTCACTTGTGCCCCCACCCAAACTAGTCTGCTTGCCAGGAGACCGGCAGCTCCAGAATCAGAGTGCCTGTGAATTTGGGACACCTTACTTGCGAGAGAGAGACGGCGGCAATACTAGAAAGACATTAGAGATGGCTGCCGAGCACTTATGGGCTTGCCCCACGGGCTTGCCCCCCAGATTCTTCCACCACCTCGCGGCGGAGACACAGCGGCCATTTTCAGCTTGCTACAGAACTTCTGGAGGGGCTGCGGCAATCTCAAACTCCGCCTGCTGCTTTCCCAACACCGGATGCATGGCTGTCAGCCGAACGGTTCCCGCCTGTTCCTTGGCTCGAATCCAGATCGCCCCGGTTCCGCCCACCACGGAAAACGGGTTGTCCCCGATAAGCTCCGCC
>CATPBJ010000161.1 GCA_955652395.1 uncultured Terriglobales bacterium | reverse complement strand
TCCGAAGGCTCGCCCTGGAATACACGATAGTCGGCAGGCGAGTGGCCGTGCCGCGCGAGATAAATTATTCCACCCAAGAAAACAATGGCTGCGGAAAAAACCACACCGGCACGAAGCAAATTTCCCAGAATATTTTCAATCCTCTTGTCGGTCCAGACGCGCTCGACCTGCATTTCATATCCTCCCGAAAAGTCCCTTGTACAGCATTTCGACTCCAAGAAGCACGATCAGCGTGCTGAATACCAGGCGCAGCCATTTCGTTTCTGCCTTGACCAGAATGCGAGTGCCCACCAGCGAGCCCGCAAGAACCCCAAGCATTACCGGCATGGAGAGTCCGGGATCGATGTAGCCTCGGCTCAGGTAGACCCCGGCGCTGGCTGCGGCGGTGACGCCAATCATGAAGTTGCTGGTGGTGGTGGAGACCTTGAAGGGAATCCGCATGGCCTGGTCCATGGCGAGAACCTTCATGGCGCCGGAGCCGATGCCGAGCAACCCAGACAAAGCGCCGGCCCCAAACATGATGCCGAAGCCCGCTGGGACCCGCTGGACGTTGTAGTTCCGTATACCTTCGAGGTCGGGGAAGCTGCCGTTGAGGCGTAGTCGTGTGGCCAACGGATCCGGCGGAGCATTGCGTTCGGCCGGGGAGCGGGGTTTTCGGGAAAGAAATGCGGAGACCACGAGCACGACTCCAAAAATGACGGCAATTGCGTTGGTGGAAACCCAAACGGCCAGAAATGCCCCCGATAGGGCGCCGAGGGTGGTGGCGATCTCCAGGAACATACCGATCCGGATGTTGGAGAATCCTTCTTTGACGTAGGCGGCGGCCGCGCCCGAGGAAGTGGCGATCACAGAGACCAGAGATGCGCCAATCGCATACCGGATGTCCACTTTGAAAAAGAGGGTCAGCAGGGGAACAAGAACCACGCCACCGCCCAGCCCGGTCAACGATCCAAGGAGGCCGGCAATCAGCGAGCCGGTAAACACCAGGGAGGTGAATTCCAGAATATTCATCTAGGGTTAACGGACAAGGGACGGCCTAGTGCCCGTAGCCGCCTCCGTCGAGGTTTACTTTGCCTCGGAACATCCGATAAGTGACGACAAAGTAGACGATTGCCAGGACCATGCCGAATGCCCACCACGCCAGCCCCACTCGCAGTGCGTAAGGACCAGAAATCGAGTTCTGCACGGTGATGTCGTGTCCCAGATCATTGCTGGAGGGCAGGAGGCGAGGGTACAGGGAAACCGCGGCACCCACCAGCATGGTGGAAAGGTAGGCGCACGAAGAGGCGAAGGCGTTGCGATCAGCCTCGCGACGACAGAAATAGAGTATCCCACCCAAAGAACCAAGCACCGCGACTGGAATTACGAAGGCCACCGGATACGCGTAGTAGTTTGTGAGTGTATCGGCGCGAACCGCGATGGTTGCGATCAGGCTGATTACCGTAATTGCCAACAGCACAATCCAGGACCTGCGGACGAAGGTCCGCACGCGCGCCTGCAAATCGCCCTCGGTCTTCACTGCCAGGTACAGCGCTCCATGAATGGCGAGGGCAACCAGAGCGACCACGCCGCCGATGACGGTGTACCAATCGAGAATGCCGGGCTGAGGTCCGACCCGCCAGTCGGTCCAAAGGGGAAGGAAGAAATAGCCGTCCTCGCGGAGCGGGACGCCGCGAATGACGTTGGCCAGCGCCGCGCCGAAGAACACGGCCAGCAGCAGACTCGAGAAGAAGAACAAACCGTCAAAGAAAGACCGCCATAGGCCGTCGTCGATGTGCATACGCAATTCGATGCTGGCGCCGCGCAGGATGAGCAACCACAGCACGATCATCAAGGCCAGATAGAATCCGCTGAACGCCGAAGCGTAAAGGGCAGGGAAGGCAAAGTAGAGAGTGCCGCCCCCGGCGAGCAGCCAGACTTCGTTGCCGTCCCAAACCGGACCGATGCTCCTGAGCATGATCTGCCGCTCCGGTTCGCTGCGCGCAAGCAGAGAATGCAGGATGCCGACACCCAGGTCGAAGCCGTCGAGCACGACGTAAGCGGCCAGCATGACGGCAACGATCCAGAACCAGATGAATCCCATCGTCTTTCCTTACGCCATGGTCAGCGGCGTTGTTTTCGTCCCAAGGGGACGATTGCCGGTTGACGGTCCTTCGCTCACGGTGCGGTACACCAAAATGATGAACAAAATCGAGAGCACGGTGTACATTCCCATGAAGCCCAGCAGGGTGAACAAAGTATTGCCCGCGGATACGTTTTTAGAATACCCGTCGGAGGTGCGGATGAGTCCGTAAACCAGCCACGGCTGACGGCCAATCTCTGCGGTCATCCAGCCCGCCGTATTGGCAATGTAGGGCAGGGGGAAACTCAAGAGCAGGAGCCACAAAGCCCAGCGGGTCTCAAACAGCTTCCCGCGCCACAACAGGAGAGCTTCGAGCAGCATCAGCAGCGCGAAGTAAGTGCCCAGTCCAGCCATGATGTGATAGCTATAGAACAGGAGGGGCAGCGGCGACGGCCATTGGTCGCGGGGAAACTGATCTAACCCTTTCACTTCCGCTCGCGTCGTTCCGTAGATCAAAAAGCTCAACAGGTTGTTGACGACGATCGGGTTGTCGATGCTCTGAGTTGCTTCGTCCGGTTGCCCCATCAACACAATGGGAGCGCCCGCCTGGGAGCTGAACAGACCCTCCATTGCGGCAATGCTTGCGGGCTGGTGCTGGGCCAGATAGCGGCCGTGCAGGTCGCCGGTAGGAAAAATCTGGGTCACGCACGCTATAACTCCGGCGATGACACCGACCCGGACAAAAATCCTGCCGTGCTCCGCGAACCGGTTCTCCAGGATGTAGAACGCCCCCACTGAACACATCACGAACGCCCCGGTGATGACGGCGCCTGACATGTTGTGCGCATACTGCAGCAGCGCCCAGGGGTTCATCAGCAGCCACCAGAAGCTCGTGACCTCGAACGATCCATTGGGAAGAACCGAATAGGCGACCGGATGCTGCATCCAGGCGTTAGTAACGATGATGAAGAAGCCGGATATCCACGAGCCCACGAAGACGAGGAAGGCCGACGCCCAATGCGCCCACGGGGAAAGGCGTTTCTCGCCGAACAAGAAAAGGCCCAGAAATGCCGATTCCAGGAAGAAGGAAAAGACGCCTTCCATGGCCAGCGGCTGCCCGATCACTCCGCCCGTGGTGCGGGAGAACTGGGCCCAGTTGGTGCCGAACTGGAATTCCATGGGAATGCCGGTCACAACACCAATTAGAAAATTGAGAGCGAATATCTTCGCCCAAAAGCGTGCGGCCTCGTTGTAGCGCTCGTTATGACGCACGAGTGCAACCGTCTTGAGCACGACGATCAGCAACGCCAAGCCCATAGTCAACTGCGGGAAAAGATAGTGATAAGTGACGGTGAAGGCGAAATGTAGGCGGTGTAGTAGGAGGGCGTCCATCAGCAAGCTCTGGCCACGACGAAACATCATACATGTCGAGTCAGAACAGGCGGTAGTCGTCCGCTCCGGGGGTGGGTCTGCAACAACCAGTGCTAGGTCCTTAGAAGAGTGGATCCTCCTGGCATGCCGCGAAAATACTAGGGTGACTGCAGAAAACCTCATATCCGCTGGACTTCGTTTCTACCGGCCGATTCGTCACGAGGGCGGTGCATTCGACGAGCAAATGCATCTATACTGCAAGTTCTTTCGCATCCCCCAAAGCCCGCGTTCTATAATCCCGTGTATCCCTTGAAATCCGCTCCCATTGCGGCTTTTCGGGGGTGGCGGTCGACTTGCAACAGTATCTGCTGGATAGGTGCCCATTGCGGAGCAATGCTGGGGAAAACTCTGTACAAGGTCAACTCCTGGGCCATTTCGGCTTGCGGGAGAACCCTTTCGGCGTTACCCCGGACCCACGTTTTCTGTTCCCCAGCCAGACCCATCGGGAAGCGCTGGCCTCGCTGGTCAACGGGATCGATTGTGATTTTGGATTCCAGGTCCTGGTGGCGCAGCCCGGGATGGGCAAGACCACCCTGCTTTTCAATTTCCTCGAGAGATTTCGCACCACCGCTCACACGGCTTTTCTGTTTCAACCGCAGCCCAACCCCTGCGAATTGCTGCAGTCTGTACTGCTCGAGCTGGGAACAAATTCCGAAGAGACGTCTCTTCGCAAGTTGTCCGAGCAGCTCAACCAGGTGCTCACCCGGGCCGCGGGAGAACGCAAGCGTGTAATCGTTGTGTTGGACGAAGCACAAAACCTGGATTTTGCCGTGCTGGAAGCGTTGCGGCAACTGTCGAATTTCGAAACTGCCTCCTCCAAGTTGATGCAGATTGTGCTGGCCGGCCAACCCCAGCTGGCGAAGCGGCTGGCGTCGCCGGAACAGGAGCAGTTGATGCAGCGGATCTCCGCTTTCGGCCGGCTCAGCCCGCTGGCCCTGAACGAGACCCAGGCTTACATTGACCACCGTCTTGCAACCGCGGGATATCAGGGAGCTAACCTCTTCACCCTGGGTGCAGTCCGGAGCATCTGGAATCACAGCCGAGGAGTGCCCCGCAACATCAATACCCTGTGCTTCAGTGCCATGCTGTTAGGGTTTGCCGAACACGCGAAATCGATCGATGAGCGCATTGTCGGGGAGGCCGCCCGAGACCTGGATCTGAACCGCGTTCTGGCCGACGTGTATCAGATGAACCCGTCAGGGCCGATAACAGGCGGCAACCTCAAAATGCAGCCGATCAGGGAAACGAACCCGCCTGAGACAGCTAGTGTGGGCGCAGGGGCAACAGCTTCGGCAGCTCGC
>CATPBJ010000160.1 GCA_955652395.1 uncultured Terriglobales bacterium | reverse complement strand
TTGCTGATGGTTGACTCTGGCCTGATGTGCACTTCTTGGGACGAAGGATCGATCAAAGGAATCAAGATCTCCACCAGCGCGCCTGGATCCGCGTTGCTTATTCGGAACTCTCCGCCAAATTCCATCGCCCTTTGCTTCATATCTCTGATACCTACGCCGAGGCTGTCAGGCGGGAGGGTGGCAATGTGATCTTCGATGCCTTTGCCGTCGTCTCGTACCGATAGCTAGGCGGCTTTCTCGAAGGGCTAGCGTGACCCAAACTTTGTGCGCTTCCGCATGGCGAAAGACGTTGGTCAGACACTCCTGAACGATGCGGAAGACCGCAGTCTCAAGCTCTGGTGCCAGGCGAGGGAAGTCGATAGGTTGCACCTCGAGCGCATTCGCGATGCCGCTGCGCTTGGTTAGTCCGTCCAGGTACCAACGGAGCGCTGAGGGCAGTCCGGCTTCATCCAGCAATGGCGGATAGAGCAGATGAGACATACTGCGGACTTCCATGGTCGCACGATCGATTATGGTCATTGCTTCAATCACCGACTCTTTCAACCGTGTTGAGTCTTCCTCAGGGCCGCCTTCCAAAACCATCTTCATCCCAGCAAGCTCCTGCCCTAAGCCGTCGTGCAGTTCCCTGGCAATGCGTCGCCGCTCTCCGTCTTGCGCTACCAGCAATCGGCTGGACAGCTGGCGCAACTCCGCATTCCGTTCTTCCATCTGACGCGATTTCCTGTGTAGTTCAGCAAACACGCTTACCTTGGCGCGTAGCAGTTCGGGGATAATCGGAACCGATATGTAATCGACTCCCCCGAGCTGGTATCCCTTCGGATTTTCAGCCGCGAGCGTTTCAAATAGTGGCAGCACATCGAGATATTTGTTGTCTTTGAAGAGGGCGATCGCCTCTTCCCGTTGTGCCTTGCGGGTGGGGTGTTAGAGCGAGCACTCCCAGCAGTTGAGAAGTTCTTTTTCTGGGTTTCTAGAACAGCTTTTTCGGTCCCAGCAAGAGCTTTGCCTAACTTGATTGAAGAAAGCCTATGACCGCGTCCAAGCCAACTAGAGGGCCGGCTGAGTAGAGGCGGAATCGCGGAGAGCGCCACTACTAAGGCTTTTCGTGATCGGGTCCACAGTGAAATGGCTCCGCTACAACGAGCGCAGAAAGTTCAAGATATCCTGCTGCTGCGATGGGCTGAGCGCATTGAAGTTGTTCATGACCCCGCAAGCTTCTGACCGATGGTCACGGTCTTGATCACGACTTCGACTGCGGTTGTCGCCAGTGCAGTCAGCATGGGCATCGATAGCCTGCAATAAGTCGGAGGTGCGTCCGTCATGCAGGAAAAACAGGCGCTGGCCTACGCCCCACAGTGGAGCAGTGCGGAACTGGTCCGGACCCGCCGCCCCTTGGTTGATGCCATCCGACAGACCCGAGCCCATATGGTGGATTGCGAAATCCGAGAATGGGCTGTAAGCCAAGTTCGAGATGCCGGTGAGCGGTGAGCGCCCAGTGGTGAGCGATGGCGTGTGGCACAGAGCGCAGCCGACAGCGCTAAATAGATTGGAGCCATTCTCCGCCGAGCTTGCAGTAACTCCCTGTGGCAAGGCTGGGGTGGGCGGCGCAGCCAAGCGCATGAAGATAGCAAAGTTGGTCAGGTCGGTAGTGGTGCCGTCGAGAGGGCTGGCATCTTCCAGGCCGTTGAAGTCGCAGTCCGGCGTTAGCGCGCGGTCGTTGGGGAAGCCTTCGTTGGTGACACCCTGCTCTACGTTGTAGGCTTCAGCCGCGAAGATGAGTAGCGATTTGTTCTGGGCCTTCCAGCCGAACCGGGTTACGGTCCCGTCGTTCCCGTTGGTATTCAGACTCCCGTAAATCCCTAGCGCCCGTTTCGCAGCTTTGTTGGCCGCGAGGTTCGCTTGGAGTGTCGCGTCGGGCGTGGCTTCTACCAGCCCTAGCCCGAACACTGGCGTAGGAATGCGGAAGATGACATTGTTCACTGCAAGGTGAGCGGCGAAGTCGGGCTGTCTTAACTTACACCCAGGGGCATCCGATCTGCCCGCGATGGTGAATAGTCCATGCACACCGCCGTCGAGTGAGCCGTCCCCCTTGCGAACAAACCGAGCTTCACGGACAGGGCCGCCCGCGGTGATGAAAGAGGGAACAGTGTTGGTTGCACCGTGCAGTGTAGCTAGCGCCACTTGCGGGTTGAGCGCAGGACTCGTTCCGCCCACAGCCGGTGCGGCGTGGCACATGGCGCAACTATTTCCGTTGAAGGTTGGGCCTAGCCCGATACTCTCTTCGCCGTCTACCTTGCCGTCAACGGAATTGACTTCTTTGAAGTGGGCTAGCGCTTTAGAAAAAAGGTTCTGCTCATTTGAGTTAAGAGTCGGTAGCGGGCCGCCGGCGCCGGCACTATCGGTACGCGGCCCAGGGTCGTGTTGAGCCTGAAGCATTTCGATACTCAGGAGCGGGACCAGACTAATACACAAAGTCGCTGCAAGCACGTTCCATGGTTTCATTTCCGCGCCTCCATGCACGGAGCAAGGCACACTCCGGTGGCAGATTCCTGTCCACTTATTTAGGGAGAATGGCGCTAGATCCGTGCTGGCACGACCGGGGGGATGGACCGTAGCCGCACTATTAGCGCGAGCAAAACAGTCTCGAGGTAGGCCAAGGCCTCCGGGCCGGGCTGCTGTTTTCTTCCAGGCGCTGGAAGATTAGAGAAAACTTAGGGGGAACTCTAGCACGGTCCGAAATCGAGTCAAGTGTCCGGAAGTACATCCCTCCCTGTTGAGAAGGCTTGACCCGCAAGGGATTTGGGACATCCGGTTTCACAGGCAACTTCTTTGAGAGGTTGGATTGCGCCGGAACTACATGGTTTTCACACGCGGGGACTTATCTTCCGGATAGCCCGTGATAACTAAGCCGCTGGTGCGGCGGAGGGAGAGTGGTGGTGTAGTCGACGAAGAGAGGAAGGATTAACGTCCGGGTCATAGGAAGGAGGTTCCTATGACTCGACTCCGTCAACACATGCTGGAGGATCTTCAGCGGCGCAACTATTCTCCCGATACGATCCGAGGCTACATCCGCGCGGTCCAGCAGTTTGCCGAGTACTTTGGCCGCTCCCTGAACATCTGGGCGCCGAACAGTTGCGGCGCTATCAACTCTACCTGCTGCACGAGAAGAAGGTTGCCCTGGGCACGGTGGAGAACTGCATCTCCGCCCTACGGTTCCTCTACAAGAAGACGGTGAAGCGTCGCGATCTGGCTTTCGACGACCTGTCTTTTCCCAAGCAACCGCACAAGTTGCCAACCATACTCAGTCAGGGATGAGGTGACGCGGCTGATCGAGGCGGCTTCGACACCCGCATGCATCGCACCCTGCTGATGCTGCTCTATGGCACCGGCATGCGCCGCACCGAAGCGTCTCGGCTGAAGGTGAGCGATATCGACAGCCAGCGCATGGTCATCCACATCCACAGCGGGAAGGGATTGCGCGACCGCGATGTGCCGCTGACGCCGAAGTTGCTGGAGGCGCTGCGCGAGTACTGGCGCTGGAAGAAACCCCGCATCTATCTGTTCCCAAAGATGAGCGATCCTAGCATCGAGCAGCCCATCTCCGACAAGGCGGTGTGGAACGCCTGCCGAGCGGCGGCCGCCCGCGCCGGGATCCGCAAGAAACGCGGAATGGCTGGCGGACTTGCTCTGCCATGGGTTGCTGCGCCCCAGTTTCGTTCCGCCGCCACCCATCCGCGAACTGCGGGACTTGACCCGCTACCGGCGCAAGCTAGTGGAACGCCAAACTGCCGAGCGCAACCGATTGCTGAAGCTGCTGGAGACGGCCAACATCACGTTGGCAAGCGTGGCCTCGGATGTTTTCGGAGTCTCCGGCCACTTGATGCTGCGCGCTCTAGTGGAAGGCAAAGCCACCCCACAAGAAATGGCCGAGTTAGCCAAAGGGCTTCTGCGTAAGAAGATTCCCGAACTGGAACTGGCTTTGGAAGGAAGGAACACCATCGTTTCCTACTGAAGTTGCAACTGGATCGGCTGGACTCTGTGGAAAAGGATCTCGAGGCACTCGAGCAACGCATCCAGGAGAAACTCCGGCCCTATGCTGCACCGCTGGCCTTATTGAAGGAAATCCCCGGCGTGGACTGGACGTTGGCCGCGGTGATCATCGCCGAACTGGGTGTTGCCATGAGGGTATTCCAGAGTGTTTTGCAGCTGGCCTCTTGGGCGGGAGTGCGCCCGGGGAACAACGAATCAGCCGGCAAGCGCAAGAGCAGTCGCATTCCCTGGGGCAATGTGTACTTGAAGACCGCCTTAGTCGAGGCTGCCAACTCGGCAGCCAAAGCCAAAGGCACCTACTTGCAGGACAAGTTTTACCGTCTCAAGGCCGGCGCGGGTATAAGCGCGCCGCGGTGGCCATAGCCCATAAGATCTTGGTGGCGATCGATCACATGTTTTCCTAGCACGTTTCCTACAACGACCTGGGAGATCTTGACCTCGACAAGCGCAACGAGAACCATCTCACGCGCAACCTGGTCCATCGTTTGGAACGTTTGGGCTACGCCGTGACACTGACGCTGCAGCCACAAGCTGCACAGGCAAAGCTAATTTTCATGACAGTCCTAACGTCACTCGGTCGCAATCGGCGCGAGGGCCAAACGGGGCCAGGACCGAAAATCAGGGGACTCTGGGACACCTCTGCCGTTGGCCTGTTGATCGATCAAGTGGTGCGGTGCACTCAACAGTAGATGTGATAGCCTCCCATCCAATCACCGCGAGGTGCCGACAATGAGGATGACACGGATCAGAGTCTTGAGATCACATGTCCTGCTCCTGGCTTTAGCCGCCGTTCCAAGTCTCGTCTCAGCACAACCGAAACCGGTGTTCCGATCCAGGATATTCGAAATACTCGCGTTGATTCTCTTTTCTGCTTCGGCTCTGAATGCGCAGCTTGTGGAGCGTCCTCTCATAACGGGCCGGCACGCCGTGGTTACTTCAGAGCCTCTTGCCTCCATGGCTGGCATGCGCATTCTCCAGGAGGGTGGCAACGCGTTCGACGCTGCGGTGGCGACAGCGGTTGCAGTGGGTGTTCTCGATCCGCGCATGTCTTCCATTGGAGGGAACGGATTTGCCACCATCTATGTCGGCAAGACCCGCGAGGTGCGTGCGCTGAACTTTTATGGATCAGCACCAAAGCGCGCCACCGCGAGCTTGTACCAGGGCAAAGATTATTCTCACGCGTTTCTTTCCGTACCGCTCCCTTCCTGTCTTAAAGGGTACGAGGCACTGCACAAAGCGCACGGCAAGCTTCCTTGGGCGAAAGTTCTTCAGCCTGCCATTGAGCTCGCAGAGAATGGTTTCGTCATCAGGCAGGGCTTAATCGACGACATGAAGGAGTACCAGAAGATATTGCAGGAATTCCCAAGTACCACGAAGGTTTTCCAACCGGCTGGCCGTTGGCCTGTGGCGGGGGAGATGTTTCCGTCAGCCGGATCTCGCCCGAACACTGAAGGACATCGCGGCGCATGGGGCAGATGCTTTTTATCGCGGGCCGATAGCCTCTCGCATCGCGCAGTTCTATCAATCCAACGGTGGCGTTCTGAGTGAGGAAGATTTGGCGAGCTATCAGGCGAAATGGGTAACCCCCATCAGCACTACGTATCGTGGATACACCTTTTACACTCAGCCCCCGAGCAGCAGTGGCATCGCCGTCCTCGAGCAGTTGAACCTGCTGGAAGCCTACGACCTCAAAGCGCTCGGTCACAACTCGCCAGAGTACCTCCACTTGATCGGCGAAGTCATTCGACTTGCGATTGCGGATCGCAACCGGTACGTAGGCGATCCGGATTTTGTTGAAGTTCCGGTCGAGAAACTCCTCTCCAAGTCCTATGCCGCCGAGCGCCGAAAGCTAATTCATCTGGATTCAACCATTCCAGTCGCAACGGCTGGCGATTTCGAGCAGTCCGGAGACAAGCACACCACGCATTTGAGCGTGATCGACGACGAAAATAATATGGTTGCTCTCAGCCAGACATTAGGAGATATTTTCGGTTCCGGAGTCGTCACTGCAGATACCGGCGTTCTCTTCAGCGATGAAATGAGACATCTCCATCTCGATTTGAACGATCCCTCACGGCTTGAGCCTGGAAAAAGGTCGCGGTCGAACCAAAGTCCCATCATCGTTCTGAAGGACGGAAAGCCGTTCATGACCATAGGAACGCCAGGTGCTAACGGTATCTGGCAGCGCCTGGTTCAAGTGATTGTGAATGTCGTTGACTTTGGCATGGACATACAGACAGCCATCACTGCGCCGCGAATGATTTATGGAGGACGTGCTGAAACCGGGACCGAAATCAGACCAGTCTTTAAGGTAGAAGACAGGATTCCTTCCGCCACTCTGGACGTGCTGCGCGCGAAACGCTATGAGATAACCAGCGTGAAAGATGATGATGGACGGGTGAACGGCATCATGATCGACCCGACGACTAATTT
>CATPBJ010000159.1 GCA_955652395.1 uncultured Terriglobales bacterium | reverse complement strand
TAGGAAGGAAATTTAGCGATTCCGGTTGCGTGGTCGGCAATGCGGACGTAAATCCGGGACCCATTCAGTCTTCGCTTCGCGGCACAAACGACGTTCTAGCAAGCCGGAGCAGTTCAGACTTGATTGTCAGCCTGTGAAAGTTGGGAGCTCCTGTGCACAATAGTTAATAACGTGGAGCCAAAGCCTTCGCTGGTGCGCCAAATGATGGTCGTTTTTATTTCTTAAGTGATGGATGGGTTTTCGTGATCCAGTCTTCTACTTCGCTACAAAATTGGGAGGCCTGACTCAGGATCTCCTTTGCTTCGGTCTCTGTTGCAACGTTGGAGAAAGTGTAGTCGATGGTGTTTCGCTTTCGCCGGCAAGTCTCGAAATAATCGGCATACTTGTCAGCAGGCCTTCCCATCACAAGCTTCACGCTTTCCAACGACACCCGGTGATGTCCGACCTTGCTCACGATTCGATACCCCGCACACGCGATCGCCATGTTTGCGGCCTGGAGCGCAGCGTTGTAGGCAGTGGCAAACCTCCGGTCCGCCGATAGGCCTGCGATAGCTGCGTCTGCGAAGACTGACGGCCGATCAGCCAAACGACAGCCCGAACTGCAGGAAAAACACTTTGCATTCGTAGCTAGCAGTGATAGCATTGACAGCATGGCGACACTAACGATTCGACAACTGGACGAGAAGACCAAGAAGCGACTAAGGGTCCGTGCTGCGCATCACGGACGTTCGATGGAGGAGGAGGCCCGGGAGATTTTGCGCGCGGCCCTAATCGCCTTCTCACCGGCAAAAGGGAACCTGGCGGAGGCGATTCGCCAGCGATTTGCGCCGTTTAACGGGTTTGACTTCGAGTTGCCGCGGCGCGATGCTATGCGGCAGGCAGCGGACTTTGCCGAATGATCATCCTCGACACGAATGTGCTTTCCGAGCTCATGAGACCTGAGCCCTCTGCCCGGGTTGCGGCATGGGTTGCAAAACAACGCGCAACAGAGCTCTGCACGACCTCAATCACCGAGGCAGAAATTTTCTATGGGATCGAGTTGGTCGCCAAGGGAAAGCGTCGCGAGGGACTCCTGGCCGCGGCAGAGGCTATGTTTGCCGAAGATTTGGCGGGCCGCATCTTCGGCTTCGAGAGCGACGCAGCGCGATCGTTTTCTAAAATTGCCGCTCAGCGCCGTTTGCTCGGCAGACCTATCAGCCACGCTGATGCGCAGATCGCGGCCATTGCCCAGGTGCGAGGGGCCAAGCTCGCGACGCGCAATGTTACCGATTTCCACGACTGCGGCATAGATGTCGTTGACCCCTGGATTGGTTCGTAAGTGCTCTGCCATTGCGGACCGCTCGCCCCCGTACATCGCACAACGCGTGCCACTGACGACGGGCCTCGCCGTCCCCTTCCCCAAGACCCCATCCCTGCTCAATCCCCGACTGTCTCAACGGAGGGGTTCACTGAACGACCAACCGCAGTGTGCCAATTACGAACCGTCTCAACCGAGGGGTTCACCCCATGTCTGTGTGCCAGCTGTGTGTCCCTCCATTGGTTGATCCCTAATTTCGAACAGCGCTAGCGTCTGGCTGTGCTGACGATTCGAGCTATGACCGGCGGCGAGGGATACGCCCAGCGTCATCTTCAACAGAGCGATTACTACGACCAGAATCGGAGCGTCGAAGGCCAGTGGCACGGACGCGGCGCTGAACTCCTTGGACTCAAAGGACAAGTTACATCTGAGGATTTTGAAGCGGTACGGCAAGGTCTCGACCCGCAAACAGGAGAATTCCTTCGGCAACGCCATAGCGCGGATCGCGTTGCCAGCAATGGCGCGGAACAAAGCAAGGCCCGTTCCCTCTATGACATGACGTTTTCAGCGCCGAAGTCCGTCTCCGTCATGGCCATCGTTGGCGGTGATCAGAGACTGGTTACCGCTCACGAAACTGCCGTGCGCGAAGCCCTGGAAGAAGCGGAGAAATACTCAGCGACTAGAGTTCGCCTCGCCGGCCTCAACGAAAATCGAACAACCGAAAACTGGATCGTGGCTGCCTACACTCATGACACCAGCCGCGAGCACGACCCTCAGCTCCACACCCATGCTGTCGCCGCCAATCTCACCTACGATGGCGTCGAGGGACGTTGGAAGGCCTTGCAGGCTTCCGGTCTGTATGAACGTCGTAGCTACCTCACCGAGGTCTATCGCAATGCCCTCGCCCGCGACGTTCGTGTCTTGGGTTACGAGATTGAAAACCGTCGCGATGTTCGTGGTCGTGACAAGGGATTCGAGATCGCCGGATTCCCCCAAGACTTCCTGGACAAGTATAGTCAACGCAGTGCCCAGCGCGATGCAGCAATACAGGAGGTCACTCATGCACGCGGTCGTGCTCCAACCGACAACGAGGTTGCGATTCTCATCCGGGAAACGCGGGCCGACAAGCTTCAAGAAATTTCAACCGAGGAGGTCCGCGAGCGTCAGCAAGAGAGGCTGACACCGGATGAAAGCCACACGCTTCGCGGCGCGCGAGAAGAAGCGTTTGGCAGAGATCACATACTTAGAGTAGATCTTCGCTCAGCGGAGGCTTCGCTGGCACACGCTCAGGAACACATCTTCGAGCGGCTCTCCCGTTGCCAAGGAACATGAGCTTCTAACAGAAGCTCTCCGCCATGGGCGCGGCCAAGTTGATCTCTCCGGGCTCCAAGGGTCTCTTTCCCTAGAGCGGACGAAGGGAACCCTAATTAGTGCTGCCGACGAGATCGCAACGCACGCGAGCCTCCACCGAGAACGTGACATGGTTGCGATTGTGAACCGAGGACTGGACCGCTACGACCACCTCGGCAACAGCCACGACTTTGAACCTTCCCCTCGATTGCGCGCTGAACAAAAACGGGCCGTCGAGGCGGTGCTTGATTCTAGCGATCTGGCAATGAATGTTCGAGGCGCTGCCGGTACGGGCAAAACCGCCACGCTGCGAGAAATTGACCGGGGTCTCAGAGAAGCCGGACAGGAAGTCGTTGCTGTTGCTCCGACCCGTAGTGCCGTCGATGAACTGCAGAAAGTGGGCTTCCGCGACGCAATGACCGTTTCTCGGTTGTTGGAAGATCAAGAATCACAGCGCGCCCTGCACGGGAGGGTCCTCATCGTCGATGAAGCCGGCATGGTTTCTGGCCGGCAAATGCAAAGCCTCCTGCATCTAGCGGAAGATCACGGTCCCAGGATTGTCTTCTCCGGGGACACTCGGCAGATTCGCAGCGTCGAGGCCTCCGATGCTTTGCGCATTCTGGAACAGGAATCTGGGATGAAGAGTGTTTCGTTGACCGGGGTTCAGCGCCAGACCAATGCGGCCTATCGTGAGGCCGTTCAGACGATGCGGCACTCCCCGGAACAAGGGTTCGCAAAACTGGAGGAGCTAGGCGCCATTCGCGAGGTACATGTCTTTGATCGAAGTCAGGCAGTCGCAGAGTTGCATCGTGAGTTCCGAACCAAAGGACACGATACGCTCGTCGTGGCAGCGACGCATGAGGAGATTTCACATATCACTGACGCGATCCGCCGCGATCGCAAAGAACACGGTGAACTGGAAGCCGGTCATTCATTTGACAGGCACGTCCCCCTTCAGTTGGACGGCAGCCCAGAAACAGGATCTGTCCAACTACCATGAAGGGTTGGTTTTGCAATTCCACCGAAACACGAAGCTAGCAAACCGCCATGAGTCGCTCGAAGTGGTGCGCGTCGGGCCCGAGAACCTGGTTGCTCGCAAAGAGACTGGAGAGGAGATCAGCATCTCGCCGAAGCAAACGCGCGCTTTTTCAGTGTACGAACGTCAAGCTATCGAGGTCGCCCCTAGCGACAGCCTAATGCTAACTGCGAACCGTCGAGGCCCTGAATTCCGAGCAACCAATGGAGAGCTGGTCAAAGTGAGGTCCGTCGATCAGGGTGCCATTTCTCTGGAAGACGGAAGGACGCTTCCGGCCAACTATCACGAGTTCGCACACGGGTATGCCGTCACTGCCCATCGCAGCCAAGACAAAACGGTCGATACGGTCATCATTTCAGCAGACGTAATGAAACAGGAATTGTTCTATGTAGCTGCCAGTCGTGGGCGTGGCGAGATTGCCATAGTCACCAGCGACTGCGACCTACTTCGCGAGTCGGTTGGCGTATCCACAACGCGAATGTCGGCGATCGAGTTGGTAAGAAAAAAGCAATCCGCCCACGGCATGGAGAAAACACCGGAGATTGATTCCGCGGCTGAGGTTAATCGGCACCCTGGCAGGCAGATGGCAGAACAACATTCGATTCCCGCGCAGGGACTGGAACCGGAGAAAGTCGGGGACTTTGGAATCGAGCATGACTTCGGAGGCCACAGCCTCGGGCACTGAGGACCGGTTAGGCCACACTTGCACATTCCCCACATGGCGGAGTGATGGGCCGGAGAGAAAGGCTTGTGTCAAGGCCGCGTGTTGTGCGCCGCGAAGCGGTCGCAGAGCCTTGACACGAGCCGCGCCCCGGCCATGCTGCCTTCGTGGGGAACTGATAACAGTGGCACGGCAGACGGCCCGTGGGGGTTCTGTTCGGCCTACGTTCAAAATATTTTCGATGATTTTTTCCCGTTTCAGGCCTCTTAATACATGGAAGGGGAAATCTCGCGGCGATCAACGGAACCCGGCCAGTTGGGTGGTCGAGCCCAACCGTCGCCCTGTTCCCTTGGATTCCCCAAACGTACCTAAAAGTCCTTCTAGGCACTTTAGGCATTTTAAGTACTTCTTGAGAGGTTATTGCGAAGTCGAGAAGAAAGAGATTCTTGGAAAGGAGCAGCGAATGCGTCTTGTACGGTTTCTATACGAATATGTTCTCGTCCGCGCATGACGCGAAGACTAATGCCAGCCGAGCAGTGAAGGAGTTCGAAGTCGATCGGATGGAGCCGAACATCGAATTCGGTTTCCAGACGAGTCTTTGATTCCAGCCACGTCTCGACTCTCTACTGTGGGGTCATATGAGCGAGATGCATGAAGCGACACCTGTTAGCCAGCCTATCTCTCATTTCGAGAGATTCCTCGATTCACGCGAAGCCGCAGCTTTGCTGCAAATACATCCGAAGACATTGCAGCGCCTCGCCCGCAAGGGTGAGATACGCGCCATGCGGATCGGAAAATTTAACGCTGAGAGCCCGCGCACCAATTGACGCCGATCAGTGTTCAAACGTTCGTCGAACATTACCGGAAAAAGAACTGGGGCCGAGTTGCAGCAAAACACGGAAGACGCAGGTCACCTACGAGGGCTATTTCAAGAAGTGGATTTTGCCTCGTTGGAGAAGCTATCGCGTCACAGAGGTTAAGGCAGTCGCTGTGGAGCAGTGGCTTCGTTCACTCAATTGCGAATGGGAGCAAAGCCAAGGCTCGAAACATCATGAGCACGGTTTTCAATCACGCTGTCAGGTGGGAATGGCTTGGTGTGAATCCCATACGCATGGTGCGTCAAAGCGCTAAGCGGACCAGGATGCCCATCGTGTTTTCCATCGAGCAGATTGCAGCACTGCTTCGCATCCTGAAGGAACCTACGCGAACGATGGTATTCCTCGCCGTGTTCACTGGCCTGCGGGTTGGCGAGTTGCTAGGCCTCAAGTGGAATGACATCGATGTTGAGAAGATGGAGATCCATGTTATCCGCTCGATCGTCATGCAACACGTGGGCGACTGCAAAACCGAAGTCTCTCGTAAACCCGTTCCGCTCGACTTGCGATTGGCTAAGGTTCTGTGGAACTGGCGAATGCAGAGTCCGTACCCGGCCCACGAGGATTGGGTATTTGCTAGCCCACATAGCGGAGGCAAACTGCCGTACTGGCCGGGTTCGCTCTACAAGGCGCACTTGGAACCGGCGGCCAAGGAAATCGGAATCGTAGGCCATTTCGGTTGGCACACGTTCCGGCGTACGTACGCGACGCTCCTCAAGGGGAACGGCGAGGACGTAAAGGTTGTGCAAGAGCTAATGCGGCACGCAAATATCTCGGTCACTCTGAACATCTACGCGCAAGCAATAACGCAAACCAAGCGAGACGCGCCAGAGCCGGGTTGTGAGCTTGCTGCTCGACAAAAACGAAGCAAAACCAAGCACCGACGCTTATCGGACCGTAACGGATCTACAAAATTCTGGAGGGGACTTGCAAGTTGTTGAGAAGGTTGGCGTCCCCGACGGGATTTGAACCCGTGTTACCGCCGTGAAAGAGCGATAAGAAGTTGGATCACGTAGTAATTACAAGGCACCGGTCGCACCGTAACGCCCTGTAAGGACCTGTTGGGAACGCAAACCAGTGGATGCTCAGTGTATCGTCCGTGTATCGCGCATGAAGTGCCACTACATAAATCTACCGTCTGCTTTCGCTTCCTTTGATACGGAAATCTCTGTTGAGCCATCATCCAATGGGTAAGGCATCTCCGCCCAAACCAGCTGTTGCCGGACTGGGGTGTGAAACAGTGGCCGGGACGGAGTTTCTAAACCCGGGGATAGAATACAATATCTCGGTCGCCGATCGATGCAGGAGGTATGAACGCTCATGGCAAAGAGTCTAGGGCAAGGGAAATCCCGCCGGACGCGCTCGTACAAGGTTGACGGAGACGCAAGGATCATTCCAATCGATCGAGAGACGGGCGCAGCCATTGCTCAGCAAAAACAGTAATTTCAAGAGAAATTTGGCCGCGAACCGAGACCAGAAGACCCACTGTTTTTCGACCCCGACGCCTCGACTCCTCAATTCCCCAGCGCTGAGTCGCAGGACAAAGCCTGGACGGCTATCTTGCAAGCCGCAAGCGAGTCTGGAATCGATCCAACCATAATTTATGCGATGAACAAAACGGGCCGCATCGTCACAGAGAACAACATACAGTTTCTGACAGACGCAGAACTCCAAGAATGGAATGACGCTGTGGACGAGTACCACCAGAAGATTGAATCGGAAGAAATACAATAGAAGCTGCTGCTGCGTAACCACCGAGTTGAACCGCCGCCAGCCTTTTCAGAGCAGTATTTTTAAAGAACTTGCAAGGACGCGTGGGACTGCCAAGTTACTTGTAAGCAGCTATAAGACTCATCAACTGCGGACTGGAAATGCGGACGAGGCGGTTACTGCGCGCAACGATGGGGCTGGCTTTCCCCGCGGGCTCGAGCGGCTGCAAGCCGAGTACGCGCGCAAGCCCACCCTGCGCCGCGACTACAGAAGGCCGGTTTATGAGCCAAGCCTCCCCCTCCGCACCCAGACTTCCCCCAACACGCCGCACGATCGCCAGAGACGACCACAACTGGGAGTTCACGGCGCGCTTCCGGCGCCACGCCTTCGGCTGGAAGTCACAGCCCGCGATCCAGCGCGTGAAGCAAGCGGTGGGCGAAATCAAGAAGGTAGCCCGCGCCGAGCCGGTGCTCGCCGCTGACGGCGCCGTGACCCTCCTAGAGCGCCTCTCGCCAGCCCTCGAACAAGTCGACGGCTCCTCAGGCGCGATTGGAACGGCGGTCAACAACGCCATCGCCGAGCTGGTTCCGATCATCGTCGGCGCGCCTGCCGCCCCCGAGATACGCGAGGCCTGGCTCGAGCGCCTGTGGGCGGCGCACGAGGCTGACCGGATCCCCTACATCGAGAGGCTCGCCGACTACTGGGGCGAGCTCTGCGCCTCGAAGGAGGTGGCCAATACCTGGGCGGACCGCCTAGTTGGCATCACGCGGATGGCGCTCAGCCCTGACAAGAACCTCCGTGGCCACTTCCATGGAACGTCGGCGTGCCTCAGTGCGCTCTACCGAGCAGAGCGCTACACCGAAATTGTCGATCTCCTCCAGGGCGACAACATCTGGACCTATAAGCGATGGGCCGTGAAGGCGCTCGCCGCTATGGGGAAGAATTCGGAGGCGATCCGGCATGCCGAGTCATGTCGCGGATCCTGGACCTGCGACGCCGAAGTGGATGCGATCTGCGAAGAGATCTTGCGCGGGTCGGGACTGATTGAGGAGGCGTACGAGCGCTACGGCCTGCGGGCCAGCCGCAGTGGCACCTATCTCGCGACGTTGAAGGCCGTCGCCAAGAAGTACCCGCATAAGAGCGCGGGTGAAATCCTCGCGGACCTGGTGACGACAACACCCGGCGAAGAGGGCAAGTGGTTCGCCGCCGCCAAGGAACTCGGGCTGTATGACCAGGCCCTCGCGCTCGCCAGCCGGACACCCTGCGATCCGAAGACGCTCACTCGCGCCGCGCGCGATTTCTCGGATCGACAACCGAGCTTTGCGGTCGGCGCGGGGCTGCTCGCCCTGCACTGGCTGGTGCAGGGGTACGGTTACGAGATCACGGGCGCCGATGTCTGGGCGGCCTATTCGAGCACGATGAAGGCGGCCGAAAAGAACGGGAACGCCTCTGAAGTCCGCGAGCGCGTGAAGAAACTCGTTGCGGACGAGGCGCCGGGAGGCTTCGTCGCGAGAATCCTAGGCAGCGAGCTTGGGCTTTCACCGAAGGGGGCGTGATTTCCGGATCGCCTTCCCGGCCCCCCACCAGTGGGCGCAGGTCAACGGTATCTCACCGTGTCGGCGCAGGCCGAGATCGTTGTGAAGCTCCTCGTCGACGGCGTTGTGCCGCAATGGGCGAGCGCGCCATGGCCCTCCAGGTCCTGACGATCGAGCCGCGCTTCCTTGAGCCGTCGAGTCGGGCGGAACGAAGGCCATAGACGACACGATCGTACTGCGCTCCCGCCACTTATCCGCGACCGGACTATGAGGGAGCGCGCTCTCATACACGTGGCCGGCCCTCCCGGCTCTGGCAAGACAACTTTCGTCGAAGCGATACTGAACGCCGCTGGCGCTCCGGTCCTCGCGTCGCGATGCGTCCGGGACGATGCGCTCCGGCAGGCGCGGGAGACAGCGCCCAAGAATCATCCGGAGCTCCGGAGGTATAGGCAGGCGGGAGCCAGCGGCGTGGCCCTGTTCGCCTTCCCCGAGAACGACATCGGCTCGGACGCCTTCTTCATGACGAATCTGATGATGGACTACTCGCAAGCCGTCCTCCTGGAAGGAGACAACCCGCTCGGGTTCATCGACCTCGCAATATTCGTCGCGCCCGCTCCACGGGCTAACGAGACGCTCTTCGTGCGGCGCACGCGGAACTTGGCCGCCGCGGAGCGCGCGAAAGCGGCGATCGCGGAGCGATACGCGGGCATCCAGCACGCACAGCTTGTTGTCGTCAACATCCGCAGTGAGAGCGAGCAAGAGGGGGGAGAGCAGATTGTCGCCGACGTGGTGCGGCTCCGGAAGGACGAGGAGCTGTACGACGACATCCTCGGCTCCCGCGGCAGCAAGATCCCGATCACGGCCGTCGTCGCCAACCTGACCGATCCGGATGATCCGGGCCGGAAGAAAGCGCTGGCGCGCGCGGCGCGCGTTGCGCTCGAGATCGTCGTAGATGGGCCGCCATAGCTGTGCGGCTTCTACCGCTGTTGAAGGTAACCGCCGCATGGAGGTTCGGATCGATTTCGTTCGGCCCAAACCTTATCTCCGCGATCTATTGAACAGCGCGAGTCTCGCGAGGCAAAGCGCGGGTCTCTGGGGGCGCGTTATGCCGCAAAGCTGTGTTTGCGCGTTTCCGCCGATCTTCTCCGTCCTCTGGGTCCGCTGTCGCCGGTTTGCAGTTCACCTGATGATATGCCTGGTTTTTTCGAAGGATTGAAGCGATGACGAATCAGCTGAGAGATTTCCTGCCGCGCTCACCTTGACCCTGGCATTGGCGCAAACACCACGATTTTCAATATCATGAACGGCTTTTTTCGCCCGCTGCCATTCCGCGACGGCCGATCGTCTGCTGGTTCTCGCCGAACACAATGTTCAGCAGCTCAATGGGACACCTAACGGCAACGGTGTTCGAGTGGGAAAAACACGCGCGGTCGCTAATGCCTGGTGAGGCGACCCATGGCGCTCAATGTCCTCCGTCCACCTCTTCTCTAGAACCGAATGCTCCGCGCTACTTTCCCAGGACAACATCGATCCCTGACAGCAGTAATTCCAGCTTCGGGCGCGAGAGCTTACCCACGCGTTCGGTCAGCAGATCTTTGTCCACGGTGACGATTTGAGATACATTGGCTACAGAATCCTTGGGCAATCCCGTAAGACGTGCCGACAGGCGCACATTTCCTGGTGCCAAACCCCACCTGAGATTGCTGGTCAGGGGGACGCAGACAACAGTAGCGATGCGGCTCCGATTCAGTGCGTCGCACTGTACAACAATCACGGGTCTTCGGAAACCTGGACCGGAGCCCGCAGGCGCAGGCAAATCTGCCCACCAGATCTCGCCTTGGGAGATTACCACTTGCTTCGCTCTAGAATGCGAAGACTAGCTGACGAGACGAACGGGTCTCCGACTTCGCCCAAGTCGGCCAAGACACTATCCATGGCTTCGGTTACCTTGTCTGGTGTGTGGCGCGCCAGATACTCCTTTAGGGCATCGCTGAACAAACGGCTTCTCGACCTGTTGGTCCTGCGCGCGAGGCGTTCAGCTCCTTCGAAGAGGTTGTCAGGAATTGACACGGCCGTTTTCATACTTTTAGTATAACCGACCAAGAAACTGACAAGCAACGGCATTTCGGCGATTTTCGTGACCGGGCATGACGAATCGTCGCAGCAGAAATGGGGCGGAAGACTCTTCAATTCCAGCCCTGGGAATGTGGTAACAGCCCGGCCTTTTTGCACACCTGTTTGGTGTGCGCCAGTTGTGGGCTGCCACGGATCAAGCTTGGCAAGCCGTGGAGATTCTCCGGGGCCAAGCCTCAGTATGTTACAAGAGGCTATTTACACGTTGGGCAGAGAAGTCCCCGAAATTTCCCCGGTTTTGCTGAATATTGCTGGACAGTCCAAACCGGAACCGTCCGTAAATAAGAATGGCTCCTCAGGTAGGACTCGAATCAACACGCAAACGCATTATCAACCACTTGTAGGGCCGCGGATGACACCTAAGGCTACCGAAAGTGATTGTAGATCGGACGCTCTTCAGAGCATTAAGAGCACTGGGAACGCTTGTTGGCCCCAGAGATGGCGCCTAAAATAACCAGACCGAAGAGCTGATACGGAAAGTAAATCAGCTTCAACGTGAGTTTGCTGCTCAAACTCGGAAGCCGTAGGAGATTCGGTCCAGACTGCGCCAGCTATCCGCAGGGCGCATGTCTCCTCATTCTGTCTCACGCGATGGGCTTCATATGCCACTAAAGATGGAGACAGACATTTCGGGCGACGTGGTCATTTTGTATTGCGCTGGACGCCTTGTGTTTGGCGACGAGACCGCTGCTTTCCGCGAGAGAGTAAAAAACATCCTCTTGGGGAGCCAGCAGATTGTCGTCAACCTCAGCGGGATAGCGTACATCGACAGCGGGGGCTTGGGCACGCTGGTTGGGATGCTTGCGTCAACGCGGAACCGGCAGGGGGAGATCAAGCTAGTTTCCCCTACGAAGCGCGTGGTTGACTTGCTTCGACGGACAAACCTGGACACCGTCTTCAAGTCGTACCGAAGTGATGACGAGGCGGTTAGGGCTTTCCGCACGAATACATAGCCCGTTACGCCAAGTTTTCCCGGTTTGACTTGCTCGTACAACCGTCCTACGATGCTCATCCCACCGGGTGAGGCTAGCTCAAATGATCGGCCAAACCATCTCGCACTACCGCATCGTCGAGAAGCTCGGTGGCGGCGGGATGGGCGTGGTCTACAAGGCTGAAGATGTAACCCTGCACCGATTCGTCGCCCTGAAGTTCCTGCCGGATGAAGTGTAGCCAAGGATTCCCAAGCCTTGGTTCGGTTTCAGCGCGAGGCACAAGCGGCTTCTGCCTTGAACCATCCCAGCATCTGCACGATTTATGAAATCGGGCAAGAAAACGGTCAGCCCTTCATCGCCATGGAGTACCTCGATGGCGTGACGCTGAAATACCGGATTGCTGGGCGTTCGATGGAGACTGAGATAGTGCTGTCTCTTGCCATCGAGATTGCCGACGCACTGGACGCTGCTCACTCCGAAGGGATCGTCCACCGTGACATCAAGCCCGCCAACATTTTCGTAACCAAGCGCGGACACGTCAAGATTCTGGATTTCGGGCTGGCGAAGGTTGTGCTTGCGGGCAGTTCGTCGAGCCCAATCGCCTCAGCGAATACCATGACGCGCACGATTGACGAACAGCATTTGACCAGTCCGGGCGCAACATTGGGGACGGTCGCCTATATGTCGCCGGAGCAGGTGCGAGCCAAAGAGTTGGATGCGCGTAGCGACCTCTTCTCGTTTGGGGCAGCGAACGTAGGAGATGGCGACGGGCGCATTGGCCTTTGGTGGGGAAAGCTCGGGAGTCATTTTCAATGCGATTCTGGAACGCCCGCCTGTGTCTCCGGTACGGCTG
>CATPBJ010000158.1 GCA_955652395.1 uncultured Terriglobales bacterium | reverse complement strand
CTACGGATCGGTTCAACTCTCTGTGTCGGAAGTGTTGCCCTCACCAACGCCCAAGGCAGCCAGCTGGGTACTGCCCTGGTGACCTACATGTTGCTCGATGCTCGTGGATCCTCCTAGCGGGAGAAGTCTTCCAATGCCGCCGCTGGTGATCGAAAATCTCGGCGCCCTGAAGGATTGAGTCGACCAGGAAGTCGGTACAACCGACTGGTTCGAAACAACCCAGGAGCGCATCTGCCAATTCGCTGAAGCCACCGAAGATCGCCAGTGGATCCATCTCGATTCCGATCGCGCCCGACGTGAATCGCCTTACGCTACTACCATCGCCCATGGTTTTCTGACGCTCTCGCTGGCCATTTTTTGAAGCAGGCGCTGCAGATTCAAAGTGGCGTCAGCATGGTCGTAAATTACGGCTTGAACCGGGTTCGCTTTCCTGCCCCGGTTCCCGCCGATTCAAAAATCCGCGCCCGCTTCACGCTGCAGTCGCTAAAGCATGTGGGCAATGCCCTCGAAACAGTCTTTTCGATCGTCGTGGAAGTCCAAAGCCAGCCAAAGCCCTGTTGCGTGGCGGAGTGGGTCATTCGTTTCTACCCTTAGCGGTCCTTTGAAAGGATTGAGCGCGTCCCAGAATGCTCTTGCCGCCTCGTGTATCATGCCCGAGCGGGCGCACCAAAACTTCCCGGCAGGGGACTCGCAAAACTGACCATGAACGTGCCGCTTACACCCATTCGGTGCTTGTATCGCGCCGTCGATCTTTACGGAAAGAAAATAGGCGTGGTCTCGGGTCCCAGATCGTTTACCTACTCCCAGTTCGGAGAACGTTGCGAGCGCCTCGCCGCCGGCCTTCTTGCAGAGGGCATCCGGCCCGGCGACCGCGTCGCTTATCTCAGCTTCAACAACCATCAGCTTCTGGAAGGCTATTACGGACCGCCGCTGGTTAGCGCCATCTCGATGCCGCTCAACGTGCGCCTGCAGTCCGCCGAGCTGACTGCCATCCTCAATCACGCCAGCGCCAGCATGCTGGTGTTCGAAAGTGAATTTGCGCCGCTGGTCGAAGAACTTCGAAAGCATTGCTCCAGCATCAAGCGCTATGTCGCGATCGATCAGCCGGTCCCACAAGCCGATCTTTTCCTGGAAGAGCTGCTGTTGCGTGACCGCATTTCTCGTCCCGATATCTTCGCCTTCGACGAAAATGAAATCGCCGAGCTCTTCTACACCAGCGGCAGCACCGGTAACCCCAAGGGAGTCATGCTGTCGCACCGCACGCTCTACCTGCACGCGCTGGGCGTCCTGGCTACGTTTCAATGCAAAGACACAGACGTCGAGCTACACACCATCCCCTTGTTTCACGCTAATGGTTGGGGGCGTCCTCAGAGTGTCACCATGAAGGGTGGGAAGCACGTCATGGTCCGGCGCTTCGAGCCAGTCTCGGTGCTGCGTCTCATTCAGGAGGAAAAAGCCACGGGGATGACCCTGGTTCCCACCATGGCCAACGCGCTGCTCAATTGTCCTGAACTCGGCAAGTTCGACACCTCCAGCATGAGAGTGATTACCACCGGCGGCGCCGCCTCATCCCCCGAGTTGATCGCCCGCCTAGAGCAGGCCTTCCATTGCGAAGTATGTTCCGGCTACGGACTCACCGAAACCGCGCCGGTGATTACTACCGCCCAGCCCAAAGGCACGGTGGCGTGCGTGGACGAAAGCGAGCGGCTCGATCGCCTGGCGGCAGCAGGGTGGCCGCTGGTTGGATCCGAAGTGCACGTTGTCGATGCGGAAATGCGCGACGTGCCCTGCGACATGCAAACCGTGGGCGAAGTAGTTGTCCAGGGGGACAACGTGATGGACGGCTATTACCGTGAGCCCGATGCCACCAAAGCTGCCATCACCAGCCACTGGCTGCACACTGGTGACATGGCGGTCTGGGACGAAGAGAATTACATCCATATCGTCGACCGCAAGAAAGACATCATCATCAGCGGCGGTGAAAATATTTCTTCCATCGAGGTGGAAAAAGCCATCTTCGCCCATCCGGCGGTCCTCGAATGCGCCGTGGTCTCAGCCCCCGATCCCCAATGGGGTGAGATCCCGGTCGCGATTATTGTTCTGAAACCCGGTCAGCAACTGAACGAAGAACAATTGCTGGTGTCCCTCAAAACCCGCATCGCCAAATACAAGATGCCCCGCCTAGTCAAGTTTGTAGAAGGCCCACTACCAAAAACAGGCACCGGAAAGATGTTAAAGCGCCAACTCCGCGAAACTTTCTGGAGCGGCAAAGCCACCCGCATCCAGGGATAAGATCATGCCGTGGCATCCATGAGCGGAGGGGAAAGTTCGCCTCGCGAACTTTCCGCGGAGTCTTACGACCCCTACAAGCAACACAGAAGTCCGCAGCGCCCACTCTTTTCGCTCAACCGCGCTGGCATCCACCAATCCGGCTCGCGTATATTGGACGCCTCCATCGGCCCATGAGCGAGGCCCCCCAAAAACCCGTCACCATCCGCGACCTTCAAAGCTTCGAAGATCTAGAGCAAGCCGAAGCCCTGGAACGGGAAGTGTGGGGACTCGCCGATCGCGACGTCATGCCCATGGCCTTGATGATTGCCACCAAAGAAGCGGGAAGTGCCTGGATAGGCGCGTTCGATGGCCCGAAGCTGGCCGGATTCGTCTTCGGTTTCCTGGCCATGGAGGGCGGACACGTCACCCTGCACTCGCACATGCTCGCCGTGCGTGAGCCCTATCGCGACCTCGATCTGGGCTACAAGCTCAAGCTGGCCCAGCGCGAACGCACCCTGGCCATGCGCGTTCCCGAGGTGACCTGGACCTTCGACCCCTTGCAGAGCAGGAATGCTCACCTCAACTTCGGCAAACTGGGGGTAGTTTCGGATATCTACAAGGTCGATTTCTACGGACCGCAAACATCCAGCGTCCTCCACCAGAACGGCACGGATCGCTTGTGGGTGAGGTGGCCTCTCACCAGTCGTCGCGTGCGCGACCGCTTACTGGGCAAAGACTACCGGCCCGAGGCCCTCGACGCATTGTCGCACCTGCAGCCGCTGGTTCAGTTCAATGGCGATGGCAAGCCGCACCGCAATGATCTGGTCACCGCATTGGCGCGCCAGAGAATTGCAATCCAGATTCCCAGCGACATCGGAGCCGTCGAGCAGAAGGACCCGGGTTTGGCGCGCGAGTGGCGTGAAGCCACCCGCTGGGCATTCACCGAAGCCCTACGTGCCGGTTTCTTTGTAGCCGAATTCGCCCGCACAGTTCGCGGCAAACAAGGCCCGGGCAACTACCTGTTGGAAAAGGGAAGCATCACAGAATTCGTCCCTGAACTGCAAAGAAAGCCCGACCCATTTCGCTGATCACTGCGGCGTATCGGCGAAAGCCTTGAATGAGAAGTGGAGCAACCAATGTAGGCGCGAGCGTCCGCGCTGGTGCTGCAGCGCCACGGACCAGCCGAGCGCGACGCTCGCGCCCACATCGATCTAACAATGACACCGCCCTTAAAAAGCGAAAGAATCATTGTGACGCGGAACCGCGCGGCCGAACCCTGCGCCTCGGGTCTACCCTCCATGGCAGATTGCGCCAACCCGATCCTCCTGTACGACGGGGTTTGCGGACTGTGCAACCGCCTCGTCCAATTCGTCCTGAAACACGATGCTGATGCCCACTTTCGCTTCGCCTCCCTGCAAAGCGACTATGCCTCTCGGATTCTGCAACCTCACAGCCTCGATCCTCAAGACCTGAACGCCGTCTACGTCGTGGACTCACCCAGCCGATGTGTCCTCGCCCGTTCGGATGCCGTTATTTTTATACTGCACAAACTGGACGGCTTCTGGCGCGCGTTGTCGGTTGCCCTGAGCATGTTTCCGAAATCGTTGCGCGACTGGGGATATGGAGTGGTCGCTCGTCACCGCTACCGCGTCTTCGGAAAATACGAAACCTGCCTGCTGCCCGAAAAGAGATACCAGGACAGATTTCTGGATCGGTGATTTTCGTCTAGCGCCAGCCGCGTGCAGACATTCCGCTCCGGTCCTTGTAGAATCTGCAATGCGTTTTCCTGCAGCCGAATAAGACGAGGGACCAGCATGCCCGAGAAGCTTCCCGCGGCCGATGCCCGCAGCAACATCGAATCCGTCCTGAACGAGGATAGAAATTTCGAATGCCCGGAGCACTTCCGCCGGCAGGCGCACATCAAGAGTCTGGAAGACTATGAGCGCATCTACCGTGAGTCGGTCGAGCAACCGGAAAAATTCTGGGCAGGAATTGCGAACGAATTGCACTGGTTCACAAAGTGGGACAAGGTTCTGGAATGGAAAGCGCCCTGGGCCAAATGGTTTGTCGGCGGCCAGCTCAACATTTCTTACAACTGCCTCGACCGCCACGTGCAGACAGCCCGCAAGAACAAAGCCGCTTTGATCTGGGAGAGCGAGCCTGGCGAGGTCCGCACCCTCACCTATCAGCAACTTCATCGCGAAGTACAGAAGTTTGCCAACGTCCTGAAGTCGCTTGGCGTGAGAAAAGGCGACCGGATTGCTATCTACATGGGTATGACGCCTGAGTTGCCCATCGCCATGTTGGCCTGCGCCCGCATTGGCGCCCCGCACACGGTTGTCTTCGGCGGATTTTCCTCGAATGCCCTGGTGGATCGCATTCACGATTCCCAGGCCGTCGCCGTCATCACCCAGGACGGTTCCTACCGGCGCGGCGCCGAGGTCAAACTATTTCCGGCGGTCGAGGAAGCGCTGAAGTCGTGTCCAACAGTGAAGCATGTGGTGGTCTACAAACGAACGGGAACGTCAATCAATATGCAATCCGGACGCGACCACTGGTGGCACGAACTGATGGCGAAGGCCTCCGATGACTGCCCCGCCGAGCCCCTCGACGCCGAGCACCCGCTCTACATTCTCTATACCTCCGGAACCACCGGTAAACCCAAGGGCGTAGTCCACACAACCGGCGGCTATTCCGTCGGCACCTACATCACCATGAAGTGGATCTTCGACATCAAGGAAGAAGACACCTACTGGTGCTCCGCCGACATCGGATGGGTCACCGGCCACAGCTACATCGTTTACGGACCACTGCAAAACGGCACCACCTGCGTGATGTACGAAGGCGCGCCCAACACGCCTGAGCCTGACCGCTTCTGGAGCATCATCGACCGCCATCAGGTCAGCATCTTCTACACCGCCCCCACGGCAATCCGCACTTTCACCAAGTGGGGGGACGAGTGGCCCAAAAAACACAAACTCGACAGCCTCCGCCTCCTCGGCACGGTCGGTGAGCCCATCAATCCCGAGGCATGGATGTGGTACCGCGAGCTGATCGGTCACAACCGCTGCCCCATCGTCGATACCTGGTGGCAAACTGAAACCGGACACATCATGCTCAGCCCTATTCCCGGAGCCATCGCCACCAAGCCCGGTTCGGCCACGCGCCCGTTTCCAGGCGTAGTCCCCGAGGTCGTCACCATGGATGGCAAACCGGTGCCCGAAGGCTCCGGCGGATTCCTTGTCCTCAAGCAGCCCTGGCCGGGAATGCTGCGCACCATTTACGGCGATCCGGACCGCTACGTGCAGCAATACTGGTCGCAAATCCCGGGCATGTACTTCACCGGCGACGGCGCCCGCAAAGACAAGGACGGCTATTTCTGGGTCATGGGACGGGTGGACGACGTAATCAACGTGTCCGGTCACCGCCTGAGCACCATGGAAGTAGAGTCCGCGCTGGTCGCGCACGAAGCGGTTGCCGAAGCCGCGGTGGTAGCGCGTCCGGACGAAATCAAGGGTCAAGCCATTTCGGCGTTCGTTACGCTCGAGCAGGGAAGAACGCCCACAAACGAACTGAAAGACGAGCTGAGAAAATGGGTCGCGAAAGAAATCGGCGCCATGGCCAAGCCCGACGACATTCGCTTCACCGACCTGCTGCCCAAGACCCGCAGCGGAAAAATCATGCGCCGCCTGCTGCGTGAACTGGCCAGCAGCGGTGACGTAAAGGGCGACACCACCACCCTGGAGGACTTCGGCGTGATTGCTCGCCTCAAGGAGAGCGAAGAGGCCTAGTCATTTT
>CATPBJ010000157.1 GCA_955652395.1 uncultured Terriglobales bacterium | reverse complement strand
TTGTGGTCGGCACCATACGTTTGGTGGGCAGCAATGCCAACAACGTTTTCTCGTCAGTAGGCAGCTCCGTCCAGTAGCAACTGGATCTACCGCGTCTGGGCATAGTGCGCGGGAGGATTTGAGGCGGGGGCGAAGGGGTTTACTGCGCGTTGTACAACTGTGACGGGCAAGGGTCCGGTGGCCGAGCTGGCTGCGGGAAAGTGACCTACCTCGCGCCAAATTGCAGCCGCAGGCCCGCCCGTGCGAGAATCGGTGGGCCGACGGTGAGCACCGGAGTTCGGCCCACATCGTAGCGCCGGTTCGTCAGATTCTCCAAGGCGACAAACAATGCCACCCCGTGTCGTAGGGTGTGGGATGCGGTGGCATCCAGCGTGAAATAACGTCTCAGCAGAAGTGTGTTCTGATCGTCGTCGAATTGGTTCCCTCCGAAGCGGCCCTGCACTCCAAGAAGAATAAAAGGCCGGGAGTAGCTGGCCTGGAAAGTGAACTGATGGCGGGGAACTTGCGGAACATCGAAGCCGACCAGACTCGGGTTCAGTCCGGCCAGGGCTGGGTCAACAGTGAAACTGGTGACCGTGGCGTCGGTGTATTGGTAACCGCCGGAGAGAGTGACCGAACTGCTCAGGCGTCCGCTGGCTTCCAGTTCTACTCCTTGTGAACGCGTGCTTCCCAGATTCTGGCGCTGCCGGGTGATTAGGCTGGGAGTTGTGGTCAAGGTGACGTTGGCCACGGGGCGCGTAATCTGATTCCAGAAAAAATTCCCGCGCAGCATTATGCGCTGATCCCAGCCGGTGACGATAGCCCCGCCTTCCGCACCCGTCAGTCGTTCCGCACCAAGGTTGGGGTTGAATTCGGTAAACACGTTGCCCGCCCGAAAGCCACGGTAGAGTTCATTCAGAGTTGGCGCGCGGAAGGCGCGGTAACCCGAAGCCGTGAGGGACACATTGCTGGTGAGCTTGTGCAGAAGGGCCAGGCGAGGGCTGAAGAAGGTCTCGCTGCGATCGGGAAGAGGGGTCGAGCCGAGCGGTTTCGCAGGATTGGGTGGCGCGAAAGCGTCGAAGTTCTGCCAGTGGTCCACCCGCCCGCTCGCCGTCAGCATCCAGCTTGGGGTCACTCGGACGATGTCCTCGAGATACGCGCCCCAATTTACCTCGCGCCCTCCGCCCGCGGAGGTGCTGGTGGGAGCGCCGCCGAAGAATCCTTGCTCATCGGTCTGGCCGTGAACGTCCGATTCCTCCAGTCCCGCCACCAGGTGCTGGCGCGTCCCCAGAGTGTGTTGCCATTGGACGGAAAATCCTACTTGCTGGGCGGGAACTTTCTGGGTGCGAGTCAGGCTCTCGCTGTTGCGGTCGGAAGCGATCGACGAGAAAGACTGGTTCAAGCTCTGGCGGCTGGCGTAGCCATGCAGTGTAAGAGCGCCCAGTTCGTGACCGTCCCAGTTCGCGCCGAGGCCGAGTTCGCGAATGGTGGTGCTGTTAGTTTGCCGTGGAGTGCCGTTGTGCCGTGATTCGCCAAAGAGGGACCCACGAACGAAGATACTGCCACGATCGCCAAACTTGCGCCGCACGGTGAGCTCGCCGCTCGCATCTCGCGAGTTGACGGGCGTATCCACCGTGCCCCTCAAGTCAGAGGGCACCGCAATGTATCCGTCGGTCCGGAAAAGTTCCGAGGTCAGTCCGATGGCCCACGATCCCATGCTTCTGCTGGCGGCCAAAGAGAGGTCTGGTGAGTCCTCATTGCCGTAGGCGGCTTCCAGGGAAATCGCGTTCCGGTCGACAGGCGTCCGAATAATATTGATGACTCCGCCCAGCGCATCTGACCCGTAGAGATGGGATGCGCCGCCGCTGGCCACTTCGATGCTGCCAATACTCACGCGCGGCACACGGTTCCAATAGACCCACCCGCCGAAGGGATCGTTCAAAGGGAAGCCGTCGCTCAGCACCAGCGCACGGCTGGCGCCGCTTGCCCCCAGGCCCCGCAGGGAGACGCCTTGCGTGGTCGGGTTCGCCGCACGACTGGTGGTGCGACGAAAAAGGCTGAATCCCGGCACCAGCCGTAGGATGTCGTCAGTCCGGAACGCGGCTGTGGTTTCCAGATCCTGCGTAGATAGGATGGTAACGCTGGTTGCGTTTTCGACTGCCCGCACACCGATGCGATTGGCCGTGACCGTCACTTGCTCAGCTGCTGAAGCGGGCAGCAGCACAATCTGAAGTAGTTCGGCACCCCCGCGCCAGTCGACGCTGCGGACCTGAAATCCGGACGCGGAAACTCTCACCACTCCGGACTCCGCCGTGAGTTGCGAAAAAACGAAGCCTCCGCGGTCGTCCGTGAGTGTCGCCGACCGAGAACCACTGCCGAAGACTACCTTGGCGCCAACAATTGCAGCGCCCGTCTGATCGCTGACAACGCCGGAGAGCTGGCGGGGCGCCGAATCCTGAGCAAACAGCGCCAGCGGCGTGGCCAGCCAAAGTAGCCCGATCCACAGAATTCGCAGCGTAAGCGATGACGCCTGGAACGATGACAGCCGATGAGAGAACAGGATAAATCCCCCTGGTTCGAACCTTTGAGCAGAAGATGGCTTGGCCCCAATGTAACCGAAAAATCAGCCTGGATCATAGATCACCGTACTGTGACCGCTTCCCCCTCGACCGTGGTCCTGCCGTAGTGGCGGAGAACTCGTGGTACTCGCTCTGCGAAATCCGCGGGCAGACTTTGACATATTTTGTCACACTCGCCTACGACCAACATTCGCGCCCCTCACAAACTGCAACGATTTTCACTTTGTTCTCGTGAGGCCTGCCTCGCTGCCACCTCAATCATTTTGTATCAACTACTTAGGTGACCCCGCTTGGCATGTCGATTGCCCCTCGACTTAGGCATATCGGAGCGTGGTTAGCCGCCACCCTCCGCGAGGGAAATGAGCAATATGTCGCTTCGCAGATTGTGGTTTCTGGTCGGGATTCTTTCGCTACCGGCCCTGTGCTTCGCCTCGATCGGGTCCGTTCCCGAGCAGATTGCAGGAGGGGTGGTTTCGCTGGCCGAACGGGAACATCACGTGTGGAGTTCCGCCGTACACGACTCGGAATACGCCGCCATGGCGCACCCCACCGCTCGGGCAGAATGCGGAGCCGTTCAGCCTCCCCAGGCGCTGGCGACGCCGGATCCTTTGCTGGACGAAACCGATCTGAATTCGAAAGTCAGCGTCAGCTTCGTCATTGGGACTGACGGCCGAGTGCATAGCGCGCTGATTCTGGAAAGCGCCGGGCCCAACGAAGACCGTACCATCCTTGATGCGGTGCGCTTTTGGCGCTATCGTCCCGCCCTGTGCAACGGTGTACCAACCGAGGCAGAAGCCAAGGTGGAGTTTTCCAGTCGCTAGGAAAGTTTTCGACTAGAATCAGTGAGGCCGGTAGTTGTCTTGGGCCGGTAGTTGTCTTGGGCTGGTTGTTGGGCCGACTGTGTTGAGCTAAGACCGGAAGGCGGGGACACAGGCAGGCAATGGATGATCCCAAACTGGTCGCTCAATCACTGCTCGTTCAATCCAAGACTGGTGTGCTCCGGGCCATGCAGCAGTTCGCCCTGGAGCAAAGCGTGGAAGAATCCGTGAAAGTGACTTCTGAACCTGAAAGCGCGGGCCGACAGATTTGCACGGCTTGCGGAAGCGCAAATCGCAAGGGAAACAGCTATTGCGCCAACTGCGGCGTTGCCTTGCTGAAAGCGCAGGAGGGCGGGGAAACTGGGCCTCCGAATACCAAGCCGATAGCTGAACCACCGGGCGACCATCACTACCATCATCATTATCACCACCATTATTTCTCGTCTGCCGGCGGCATGGAGCCAGCGGCAAGTCCCGATCTGCGGCCGGCCAACGTTGGCACTGCCGGTCGCGACATCGCCCGGGTGCGGGCCCCGCTGGGTGGGGCGTCGCTGAGCCGAGCGGAAACTGCTCTCCGCAAGACCACCCAGGATTGGGCGCTGGCCTGCAACACGAAACAACTGGATGACCTGGTGGATCTTTATGTTCCGGATGCCACCGTGCTGCGGCCCAATGTTCCGGCGGTGCGTGGCGCGGCCGCGATTCGCGAATTTTTCTTCGGACTGCTCGATGCCGGGATGAGTGAAGTGGAAATGGATCCTCAGCGGGCAGAATTGTTTGGCGACTACGGTTACGAGGCCGGGCGCTGTAAGTCGCTGGTCCCAAGCGCCGTGGGCAAACGCCGTGAGGAGCGAGGCAAGTATCTGGTTCTGCTCAATCGTCAAGCCAATGGCGAGTGGAAGATTGTGGCCGATAGCTGGTCCAGCGACCTGAGTCTTGGGGGCGCGGCGGAATCGGTGGTGAAGTCGGGCGTGGCATCGGGAACCCACATGGCCGGGCCGTTGCAAAAGCCATAGGCTTTGGTTGAGGTCGAGAAGAGCAACAAGTCAGATTTCCACTTCCAGCTTCCTTAACTCCCGCTGCAACTGCTCCACATCCTGCATCTCGATGGTATGCATTCCCAGTTGCCGCGCGGCCTCGAGGTTCAGGGCGCGATCGTCGATGAAGCAGCAGTCTCCCGGCGCCTTCTGCGTCACTTCCAGCGCCAGCCGGTAAATTCCGGCTTCCGGCTTGCGTAAGCCCACGAAGCAGGAGCTGACAAACACGGAGAAGATCTCGCGCAGGCCGAAGGTCTGAATGCGGTACTGGTTCAGTTCCTTGGACTCGTTGTTGATGGTCGCCATGAAATACTTGCCCGACTTGGCCAGTTGTTCCGCCACCGCCAGAACCCCGCGGTGCGGTTGCGATAGCGAAAACACGTAGTCCTTGAAGACTTCCCGGGCAAAGGGCCGGGAACGATAGAAGATAGTCCGATCCAGGTATTCGTCGAAGCCAATCTTGCCGCGCTCCAGCGAAGAAACCAGCATCTCGTGGCGGTCCAGGAACTCCGCTTGGTCGATCTTGAATTGCTCGAGCGCGCGCTCCCTTTGGGAGCGGTCCCAGGCATTGGTGAGCAATACTCCGCCCACGTCCCAAAAGATGGCATTGATCTGGGGCAAGCGCATCCCTCCTGAACAGTTTCCACGAGTAAAACGATGATACACGGGAAGACTATCGGTCAGGTCCTACGCTCCTCGGCAGAATTAGCCGGAACCGCCGCGGGCCGTGTGGAGACGGGGCCACGCCCCGTCCAGGCCGAGCAAGGCTCGGCTGGTTCAGGGTCGGTAGCCTGCTTGGGAGTCATCGCGGAGCAAGAACGGTGCTGTCGATGAAAGAGCGAACCGCAGCGGCTGAAGCGCGGTTCCGTTAGAGACACTTAGGGCACGACTGAAGTCGTGTCCTTCCCATTGCACAACTTGAAAACGTCAGGGCATTCGAGCAGACTACGCGCCGCGCGCCTTGGCCATGTTCTTGGCCTTCGCGGCGGCCCCGCGGGTGCTGGGCACATAACTGCAGGTCCGGAAATCATAGTGTTGTCCTAGACATTCCGTACAAAGGTGGACTTGGTGGACCTTGCAATGGATCACCGGCAAGTCCCCATGACAAATGTCGCAACCGCCACGGACCCGTCGCGCTGACTTCTTGGGTTCTCCCGAGGGCCCGGAGGTTGTGGCGGGAGACTGGAGTGCACGAGCTTTGAAATAGATGCCTGAAGCTGCCGTCAGGGAGCCTAAGGACACTCCGCACGCACCCAGGATGAGAAGGCTCGTGTCCGGGTGT
>CATPBJ010000156.1 GCA_955652395.1 uncultured Terriglobales bacterium | reverse complement strand
CTCTGGATGCCGCCCATAGCAAAGGCATCGTGCATCGCGACATCAAGCCCGCAAACATCTTCGTCACCGGGCGGGGTCAGGCCAAGGTACTCGACTTCGGGCTGGCCAAGCTCACCCTCAAGCCAGAGATGACAGCAGCAACTTCCGCGCCCACAGCGACCCTCGACGAAAACCTGACCAGCCCCGGAGTTGCGATTGGAACCGTGGCTTACATGAGCCGGGAGCAGGTCCGGGGAAAAGAACTCGATCCCCGCACGGATCTGTTCTCTTTCGGCGCGGTTCTCTATGAGATGTGCACGGGAATGCTGCCTTTCCGTGGCGATACCTCAGGAGTGATCTTCGACGCGATTCTGAATCGGGTGCCTGTTGCTCCCGTGCGCTTGAATCCAGGAGTTCCTGCCAAGCTGGAAGAAGTAATCAACAAAGCACTGGAGAAAGATCGCGAGATCCGCTGCCAGTCCGCCGCGGAACTGAGGGCCGACCTCAAGCGCCTGAAGCGGGACACGGAAACCGGACGAATCTCAACCCAGGTGCCGCTGAGCACTGGCTCCGGCCCTTCTACCAGGAAGTGGCAGGTCGCCGGGGCCGCCTTGGCCGGTTTAGTGCTCGCCGGTTTGGTCGTGGGATGGTTCGCGTGGCATCAGGCGTCGCGGTCCAGAATGTCGCAACCGCTGGCCACTCCAGAACGCTTAACCTCAAATCCGACCGAGAATCCAATCTCCGCCTCTGCGATCTCTACCGACGGAAAGTACCTGGCCTATTCCGACAAGACCGGCACCTACTTGCGTCTGATGTCCACAGGAGAAGTGCACCCTTTGTTGTCGAAGAATACTAATGTTCAATTCCTGGGCTGGTATCCAGACAGCACACAATTGCTGGCCGCCTGGTCATCGTCGCAGGCCACCAAGATGGGTCTTTGGGTGTTGTCCATCCTGGGCGGAAACCCACGGCAGATCAGTGACGAGGGCTGGTCAGCTTCGGTGTCTCCCGATGGCTCACAAATCGCGTACCTCAAGTCAGCGGGATTCGGAGAAACCGGCCAGGAAATCTGGCTCATGCGGGCGGACGGAACCGATCAGCGCAAGATCATTTCACTCTCCGAGGATGGAACAGTGTTTGCTTCGCCGGCCTGGTCCCCGGACGGGCGCTGGATCGCGTACCAGAAGTTTCGCTATGGAGCTTTCAGCATTCAAGCCGAGGTCGAACTCTTCAATCTGGAGCACGGGACCAGGAGTGTGGTCATCTCGGAGCCACGGCTCAATTTCGGTTTCAAATGGCTGGCGGATGGGCGACTCCTTTACGCGGTGGACGAACCGCCACCGAGCAGGAACACCTCGAATTTCTGGGCCGTAGGTATGGACTCGAGTACCGGCCATCTCACCGGAATTCCTTCCAGAATCACAACCGGTGACGACTTCGTAGATCAGCCCAGCGTCACCGCCGATGGCAAGCATCTTGTATTTAGCCGGTTCAAACCACAACTCGATGTTTATCTCGCGGAATTCTTCGCCAAGGGGCCGCGACTCGGTACGCCCCGCCGCCTTACGCTTGACGATGCCGATGACCTTCCCTTCGACTGGACGGCTGACGATAGTGCGGTGTTGTTCACCTCGAACCGAACTGGCACGAGTAACATCTATAACATTTTCCGGCAAAAGATTGATGAAACCTCTGCTGAAATGCTGGTTTTCGGTCCAGAGCAAAAAACCATTTCGCGGCTGAATTCCGATGGCTCTCAGATCCTATATTTGATACCACCGAATTCGAGTGACAATGGTGGCCAGCGGCGGTCGGAGCTATCCAGGGCAAATGTACTTCAAAGTCCCACGCAAGCTGTGCGCCTGATGCGAGTGCCTATCGGCGGAGGCCCACCGCAGACCGTGCTGGAAGCTCCCTACATCGTCAATTACCAGTGCTCGCGCGCATCTAACGCGATCTGCGTGTTAAACCAAGCAGAACCGAAGCAGTTTGTTTTCTCGGTGTTTGATTCAGTGAAAGGCAATCTGCGCGAAGTGGCGAAGCTTGAGGAGTCGGCAAACGGGTGGAACTCGGGGCTTTCTCCAGACGGAACTTCCATTGCCGTCGTCACCTTCAGCGCCGGCGATAACCGGATTCGGTTGATCTCGCTCTCAGGTCGGCCCACTCGCGAGATCACAGTAAAAGATTGGAACAGTTTCACGTCCCTGGACTGGGCGGCGGACGGAAAAGGCTTTTTCGTTTCCAGCAACCCTACCGGCCGCCTGTCCACTCTGTTGTACGTGGACTTGATGGGGAATGCGCACTCACTCTGGCAAGTGAAGAACTTCCAGGCCACTTGGGCCATTCCTTCGCACAACGGGAAATATGTGGCAATTCCAGCACCCACGGTCGGTAGCAATGTCTGGATCGTAGACAATTTTTGAGGCTGCACGCCTGCCAGCCCGAACACGCCGACCCCGACATTCCCATCCTGAAGCAAGCCAAGGCGGAGTACGAGAAGCTGCAATGAAGCCTTGCGGAGAAACCCCAATAGTGTTATTG
>CATPBJ010000155.1 GCA_955652395.1 uncultured Terriglobales bacterium | reverse complement strand
TGAGCCGGTATACCGACGCAGCGCGCCACCCACTGTAAGGGGGGTGTTGTTTCCTATCCATATCCATATCCATTTCCATACTACCCCCTTCGCGTTGACTTCTCTCCAGAGCGTCCCTAACATGGCAACCCTGAGCAGGTCCACTTCGTGATCGGCCAAACCATCTCGCACTACCGAATTGTGGAGAAGCTGGGTGGAGGCGGGATGGGAGTGGTCTACAAGGCCGAGGATGTGAAGCTTAGCCGGTTTGTCGCCCTCAAGTTTCTGCCCGACGAGCTCGCCCACGATCCCCAAGCCCTTAGCCGTTTCCAGCGGGAAGCTAAAGCTGCCTCTGCCCTGAACCATCCGAATATCTGCACTATTTACGAAATTGATGAAGTGGATGGACGAGCCTTCATCGCCATGGAACTGCTGGAAGGCGAGACCCTCCGGCATATGATCAGCGGCAGGCCAGTAGAGATGGAAACCCTGCTCGATCTGGGGATACAGATCGCGGATGCACTTGGCGCGGCCCACTCCAAAGGCATTATCCATCGCGATATTAAGCCCGCGAACCTCTTCGTAACCACTCGCGGGCAGGCCAAGATTCTTGATTTCGGGCTGGCCAAACTTTCCGTGAGGCCTGAGAGAGCCACCGAGAGCGCCCCCACCATCGATGTGGCGGAAAATCTCACCAGTCCCGGGACGGCCTTGGGCACGGTCTCTTACATGTCTCCGGAGCAGGTCAGAGGCAAAGAACTCGACACGCGAACCGACTTGTTCTCGTTTGGGACGGTGTTGTACGAGATGGCCACGGGACTGCTTCCGTTTCGAGGCAACACCTCCGGGGTGATCTTCGATTCGATCCTCAATCGCGAACCCGCACCAATCTTAAAGCTGAACCCTGACGCACCACCTAGGCTGGAAGAGATCATCAGCAAGGCGTTGGAGAAAGATCGTGATATCCGCTGTCAATCCGCCGCCGAGCTGAGGACTGATCTCAAGCGTCTGAAGCGTGATTCTGAATCGGGGAAAACAGTCGGTGGAAGCGCCGCTGCCTCGATTCCGCCTGCAGCTGGATGGTTTACCAGGAAGGCCGCGGTGACCATCGCCGCTACTATTCTTCTGGCCGGAACGCTTATCGCAGGAGGTAAGTACTATTGGAGTCGCTCTACCAACCTCGTCGATTCGGTTGCGGTCCTGCCTTTCGTGAACACTAACGGAAATCCGGATGAGGAGTACCTTTGCGACGGCATCACCGAAGGCTTGATTCACAGCCTTTCCCAGCTTCCGCAACTGCGGGTTATGTCACGCAGCACTGTGTTCCGCTATAAGGGACGCGCCAGCGATCCGCAAAATGTGGGCCGCGATCTGAAAGTGAGGGCCGTCCTGGTCGGAACCCTGGTTCAGCACGGCGACAGCATTCACCTCCAGTCGGAACTGGTCAACGCAAGCGACGGCTCCGAGATCTGGGGCGCGCAATACGACCGTAAACTTTCGGATATCTCTGCGGTCCAACAGGAAATTGTTCGGGACATTTCTGAGAGATTGCGATTGCGGCTCACCCCGGAAGACAGGCAAAAACTCACAAGGCAGGACACCGAAAGTGGAGAATCCTACACCCTCTACCTGAAGGGCCGCTACTACTGGAACAAGTTCACTGACGATGATATGAAGAAGGCGCTCGATTATTTCCAGCAAGCCATCGATAAAGATCCAACCTACGCCCTGGCTTATGCCGGTTTGGCGGACGCCTACCACGAACTTGCATATAGCAATCCTCCCCGGGAGATGATGCCGAAGTCGAAGGCGGCGTCGACCAAAGCCCTGCAGCTGGACGATTCGGTGGCTGAAGCTCATTCGGCTCTGGGATGGGTCTTGTGGAGGTACGACTGGAATTTCCCCGAAGCAGAGAAGGAATTTCGACGCGCGATTGAGCTGGAACCCAACTCCGGCTTTGGTCATGGAATGTATCCTCTTTTTCTTTACTCCATGCAGCGATTCGAGGAGGGCGCAACCCGGCACAAACAAGCGTTGGCACTCGAGCCGCTAAGCCTGATCGGCAATACCAATGTAGCCGATGGGCTGTACTATGCGCGGCAGTACGAGCGCGCGATTGAGCAGTACCAGAAGACATTGGAACTGGACGCGAACTTTGGCTCGGCCCACGCCGGTCTCGGAAATGCTTATGATCGCAAAGGGATGTACAAGGAGGCGGTCGTAGAGTGGCAAAAGGCATACCTTGCTTACGGAGACCCGCGTACCGCAGAACTGATTAGGAAAGCATATTCGCGGTCGGGTTACAAAGGCGCATTGCAAGCCTTCCTCGACGATATGCTTGGTCAATCCACCCACCAATATGTATCGTCCTTTGAAGTCGCAGCAATGTATGCCCGTCTTGGGGAGAAAGACCATGCATTAGAGTGGTTGGGAAACGCCTATCAGGCGCGCGACGCCGAACTTGTCGATATCGGAACAGAGCCAGTTTTTGAGTTCCTGCACTCCGATCCTCGCTACACCGACCTGTTGCGCCGGATCGGGTTGCCGCAATAAGCTGGAAAGACGCCGACCCAACATCACCATCCTGAAGCAAAGCCAAGGCGGAGTATGCGCTTAGGATCTAGCAAGAATGAGATAGGAATGATATAGCCATTTCGTAGGGATGCTGTAGGGATGCCGTTCACATCGTGTGGTATTTCTTCGTGCGTCCAACTGGACGAATAGCGACCAGTCTGCCGAAACGCGCCTCGGTGGTCACCTCAAGAGCGGCCATGTAAGGTCACTTCAAAAACCGGCCATATGAACTCATCTGGGACCGTAGTTGTTTTTACCCTGCGATCCAACCAACTACAACATCGACCTGACGACGCCTGGGTACATGGAGAAGCTGTTCCAGTCATTGGGCGTGGACTTCGCGTTAGGTGAGTACCAGGGTCGTGACGCTTACCGGATCTCCTGTCCTTACCATCCAGATCCAGGTCCATCCTGCCGTGTTTACGCAAATGGCCTGGGTGGTTTCAATTGCTTCGGTTGTAAGAAAACAGGCACGCTCAGTGACCTGGTAGCGCATGTGCGCGGTATCGCTGGACCAACCAGCAGACAGGAGGCACTGCAGTACATCGCCAGCTTGAATGGCTATTCGCAGTACATCGATCCCTTTAAGAATTGTGTGAAGGTGTACGAGTACCGAGATCGGCACGGCTTTGTTGTCAAACTGAAGCGCTTCAAGGGCTACGACGAACCCGGAGGCAAGATCTTCGATCAGACACAGCGTAAGCCAGGCGGAGGTTTCAAGTGGAAAGACCTGGACGAGAAGGCGCTTTACATGCTCCACAACCTGGACAAGCTCCAGTTCGTTGACACAGTCGTGGTTGTTGAGGGTGAGAAAGCCGCCGACAGCGTGAACGCAGCTTTGAAAGCGTGGGGACTGGATAACTACGTCGTGGCCACCACGTCTGGCGATGCTGGAACGTGGAGAGACAAGTTCATCGCGGATTTAGAACGCAAGAAGATCATCATCCTGCCCGACAGTGATGTCGCTGGCCAGGACTACGCCAACAATGTTCTCAATACCTGTATCCAGCACGGGCTTGGCACCTGGCATGCTTCACGCAGGATGCTGACGGAGTGGAGCACTACGACGTGACTGATTACCTGGAGGCGAATGGCGCGGATGCCTAATGGAGAAGATTGGTAGCTGGCTTCCGAGACCTAGAGATATCGCTGAGCCGACGATAGCGGCCTGAGGCCAGCGGCAGGTTTGCCCAGGGAGATCCACCAGCAGGCACATCATGACTGCGCGTCAGGAGACGAGATGATTGTTCTAACCGGGGACCAATTCACGTGCCTGTCGCCAAGCCTAACCGAAGTGCGAGAGAAGAAAAGTCCACGTCGCCTCGACATCGACAGCGCCGAATTGTTCTACCACTCTCCTGACATTCTGGCGGAGCGCTGGGGCTGTTCCACGGACAAAGTGAATCGCGTTCTCGAAGGCTACAGGGGCGAGAGTGGATTCATGGACCTGGGAAATCCCGAGGACGTTCGTGCGCACAAACGCCGTTATTCGATCATCCGTATTCATCCCGACTTGTTGAAGCAGATCGAATCCGATCTTGCTCGGAATACCGCTAAGTAAAAGTCCCCACCAGTTACCGAAGTACCGTTACAGCCCTGTCCTATTTTTGTACTGCACTATCGCGTTTCGCCACATTTTGAGCGGTTCCTGCGGATGTTTTTTCTGTAAGTTACGGACGACACATAAAGGTCGGTAGAACTAAAGTTACTGGTGCCGTAACCCCGTTACGTTGACAATTTCTGTCAACGCGATAGGCTGCAACTTCTCCCCTCGAAAAGCAGCTGCAGTCGCGCCGCATTCGCAGACCGAGCTCATCTGACGCAGATAGGAGATCGAGGTATGTCTCAACGGCTGGGTGATCTTCTTGTCAAAGAGAAGGTCATTACCACAGAACAGTTGGAGCAGGCGACAAAGGTGCAGAAAGAGACCAACTGTCGCCTGGGCTCGGCTCTGGTCAAGCTGGGCTTCCTGACGGATGAGGACGTCACCAACTTTCTCTCCCGGCAGTACGGCGTTCCAGCCATCAATCTCTCCTACTTTGAAATTGATCCCTCGGTCGTAAAGCTGATTCCATTCGAGACTGCGAAGCGTTACCAGATTCTGCCTTTGAGCCGCGTCGGGGCTTCGTTGACCATCGCCATGGTGGATCCAACCAACGTCTTCGCCATGGACGATATCAAGTTCATGACCGGCTTCAACATCGAGCCGGTGGTTGCGTCCGAAAGTTCGATTCTGGAAGGCATTGAAAAGGCATACGGCACCACGCAGCAGGAAGATCTCGAGCAGGTCATGCAGTCCATGACCGAGGTCAGCGATGCTGACGTCGAACTGCAGTCGGAAGAAGCGGAAATGGAACTGGCCGACCTGGAGAGGGCGGCCGACGAAGCTCCCATCGTGAAGCTGGTCAACCTGGTGTTGACCGATGCGGTGAAACGCGGCGCCAGCGATATTCACATGGAACCGTACGAAAAGGAATTTCGTGTGCGCTTCCGTATTGACGGTGTACTGCAGAGCATCATGTCACCGCCGCTCAAGTTGAAGGATGCCATCATTTCTCGCGTGAAGATCATGTCGAAGCTGGACATCAGCGAAAAGCGGCTGCCGCAGGACGGCCGCATCATGCTGAAGATGAGTCTGGGCGGGCGCAAGAAGCAGCTCGATTTCCGCGTCAGCACGCTGCCCACGCTGTGGGGCGAAAAGATCGTCATGCGTTTGCTGGACAAGGAAAACCTGCGCCTCGACATGACCAAGCTCGGCTTCGAGCAGGAATCACTGACCAAGTTTGAGAAGGCCATTCTGAAGCCCTACGGCATGGTGCTGGTGACCGGCCCCACGGGATCGGGCAAAACCAACACTCTTTACTCGTCCATTGCGCGCTTGAATACGCCGGACACCAACATCATGACCGCCGAAGATCCGGTCGAATTTCAGTTGGCCGGAGTCAACCAGGTGCAGATGAAGGAACAGATCGGCTTGAACTTCGCGGCGGCGCTTCGCGCTTTCCTGCGGCAGGATCCGAACATCATCCTGGTCGGTGAAATCCGCGACTTTGAAACCGCGGAAATTGCCATCAAGGCGGCCCTCACCGGCCACCTGGTGCTGTCCACGCTGCACACCAACGGCGCTCCGGAGACCATCACGCGCTTGATGAACATGGGTATTGAACCCTTCCTGGTCGCGACCTCGGTCCACCTCATTTGTGCGCAGCGACTCGTACGCCGGATATGCCGTGAATGCGCCGAAGTGATTGACATGCCGGTGCAGGCGCTGATCGAAGAAGGCTACACGCCGGAAGAAGCCAAGACCGTGAAGATTCAAAAGGGCAAGGGCTGCGGCGTCTGCAACAACACCGGATACAAAGGGCGGACCGGCTTGTACGAAGTGATGGAAGTGGATGACGAAATCAAGGAACTGGTCCTGGTGGGCGCTTCGGCGCTCGAATTGAAGAAAAAAGCGATTGAGCGGGGCATGATTACGCTCCGTCGCAGCGGGCTGATCAAAGTCGCCGCCGGCCAGACCACGCTGGAAGAAGTGGCACGCGAGACAATTCATTAAAGTTCGGGAAGGGAAGGGGAAACTATGTCGCTTTCGTTAAGTGATCTGTTGAAAAGGCTGTTGGAGATGGGGGGAAGCGACCTCCACATCACCACCAACTCACCGCCGCAGATTCGCGTGCACGGACACCTGGTGCCGCTCGACCTGCCGCAGATGACGCCGGCTGAAACTAAGCAACTAGCCTACAGCGTCATGACCGACTCGCAAAAGCATCGCTTCGAGGAAAACCTCGAACTGGACTTCTCCTTCGGTCTGAAGGGCCTGGCCCGCTTCCGCGCCAACACCTTCAACCAGCGCGGCGCCACCTCGGCGGTCTTCCGTCTGATTCCGTTCGAGATCAAGTCATTCAACCAGCTGGGACTTCCCGCCATCGTGACCAAATTGTGCGATAAGCCTCGCGGACTGGTGCTGGTGACGGGGCCGACCGGATCGGGCAAGTCGACCACCCTGGCCGCCATGATCGACAAGATCAACAGCGAGCGGCACGACCACATCCTCACCATCGAGGACCCGATCGAGTTCGTGCACATGAACAAGAACTGCGTGGTCAACCAGCGCGAATTGCACGCTGACACCAAGAGTTTTGCGGATGCGCTACGCGCCGCTCTCCGTGAAGACCCGGACGTGGTGCTGATCGGCGAAATGCGCGATCTGGAAACCATCGAGTCGGCATTGCGCATCGCCGAAACCGGTCACCTTACCTTCGGCACGCTGCACACCAACTCGGCGTCTTCAACCATCAACCGTATCATCGACGTGTTTCCGGCCCACCAGCAGCCCCAGATCCGGGCGCAGCTGTCGCTGGTGCTGGAAGGCATCATGTGCCAAAGCCTGCTGCCCACGGCAGACGGCAAGGGCCGTGCCATGTGCATGGAGATCATGGTTCCGAATGCAGCGATCCGCAACTTGATCCGCGAAGACAAGATCCACCAGATCTACTCTTCCATGCAGTCCGGTCAGGACAAGTTCGGAATGCAGACGTTTAACCAGGCGCTGGCGACAGCGTATTTCCAGAAAAAGATCACGCTGGAAGTGGCCATGGCGCGATCCAGCAACACCGACGAGTTGACGGAAATGATCAACCGTGGCGCAGGCCTAAATCGCAACCAGCCTCCCGCCATGGCCAAGGGTGCCGCTCCCAGCAAGCGCTAGCGGCGAAGTAAGAACGTCCGTCCCCGTCGCTGGCGGGGGTATCAGGGGGCGGAGCAGCAAGCGGGTCCGAGACGCCGCGAAGGCGGGCCCACGAAAAAACGAATTGTAGCGAGGAGACGTACCATGCCAGTTTTCACGTTTTCAGGGAAGAATGAGGCCGGTCAGAAAGTCAGCGGCGAGCGGACTGCGATCAACAAACAATCACTGACCAGCCAGTTGCGGCGCGAGCGTATCACGCCAGGGCCCATCCGGGAAAAGGGCAAAGAATTCGTCATGCCCACCTTCGGTATGGGCAAAGTCAAGGTCAAGGACATTGCCATTTTCTTCCGGCAGTTCTCGGTCATGATCGACGCTGGTCTTCCCCTGGTGCAGTGTCTGGAGATTCTGGCCGCAAACCAGGAGAACCCGGCTTTCCAAAAGACCCTGACTGGCGTGCGCACCACGGTAGAAGGCGGCGCCACTCTGGCGAACGCGATGAAGCTCTATCCCAAGATCTTCGACGACCTCACTACCAACATGATTGAGGCCGGCGAAACCGGCGGTATTCTGGACATCATCCTGCAGCGGTTGGCGATCTACATAGAGAAAGCGGTCAAGTTGCGGGCGGCGGTCAAGTCCGCTTTGATCTACCCGGTATCGGTGGTCAGCCTGGCTTTCCTGATTGTCGGCGCGTTGCTGAAGTGGGTGGTTCCGATTTTCTCCAACCTGTTTATCGGCCTGGGCGTCGCCCTGCCTTTGCCCACTCGCATTGTGATGGGACTAAGCGCGTTTGTCGGCCAGTTCTGGTGGTTTTTTATCGTCGGCATTGCCGGCATCGTTTTCGGGTTGAAGCAAATTCGGAAAAATCCCAAGGGCCGGTACTACTTCGACTACACGCTGCTTAAATTGCCCATTCTGGGTGTGCTGCTGCGCAAAATCGCGGTGGCGCGCTTTACCCGTACCTTGGGAACCCTGATTACGTCGGGCGTGCCCATCCTGGAAGGCCTCAGCATTACGGCCAAGACCTCGGGAAACGCCGTGCTCGAAGAGGCACTGATGAAGGTGCGCAAGGCCATCGAAGAAGGCCGCACCATCGTCGATCCGCTGCGGGAATCGGGAGTATTTCCCAACATGGTGACGCAGATGATCGGCGTCGGCGAAGCTACGGGCGCCATGGATGCGATGCTGCAGAAAATTGCCGACTTCTACGAAGACGAAGTCGACTCCGCCACCAAGGATATGCTGGCCATGCTGGAACCGGTCATCATCGGTCTGTTGGGCGTCATGATCGGGGGCATCGTCATTTCGCTGTACATGCCTCTGTTCTCGATGATCGCCAAGCTGGCGGGCTGAGTTGGTGTGCTAGTTACCGATCAGCCAGGAACGGCCGCGGCGGCGCACAACCTGCCGCAGCTTGCTCCGGCATAGAGGTTCTTCTCACTCCACCCATGGCCTGGGAGCCATGAACAGAATAGGTGGGCGGAAAGCGTTGTTCGGGGATCTGGATCTCGCATGCAATCCATTTTCGATGAGCGGCTTTGGCTGGCCTGGCTGGTCAAGGTTCGAATCATTATTTTGACCTTGCTGTTTGGAATCGAGCTGGCCATTGCCCGGCTCACTCCGAATCCCTTTCCCCTGCGTTTGTTCATCAGTGTGGTTTTGTTGTGGTACGCCATTTCAGTTTTTTATCTGCTCGTGCTTTCCTTCTGGGAAGAACGCCGCATTCAGTCGCTACTGCAAGTCATCGCCGACCTGGTGATGGTTACGCTGGTGGTCTATGCCACCGGCGGTGTGGATAGTTCCCTAAACTTCTTTTATCCGCTGGTCATCATTGTGGCCTGTATTCTGTTGCCCCGAGTGTGGGCCTACCTGACCGGGGCGCTGGCGTTCATCTTGTATGTCACTGTCCTGGAGCTGACGTACTTCGAAATTATTCCTTCCTATTCCACCACGCATCCCGGGCTGGGCGCTCTCCAGGCCATCATCTTCGTCAATCTGTTCGGCTACCTGGCGGTGGCCTATCTGGCGGGGTTGCTGGCGGCGAAGTTGCGCCAGGTCGACGTAAAGCTGAAGTACACCCGGGGAGCGCTGGAGGATCTTCAGGCGCTGCACGAAAATATTATTCAGTCCATCAGCGGCGGCCTGATCACCACCGGGCTCGACGGTTATATCACTCTGGCGAACACCGCTGCACAAAAGTTGTTTGAGCGCTCGGAACGCGATTTCCTGGGTCAGCCGGTGGGCAAGCTTTTCCTTGACCCGCTGCCCACAGTCGATTCGGAACGCTCCCATGGCGAAGTGCGCTTTGTGGCGTCGAATGGTTTCTGCAAGACTCTTCGAGTGATGGTTACCACACTCTCGGTTCCCGGCCGTAAGACGATTGGCTATGTCTACACCTTCGATGATTTGACGGAAATCCGGCGCCTGGAGCGGGATTTGCGCATTCAGGACCGGCTCGCTGCAGTGGGACGGCTGGCCGCCGCGATCGCGCACGAGATCCGCAATCCTTTGACTTCGATCGCCGGCTCGGTCAGCATGCTGAGCGGCATTGCCGACCTGAGCGACGAGCACCGCCAGTTGCTGCAGATTGTGACCCGGGAATCGGAACGGCTGAACGGCATCATTACCGATTTTCTGGCCTACTCCCGAGGCAAGCAGTATCGGTTCGCTTCCGTCGACCTTTTGCCCCTGATCGAAGACACCCTCACCTTGTTGGAGCACCGGCTGGTGGCGCAGAACACGGGCATTCGCGTCGAACGGAACTACAACTTCAAAGAAGCCCTGACCATGGCCGATGGCGACAGGATTAAACAGGTGTTCTGGAATTTTTGCGAGAACGCAGTCCGCGCCATGAGGTCGGGGGGAGTGCTCACCGTCTCAGTAGAACAGGCGGGCGAGGACTGGCAAATCAACTTCGCCGATACCGGTCCGGGCATGAGCCGTCAGCTGGTGGAGAAAATCTTCGAGCCATTCCAGTCGCAGTTCGAAGGCGGCACCGGGCTGGGTTTAGCCATCGTGTATCAGATCGTCCAGGCCCATGAAGGCAAGGTGTGGGCGCGTTCCAGAGTCGGGGAGGGTAGCGTCTTCGTCCTCCGCCTGCGCCGCTTGGCGGCGGCAGACAACCTGCCGAGGAAACGGCCAGCGGCGAAACCACAGCTCCTTCCCGACAGCGGGGAGGCCGTTGCTGCGGCCAGCACAGGGGGTAGGGCGCATGGGTAACATTCTCGTGTGCGATGACGAGCGCTCCATCTGCGAAATGCTGGACATTGCCCTGCGTCGCGACGGCCACAAGGTCGAGACCGTAAAGTCCGGGGAGGATGCGAAGAGAAAACTCGAAAGCGCCCTCTACGACGTGGTCGTCACCGATATCAAGATGCCGAATACTGATGGCATCGAAGTACTGCGCTACGCGCATCAGGTTTCGCCCGATTCCGCCGTAATCCTGATAACCGCTGTAGACGACTATGAGGCGGCGGTGGAAGCGGTAAAGGCGGGGGGGGCCACCGATTACATCCGCAAGTCCCCCGGTCTGGTGGACGAAATCAAACTTGCCATCAATCGAGCTCTGGAGAAGATGACCCTGAGCCGGCAGAATTTTGCTTTCAAACGGGATGCTGCGACCCGCAACTCGCTGGGCAACATCGTGGGCGCCAGCCCCGCCATGGAAAAGCTGAAACAGACCATTCGGACCGTGGCTTCCACGCAAAGTACGATTCTGATCTACGGCGAGAGTGGTACCGGCAAAGAGCTGGTGGCGCGGGCCGTGCACGTGTGCTCACCCCGCGCCAGCGAGCCGTTCGTTTCCATAAACTGTGGAGCTTTCCCGGAAACCCTGCTGGAGAGTGAATTGTTCGGCTACGTGAAAGGCGCTTTCACCGGCGCCAACCAGAACAAGCGCGGCCTGTTTGAGGTCGCGGACCAGGGCACAATTTTTCTTGACGAAATCAGCGAAATGACGCTGACCATGCAGGTCAAACTGCTGCGAGTCCTGCAGGAACGCAGCGTGCGCCCGGTGGGAGGCACAACAGAGATACCCATCGACGTGCGCGTGATCGCAGCCACCAACCGCGATCTCGACAAGCAGGTGGCCGAGAATACCTTTCGCGAAGACTTGTATTACCGGTTGAGCGTGATCCCGGTGTCAGTCCCAGCGCTGCGCGAACGTCGCGAAGACGTTCCTTTGCTGGTCAATCATTTCCTGAAGAAATATGCTCCGGCCGCGGGCAAAGGCATTTTGAGGGTGAATGTCGAATCGCTAGCAGCCCTCTGCGGCTACGACTGGCCGGGCAACGTTCGCCAGCTGGAGAACACCATCGAGCGGGCGGTTGCGCTCGAGACCGGAGAAGAGCTCAATGTCGAACTCCCGGCTGAACGGTCGAAGGCGAAGGCTGCGGCAGCCGGCGTCGGGGTGGCGGGCGGCACCGTTTCGGCAGGCTCCAGCTCGGTGTTACCCGAAGGCGTAGACATGGAGAAGTACGTCGCGGACATTGAGCGCTCGCTGCTGCTGGCGGCCTTGGCTCAATCGAATGGGGTGCAGACCCGGGCGGCAGAAGTGCTGAAGATTTCGTATCGTTCGTTCCGGCATTTGGCGAAGAAATACGAACTGTAGCTCTCAGCTGTCAGCTCTCAGCTTTTAAGGCCCTCAGAGCCGTCTTGTCCAGATTTGGTTAGGCTGAGAGCTGATAGCGGACAACTGAAAGCTATGTTTTCTTCAGCTGCTGCTTCCATCCCAGAATTCTGGCTTTGTTGGCCTCGGCTTCGGCCTCCGGAATCATGCCCTTTTTCTGGTATAGCACCGACAGGCTGGTATAGGCCAGCACGTCATCGGGATCAAGTTCGGCGATTCGCTTCGCCACCGCGATGGCTTCATCCAGGCGATTGAGATCCTGAAGCGTCCGGGCCATGCCGTGCATGGCTTCGGTAAAAGCAGGGTCGGCGGCCAGGGAGTGCTGGTATTCGGCCAAGGCACGCTCCGGTTCGCCCTCCGCGACCAGGTCGAGGGCGGCGTAGTAGTGATCTTCGGCTTTCTGGCGGGGGTCGTGGGCCATGGAAAGCGGATTTTAGCAGGTCTCAACTGGTAGGAGTCGTCGGTCGTCGGTTTTCAGTCGTCAGCGATACTCGGCCGCAAAGGACTCGACCTGGAACTAAAATATTTGGCACCTTCGACTGAAGACCTCTGAGGACTGAAGGCCGACGACTGAAGACTGCAGCGGGGGCTATACTCAGGAACAGCCATGCGCAACATGCTTCGATTTCTCTGGAACGCAACCCGCGGACATCGGCTAACCCCCTGGCGCAGCCCCTATCTTCTGTGGCGGGTAGAGACCTACTGCGGGGTCAAGATGCAGCAGATCGGGTTCCTCGAGTTTTGGGAATTCATGTGGCGGGAGCGCAGCCATCTTTGGCGCTTCCTGAAATGGACGGGTGAAATAGAACGCTACGTCCATCCCAGACTAAAACACCCCTAAAGCTTTGTTACGTGCGACGCTCAAAAACGCGCGCGATCGGTCACCGTGTTGCGTAATCATTTGTGATGACGAGGTTAAGGACAGCCAGAAGTTATCGACTACCAAATCTTCCTAGTTCCCATTCCCGGCGGCGGCAGCGCCTTCCAGTGAGATTGTGACCTCACTGCCCTTGCCGGTCCCGACGATTTTGGCCGCCGAACCACGATTGGCAGCGATCTCCAGGTAGCCCATGCTGCCCAGGATCAAGAAGACAGCTCCGGGCGCGCCTTCGGAATAATTGGGCAGGATCTCCGTAATCTCGTGCTTACCCACAACCATCTTGAATGGAGCCGGTTCAGCCCCAAAGAGCATGGGAGCGTCCTGAGGCGTGATGTTGGTCACAAGATTGCCGAAGCGGTCCACCTTCAGGATCACGCCGCGCAGCAGGTTGCCGTTTACCGATTTCGGCTTGGGCGGATTGAAGCGGACGAAGTCGGAAATTTCGTCGCCGAATTTCTCCGGGTCAACTCCCTTGGCCAGCCAGGCGGCGATCGGCGCAAAAATATCGCGGGCATGAAACGTGTTGCTGATCGGCTGCAGGGAATAATGCTCGGCCGTGACATGGCGGATGTGCAGCCGCTCTTCCCTGGCGTAAACCATGGAGAGCACGCCATTGTCCGGCGCCACGAAGTGATGCCGATCGCTGGTGACCAGGATCGGCCGCCGCGCCGTTCCCACTCCAGGATCGACCACCACCAGATGCACCGTTCCAGAAGGGAAGTAGGAATACGATTGAGCAATCGTCAGCGCGCCATCCAATACGTCGAACGCCTGCACGGAATGGCTGATGTCCACGATCTCAATCTCCGAAGAAATGGCGAGAATAACGCCTTTAACCGTCCCAACAAAGTGATCCTGGAGCCCAAAGTCGGTAGTCAGCGTGATGATTGGACGATGCGCCAATTTCCCCTCGCTTGCAGGGACAGAATTATCCCCGGGAATGGCGAAAGTAACCCGTCAAGGGGGCAGAGTCAAGGAACGGAGGTAATGCTAGGTGGTCTTCAGTCTTCGGTTGCCAGGGTCAGATGTTGTCCGAGAGCCGGGCGGCCTTGGGGAATAGCTGACGACGGGAGACCGACGACTGAAGACGGCTACCGTATCTGAATATCTCCTGATCCGGTTTCCACTTCCACGGGCACGCCTCCGCCACCCACCCGGCCGCGTACCTCCTTGCGCCCGATAGTGCCCTGAACGGTATGCGGTTGATCGATCGAGATAGAGCCGGAACTGGTGTGAGCGTCCAGATCAAACGCCGCGTCCGATGGCAACTTTAGTTTCACTTCCCCGGAACCCGTATGCACCGTCCATGCTCCGGTGGGGCTGCCATCCGCTTGAATGGTCCCGCTTCCGGCCTTGGCTTCGAGCGAGCCGCGCACGCCGTGCAGTTCCATGCCGCCGGAGCCGGTGTCTACCCGCACCGAGCCCGGCGCGGTCTGCTGCAAGGTAATGCGCCCGCTACCCGTGTCGGCTTCAAAAGCGCCTGCGATGTCACTTGCGTCAATCGATCCGCTGCCAGTTTTGGCGTGCACGTTGCCTTTTACGCGGTCGATATCGATATCGCCGGAGCCGGTCTCTGCGTGTACCCGGTCGCCGATGGCAGAAATCTTAAGGCCTCCGGAGCCAGAGCTGACCTCGAGCGGACCTCGAATGCCCTCCACCCTCTGGTTCCCAGAGCCGCTTTGGACACGCACTTCGGTTTCCGCCGGGACCACCACTTCATAGCTGATGGAAATGTTGTGCCGCAATTCAGGGTCATCAATGTGGCCGATACGGATTTCATTGCCGTTCTGCTGGATGGGCGGGTTCGCCTCCAGCCGTTTGATTTTTTCCTCGACGTTTCCTGCAAACCATTCGCTGGCCCGGATGCGTCCCGTTACTTGCACCTGACCGGAATTGCCGGTGCGCACCTCGACGCTGCCCGAGCCCGTACTCAGGTCCAGGTGCACCGGTCCGGTCACCTGCAATGCACGCTGGAACGAGCCTTCCGCCGCGGCCGCTGCGGGCAGGGCTGGGAGACAAATCAGAATTGCGATGGCCATGCTAGTGATAAACCAGCTGTGGTCAGATCTCGTGAAGGACCAGGCCGAGAGCGTGGAGGGAACAACGTTTCGACGTTTCATGGTTTCTCCCGAAAGCTCAATCAAAGGAGTACATCCCTGAAGCGGGTTCGGACCCAAGGCCCTTACTGCAGTACGACCTGGTCGCCTTCCTTCAGCCCGCCGAGGAGCTCGGTCTTGGCGCCGTTGGAGATACCGATATTGACCGCGATTTTCTTCTTGCCGTCTTTGGCGCGGGGCTCGGGAATTTCAACCGACGCCTTCTTGTCCTTGTCGTAAATAATTGCGCCTTCAGGAATCTGGAGCACATTCTTGTGTTCTTCCAGAATAATTTCAGCGTTGGCGGTCATTTCGGCCTTCAATTCGCCACCGGGGTTGTTGATGGACACGCGCACCTCAAAAGTGGTGACATTGTCCTTCTCGACGCCCATGGGGGAGATCTTGGTGACCACGCCGTTGAAAGTCTTGTCCTTGAACGACTCCACTTTAATTCGCGCCGGCTGGCCTAGATAGACCTTGCCGATGTCGCTCTCGTCGACTTTCCCTTTCACGTAAACTGAGCTGGTGTCTCCCAGAGTCATAACCAAGGTTGCGGACGAGCCCAGGACCAGAATAGAACTCACCGCATCGCCCATTTCCACGTCGCGCGAGAGGACAACCCCGTCGATCGGCGACTGGATGTCGGTATAGCTCAGTTGTTCTTCAAGTTGTTTCAGGTTGGCTCGGTCTTGTCCCAGTTGTCCCCGGGACTGGGCAATCTTCGCTTTCAAGACTGTGGCTTGTGCTTTCGACACGTTTTGCTTGTTCAACGCCAGCTCGTAATTCTTCTGAGCGTCCTCGAGGGCAGACGTGGAAACCACGCCTTCCTTGGCCATCCCGATGGCTCGGTCATAGGCCCGTTTGAGCAGAGGTACGTCCGGCCCTTCTGCGTCCACCTTAGCCCGCTCGTAGTCGGCTTCGGAACTGGTCAGACTGGCTTCGGCGGATTCCACCGCGGCGCGCGACTGCTCCACCTGCGCCTCAATTTCTACCTTGTCTAATTGGGCCAGGAGCTGGCCCTTCTTGACTTTATCTCCGGCGTCCACCAGCAGCTTCTTGACGATGCCACTGGCTTTGGACTTCACCTCGACCTTGGTAATGGGAGTGACTTTGCCGGTGGCGACCACGCTCTTGGCCAGGTCGCCCTTTTCCACCTTCTGCAGTTTCGAAGGGTCAATCTTGGTGCCGCCGCGCGTGGCTGCGATCAGCCCACCGGCGATCAGGAGGACAAGCACGAGTCCGATACCGCCATAGATAAGGCGCTTCCGTCGCTTCTTGCTGCTGCCGTTCCCGTTCACATCTGCCTCCTGAATGGGTAGTGCCCGCGTCGATAGAGATTACGAACGGGATATGCAGTTTGTTCCCGGGATTGTCGCGGCGTGAACATTCCGGTCGTCCGGGTCAACAACCCCTCCCAAAGATTAGACCCTCGAAACCTTGAAATGAAAGCAGAGAACCCCCAGGATTGGGCGACCGCGAACGAGGATGACCCTGATTCTACAGAACGTTGGAACTCGAAGGCATGCTATACCTCTTTGGAATGTTAGAATTAGCCCTTCATGATTGCATACGTGCTGCTGCGGGTGTTTCTCATCCTGCTCCTGGTGGCGGCCAACGCTTTCTTCGCTGCCGCAGAATTCTCCCTGGTGAGCGTACGTGACACCCGTATTCAGCAATTGATCGCGGCCCGGCGCATCGGCGCCCGCATTGTGCAGAAGTTGCACCGCAACCTGGACGAAGTGGTCAACGGCGTCCAGTTGGGGGTCACCATCGTCAGCCTGACCTTGGGCTGGGTGGGTGAGCCGTTGCTGGCCCAAATGATGCTTGGACCAGTCCAAGATCTTCCTCACGCCTCGGTGTACGCTCACGGGATTGCAATTTTCATCGCTTTCGTCCTGATCACTTGCCTGCACGTCATTCTGGGCGAACTGGTTCCCAAATCGCTGGCTCTGCAGCGGGCGGAGCAGGTAGCGCTGACAGTGGCAGCGCCGATGGACGTTTTCCTGACCCTGACCCGCCCTTTGCTGTATGTCATGAGCCGGGCGGCCGGTTGGGTACTGCGCGCATTGGGTTCGCGCCGGATCCACGAGGGCCCCGTGCACTCGCCTGACGAGCTCAAGCTCATCGTGACCGCAAGCCGGCAATTCGGGGAGATTCCCCCCTTCCAGGAAGAAATGATCCACCATGCATTGGAACTGGACAATATCACCGTGCGCGAGGTCATGGTGCCGCGCCCGGCCATTTTCTCGCTTCCCGGCGATCTTACGATTTCCGACGCCCTGGCCCGGGTGGTCGAGGAACAACACTCACGAGTCCCAGTTTACGATCCCCAACGCGGCCCCGAGCACATCATCGGAGTGCTCTATGCCAAAGATCTGATGCGCTGGACTCGCCTCCGACTCACTGACCAACCGGCGGCGGCCCGAATCTCGTCCATGAAGATCAGCCAGATCATGCATGATGTGCTGGTCGTGCCTGAAACCAAGGTGCTCACCGAGCTGCTGGAAGAATTCAAAGAACGCAAACGACATTTGGCAGTGGTCGTGGACGAGTTTGGCTCAACCGCCGGCGTGATCACCGTCGAAGATGTTCTGGAGCAGATCGTGGGTGAAATCGAAGATGAATTTGACGTAGCGCCGCCCCAGCAAGCTCTCGTCGAAGGCGACATCGCAGTCGTTCTCGAAGGGTCGGTCAGCATTCGCGATCTCGAATCGCAGTATCAACTTTCACTTCCGCGCGATTCCGGCTTCGAGACCCTGGCCGGGTTCATCCTCGCCCGCCTGCAGAGAATTCCCAGACAGGGTGAGAGCTTCGAATATGAAGGCCACCGCTACACTGTCCAAGAGATCGAAGGCCAGCGTATCTCCAAAGTAAAGATTGAAAAACTAGAGCCCAAACCCGTACCCCAGGCAGGAGACTGAGAAACGGGAACTAGACAACCGGGCTGAAAACCAGAAGCCTGAAGCTTGGAGTAACCCAACCCCACGAAATCCCACCGATCGACGATCCAGGGGCAACCGGAATGGACCAACCTTGAAAAAGAGTGACGCTGAAAAAAGAGGAACGGGCAGAAACGAGGAGCAGGAAATGCAGGGACTGACGCTGCGGCAAACGCTGATAGATCATGTGCCGGCCCGCCTGGAGAAGATCCCGTCCGGCAAAGCCGAGCTTAAGACTGCCAAAATCCGCGTGGTCGCCCAAGCAAGAACTGGGACACCTTCTCGACTCGGCGGCCAACAACCACCAGCGAATTGTTCGCAACTCGAAGACAAGCCCGCCATGCCCGGCTATGATGGCGACCGATGGGTCGAACTCCACGCCTACCAACACAGCGATGGGACCGAACGGATAGCCCTGTGGAAGGCGCTCAATGGCCAATTGTTGGCGGCGGCTCGCGCAGCTCCTGATTCAGCCTGCTCACGCACCCGCACCATCGCTGATTCGAAACCTCTGACCCTGAAATTTGGGTTTGAAGACTATATCGAGCATATGATGCGCCATCTTCAACACATGGGAATTCGGATGGATGACTGGCAATCCGGCAAATGACGAATGACTGACAACGAGTGACTAACCACGAACGACTACTCGGAATGCTCCGATACCTTTCTCTCCGCGTGTTGTACACGCTGCCGGTGATATGGCTGGTGGTCTCGCTTGTCTTTCTTCTGATACATCTCGTGCCCGGCGACCCCATCCTGCAAATGCTGGGAGAGGGTGCGCCCGTGACCGATGTCCAGGCCGCCCGCCATGCTTACGGCCTTGATCTCCCTTTGGGCCGGCAATATCTCAATTACTGGGAAGGTGTGCTGCGCGGCGACCTGGGGCCGTCGTTGCGCTTCAACCAGAGCGTCACGCGCTTGATTGCCCAGCGTTATCCTTACACCCTGCAGTTGACCCTGGCCGCGCTGCTGGTGGCCGTGCTGCTGTCGGTTCCGGCCGGCGTGCGCTCGGCCCAACGACGCAACCGTTGGGACGATCGCGTGCTCAGCGTGGTCAGCCTGTTCGGCCTGTCCTTCCCCAACTTCGCCCTGGGTCCAATTCTCATCCTGCTTTTTGCCATCAAGCTGGGCTGGCTGCCGGTTTCTGGGTCCGGAACGTTTGCGCACCTGGTGCTGCCCGCCATCACCATGGGCGGCGCCCTGGCCGCGATCCTGACCCGCATGGTGCGTACTTCTATGCTGGAAGAGTTGGGCCAGGACTACATTCGCACCGCGCGTGCCAAGGGATTGTCCGAACGCACCGTGGTCTATCGTCATGCGTTGCGCAACGCCATGATGCCAGTGATTACCGTGCTGGGCCTGCAGTTTGGCGCGCTCCTGGCCGGCGCTATTGTGACCGAAACAATTTTTTCCTGGCCCGGAATTGGACGCTTGACCATCCAGGCCATCTCCAATCGCGACTACTATCTGGTGCAGGGCTGCATCCTGGCGATTGGATTGACCTACGTAGCAGTGAATTTCCTGACCGACTTGCTGTACTCGGCAGTGAATCCGAGGATTCGGCAGTGATCTCGGGATGCTTTCGGCGCGAACGTAAAACAAATGTTCATGTCTGCCGGTATGCTGTTTCGTGCGATAACCCCGCCGTTTCCGACCTCGGAGCACGCTGCAGCTCCCTAACCTGAGAAGGTTCGGTTCGGCACGATGTTGACTCGTATATACGAATATCTTATACTGTATATACAACAATCGGGGGAAAAGGCATATGGCTACGACCATTACATCCATCAGACTGGACACCCAACTGGCAGACGAAGCCGTGAAAGTTCTCGGAGTGAAGTCCCGGACCGAGGCAATTCACGTGGCACTGAAAGAGATGGTCGCGCTGAAGCGATTCAAGGACTTGATGAAGAAGAACGCGGGGAAGCTCTCGTTCGCCGCTTATCGTGATTGACCCCAGTGAGTGGCCTCATTATTTTCGACACGTCGATTCTCATCGACGATCTTCGCACTGGACGGCATCAACTGAGAATCCAATCCATCACCGGTCTCGTCCGGACGTCGTCCGTGGTGGTGGCGGAATTATGGCGTGGCGCTACCAAGCCGGCTGAATGGGGCTTTTTGAGGGCGTTGTGCAGGAATCATCCCATACTGACCCCCACGGAGAAGAACTGGCTGGAATCAGGCCAGGTATTGGGAAAGATTCGAGCCGGGCGAGGGTTCACTCCAGACAAGCTACGGGACCTGCATTTCGACGTGTTGATCGCGCTCACCGCACGCTCTCACGGCGCCCGCTTGATCACTTCGAATCGGACCGATTTTGAGATGATCAATCATTACCGAAAATTCCAACTTGAGATATGGTAGCTGCAGCTACGACCGTGTCTGCCAGTTCCATCTCGCTCCCACGGGCCGCCCGCCACAACCCGCTGGCGGCCACAGGCGCGGTGTTGGTCATCATCTTTGTGATCTTCGCTCTTTTCGCCTCGTGGATCGCCCCCCAGGACCCCGCCTACATCGATCTGCCCGCGCGCCTCTCGCCACCGTCCTCCGCGCACTGGTGTGGTACCGACGAACTCGGTCGCGACATCTTTTCCCGGCTTATTTACGGCTCGCGTATTTCCATGCTGGTCGGAAGTTCTGTGGTTGCAATCTCTCTGGCGCTCGGCTTGATCGTGGGATCGATCGCCGGCTACTACGGCGGAAACATCGATCGCTTCTTCAACATGGTCGTGATGAACGCATTTCTCTCTTTCCCTGGGATTCTGTTGGCCATCGCCTTTGTAGCTTTCCGCGGTCCAGGAATTTTCAATCTCGTGCTGGCGCTCTCTCTGGGAGGTTGGGTGGGCTATGCCCGCCTGGTTCGCGGACAAGTCCTGGCTGCGCGTGAACGCGAGTTTGTCGAAGCCGCCCGGGCGTTGGGCGCGAGCGATCTGCGCGTGGTTGTCCACCACATTCTTCCCAATATTATTCAGCCTGTGATTGTGCAGGCCGCGATCGGCATGGCGGGCGCCATTCTTGCCGAAGCCACTATGAGCTTCCTCGGTTTGGGGGTGGCTCCGCCGACCGCCAGTTGGGGAGCGATGCTCAACGATGGCCGCGCCCATTTGTTCGACGCTCCCCATCTCGTGCTTTTTCCCGCCCTCGCGGTGATGCTTGCAGTGCTCTCATTCAATTTCATCGGAGACGCCCTACGTGATTTCCTCGATCCGCGCTCCCGCATTGAAGTCGGACTCTAGCCGGCGCTCAGGCGGCTTGTATTCATACTTCCTGCCGCCTACCTCCTTCCGAAGCGGCGTCTGAGGCGCAGTTCAGCGACTTTAGTGACCATAAGCAAACCGGTAATGGCGGGCCTCATGCTGCCCGCAGCAGCGCAAACCGGCGACAGCACTCCGGCGGCCAAGCCAGCCACCATCAATCAGCGCCAGGAAAACCAGCAGCACCGCATCGCCAACGGCATCCAGAATGGGGAATAAAGGGAAGGGGAAGTAAGCTGCGTGCTCGTAGGAACGACCAGCGGCAGAAAAGCCAATATTGTTTGGCCTTCCGGACGCAGGTAGGAGTGATGCTCCAAGGGGCGTCTGGGAAGGGACCGGATCGTTTCCTGGCGACGCGTTATGCCGAAAGCCCGGCTAGCCACACCTAGCTCAACCCGCCGAACCGCCGGATGCGGACCCGCATGTCCGGTAGTGTGGGAGGGGAGGACAGGCGACTGTCCCCCCTATCCCGATTGCCTTCATGGAGGCGCGAGCGCCCCGCCCGCGCGGCAGCGAGATGGCCGGTGCAGTTGCTGAACTAGGCTCCCAGGAGAACAGGCTGTAACCCCAAGAAAAGGCCGGAGATCGAGTTCTTGACTAGAATAGCAAATAGAAATATAAATATAGCTATTTGCGATAAACGAAAATGCTATGACTCTGGCGGAAAAATTACGTTACCTGCGCGAGGTAGAAGGCTCACTGCGGGAACTAGGGCGCCCCATGACCCAGCAGGAGTTGGTACGCGCCATCCGCAAGGAGCAGGGCAAGAGCATCAGCCAGTCCTACGTTTCGCAAATCGAGGGCGGCGTGCGCCGCCACATGACGCAGTCCACGCGTACTCTGCTGGCGAAGTTCTTCAAGGTGCATCCAGGATTTCTGGTGGATGACCCCAAGGGCTACCACACCGAACTAGTGTCCGACTTGCGTACCACGGAAGGCAAACTCGATGTCTGGTTGCTGCAGGGTTCAGAACGCTTCGCTAGCGATCCACAGGTGAGCGAAGTTCTGATCAAGGCGGCGCGCGAAAAAGATACGCGGCGCTGTTTCCTGCTGCTGGGAGCGATTCTTGACACTCCCGGCCTTGCCGACCGATTGCTGGAAGCGCTGCATCCCGAGCGCGGCGAAAAGCGGAGCCACGGCGGAGAGGGGAGGCCAAGGCTATGACCTGGGCAGATTTCTATCTCATCTGTTTCGTGGTGGGATTTCTCTTCAGCCTGCTTTCGTTTCTGGCCGGAGGCCAGCGTTGGCACCTGCACCTGCCCCATTTTTCGCACGCGCATTGGGCACCTCCTCAAGCCAGCGCCGGACACGGCACGGTACCGACCGGGGCCTCGCCAGCAAGTGCAGTTGAAGCTGGCAAAACTGTGCTTCACGGCCAGAGTGTGCACATTTCGCCGTTCAACTTCGTCAGCATGACGGCCTTCCTGGCCTGGTTCGGCGGGTCCGGTTATCTGCTCACGCGATTTTCCGGCGTGTGGTTCGTGACTGGGCTTTCGCTAGCCGTATGCAGCGGCCTGGTGGGCGGCGCGATTGTGTTTCTTTTTCTCAGCCGGGTGCTGATTTCGCAGGAAGAGAGTATGGATCCCGCTGACTATGAAATGACCGGTGTGCTGGGCAGAGTTTCGGTCCCCATTCGCGAGAGGGGAACCGGAGAAATCATCTACTCGCAAGCCGGAACACGGCGCACCTGTGGCGCTCGCGGAGAAGATGGAAACGCGATTGCCAAGGGAACCGAAGTAGTGGTCACGCGCTACGACAAAGGGATCGCTTACGTGCGCCTGTGGACGGAGATGTCAGGCGAAGAATCCCCTGCGGATTCTGAGTCCCATTCGTGCTAATTGATTTTGGCGGATCGTCATCACGGAAGGAAGCATGCAAATGGACAGCCGGGCTTATCGCACAATGACTGCACTGCTCTGGCTGGCTCTGCCCTTGACCGCCTTCCAATATTGGTCGGTCTGGAATCAACTGCCGGCCCGTATGGCCACTCATTTCGGAGCGGCAGGCCAGCCCAACGGCTGGATGTCAAGGGAAGTCTCGATTACGCTCGCCATGGTAGTGCTGGCTTTCTTGCTGGCCACTTTTACTTGGGCCGTGCCCCGGATTCGCAAGCCGGATCCTCTAGCCTGGTCCTTGCTCGCAATGTTCTATGTCGTGGTTGGCGTGCTTCTGAGCGTCAACTCATCGGTGCTGAATTCGAACCTTTACGGCGGTCCGCTGAACATTGTGCCTGAACTGTTGGTCGTGTTGGTTGCGGCATTTGCAGTGATCGGAGTTGGCTTCAGCACGAAACGCGGCCCCGTACTGCCGCGCCCATCTGCCCCCGCAGAAGCCGAAGAAGTTCACGCTTCTGGTCTCTGGACCCTCGTGTTTGCGGCTTTCACTGCGACGGAACTGGGCGTCATCGCAGTCATTCCGGTGCCGGGATTGAGGTTGGTAATGGCTCTGCCCGCGCTACTCCTTCTCGGGGTCACTGCCCTGGCATGGAGCGGTTTTCACTACCGCTTCACTTCTCACGGCGTAGAAATCAGCACGCTCGGTTTCCGTTTGCGTTCCATCCCTCTACAAAACATCAAGGTGTACGCGGTTGCGCCATGGAATCCGCTGGCTGGCTACGGGATTCGTGGTATTGGAGAACGCCGTGCTTACGTATGGGGCAACACCGGCGTCCGCATCATGCTTTCGGACGGCGAAGTATTTCTCGGCCATCGAGAGCCGGAGCGAATCGTGAACTACTTGGACCTGATCAGACAGGGCCAGAAAGCTCGCGAAAATACACAAAGGAAATCTATTTGATTTCCTTCGTGTAGCGGAGCCTGCCCTGAGTGAAGTCGAAGGGAGCCCTCGGGGGCGACCCTTAGTTCGGAATCGAAAAGAGGAGGCAATATGTTCGGCATTTCACACATACTTGAGATTTGGATTTTCGTAGGCCTGGGAGTCATGGTCATCCTGTTCCTGATGAGCGGCATGGCCCGGCTTTATCGCAAGGCTGGCCCGCATGAAGCGCTGATCGTCTACGGACTGGGTGGCACGCGCGTGGTCAAAGGCCACGGCACCCTGGTGTTTCCCATGGTCCAGATTTGCCGTGAGCTTTCATTGGAGCTGATGTCGTTCGACGTGGCCCCGCAGCAGGACCTCTACACCAAGCAGGGTGTGGCGGTGACGGTCGAGGCGGTAGCCCAGATCAAGGTCAAGTCGGATATGGAATCCATCCTAACCGCATCGGAACAGTTTCTCACCAAGACCGATCAGGAGCGCGAAGGCCTGATCCGCCTGGTTATGGAAGGCCACCTGCGCGGCATCATCGGCCAACTCACGGTGGAAGAAATCGTCAAGCAGCCGGAGATGGTCTCCGACCGGATGCGCTCCACTTGCGCGGAAGATATGAACAAGATGGGCCTCGAGGTCATTTCTTTCACTATCAAGGAGGTCCGCGACAAGAACGAGTACATCACCAACATGGGCAAGCCTGATGTTGCCCGTATTAAGCGCGACGCCGATGTGGCTACGGCAGAAGCCGATCGGGACACGGCCATCAAGCGTGCTTTGGCGCAGCGCGAGTCTGCGGTCGCCAGAGCTCAGGATCAGGAACGCGTCCTGGCGGAAACGCTTTCCCTGGCGAAACAGGCGGAAGCGCAGCGTGATCTCGAAGTCAAGAAAGCGCAATACGTCGAAGTCACCAAACGGCAGCAGGCGCAGGCCGACAAAGCCTACGACATCCAGACCAACATCATGCAGCAGCAGGTCATCGCCGAGCAGGTGAAGGTGCAGCAGATCGAAAAAGAGCAACAGGTGAAGGTGCAGGAAGCCGAAATCAACCGCCGGGAGAAGGAACTGATCGCGACTGTGTTGAAGCAGGCGGAAATCGAGCGTCAACGGATCGAAACTCTGGCTCTGGCTGAAAAGCAGCGGCTCATGTCGGAAGCGGATGGTCACGCGTCTGCAATTCGCGCCCAGGGCGAGGCCGAAGCCGAGATCATCTTCAAGAAAGGCGAGGCCGAGGCCAAAGCCATGAACGTAAAAGCCGAGGCCTATCAGGAGTACAACCAGGCGGCGGTAATCGACAAGCTGTTTACCGGTATGCCCGAAATTGTGCGGGCGCTGGCCAGCCCGCTGGCGAACGTGGACAAGATCACTATTGTCTCAACCGGAAACGGCGACGCGTCGGGCATGAACAAGATCACGGGCGACATAGCCAAAATGGCAGCGCAGGTGCCGGCGCTGTTCGAAACTCTGTCCGGGATGCCGATGTCGGAGCTGCTGGGCAAGGTCCGCCAGATCGGCGACAAGACACCAAGGCCAGACGTGCTGCCACCGAATGCTGGAAACGGAGAGTAGCGCAAGCCAAATGGAGGACTGGCGTCCCGCCCCGCGCTCCATTGCTGATACGCGAGGGACGGTCTTGAGGAACGGAACATGAAGAAACCATCCATGCAAATCGCCCTGGGCATTGTTCTCGGCGCCGGCATCGGCACCGCAATGGGTGTCGCCGCCGGCCACGTCGCCGTCTGGCTGTCCGTGGGAATCGCCATCGGAGTCGTAATCGGAAGTAACTTTCGCGGCACCAACTGCGCCGAGTGCGCCGCCGTCCACGAAAAACACCAAACTAGGAGCTAGCAGCCAGAAGGTAATAGCTGATTCGAAAAAGGAGTCCCATCATGGCATTACTAGAGCGAGTCTCCACACTGGTCCGGGCCAATCTCAATGATCTGGTCGACAAGGCCGAGCACCCGGAAAAAATGATCAAGCAGGTAATCCTCGACATGCAGAACCAGCTTCTGCAGGTCAAGACTCAGGTCGCGATCGCCATCGCCGACCAGCACCTGCTGGAAAAAAAGCAAAAGGAGAATGAGGACAAGGTGGCGGAGTGGATGCGTAAAGCAGAATTGTCCGTAGACAAGAAGCAAGACGACCTGGCCCGTGCCGCCCTGCAACGGGTAGAAAGCTACCGTGACCTGAGCGAAGGCTTCGCCCAACAGGTGACAGACCAGAAAGCCCAGGTGGAAAATCTGAAGACCGCACTACGCCAACTGGAACGGAAACTCACCGAGGCCCAGGCCAAGGCCGACCTGCTGATCGCGCAGCATCGCCGGGCGCGAGCCGTAGGCAAAGCCAGCGACGCCAAGATGGCCTCCGGCAACGGTTCCAGCGCCCGCGCCTTCGATCGCATGAAGCGCAAAGTCGCTCACGCCGAAGCTCACAGCCAGGCCAAATCCGAAATCGCCGCAGACGACGTGGAAGAACGCCTGGCGGCGCTGGAGAAAGAAGACCGCATCGAGCAGTTGCTGGCGGAGTTGAAAACGAAGCGAGGAGCGTAAACGAGCCGCTGCGTACCCTGTTCAGTCTCATGACATCCTTTACAAAACGTTCCGGGGCATTCTTTACACTGCGGCACCATGCCCGGGAAGACGATGGATGTGCGAGAACAACGGGTACGGTTTGTAGTGGCGGCGAGCCGGCAGGAGAAGCCGTTCTCTGCCTGGTGCGAGGAGTTCGGGATATCGCGCCCCCGAGAATGCTCTGGTACCAGCGTGATCAACCGTGGGGGCGTGGCGGGATCGCCAGCCGGCGGCGGCAGCTCAGTCCGCGGCGGACGGGGGCTGAACGGGAGCCGCGGGTAGTGGGGGGTGCGGCAACGTTATGCGGACTGGGGTGCGCGCAAGCTGCTGGCGCGGGAAGGAGTGGAGCTGACCGCAGCACCATCCATCGCGTTCGGTTGCGGCGGCAGCTGGTGCGCGATGGGGATGGGCAGGCGCAGGCGGTGGAGCGCTTGGAGCGGGTTGCGCCGAATGAGTGGTGGCAGATGGACTTTAAGAGTCCGAACGGAGGCAGGCTCCGGTCGGGCCGCTGTCGGTGCTTGACGATCCCAGCCGCTACCTGCTGGTGCTGCCAACGGTGCGGGGTGCGCAAGCCGAACGGGTGCAGGAGCAACTGGAAAGCGCGGTGAGTGGGTGCAACTGGAACGCATCGAGCAATGGGTTCTGATGTACTACTGCCGCACCTTGATCCGCGGGCTCTCCCGGCCTGCTTCATCCTGAAACTGCAAAGGATGTGTCGGGACAAACTGTAAAGCATGTCCTGTGACTAGACACAAAGAGCGCGAAAGGATGGGGGCCCCCGGATCCCCATCACGCGCTGGCTTTATCAGTCAGCGGCAGGGTGGGTTCTTCGTCATTCTTGGACGTCGCCGCATCCAGCTCCAACTGTTCCTGCCCGCTCAACGCCGTGACCCGGCCGCGATAAGTCTTCAGATGCCGTTGTGCGGTATCAAAAGCTTCCTGGGCTTTGTTCAGATTCTTGCCGACGGTTTCAAACTGGTTCTGGAAATGATCGAACGACTTTTGCGCCTTGGCCAGCTCCAGGCGGCTCTTTTCGAAGCGGCTGGCGACCTCATACCACTTGTGCACCAGCGCGATCGTCTGCAGGGTCATCAGCAGGGTGTTGGGGGAGACAGGAAATACGTGCTGCAGGTTGAGCCAGTCGGCCAGTTCGCGGTTTCGGATGGCCTCCATGTAAAGCGTCTCGCTAGGCAGATACATCAAGGCAATGTCGGTGGTGCCGTGCTCAGGTTGGATGTACGCCTTGATTCGCTTGGCCTCGGTTTTCATTACGCGCACGAACTCGTGCCGGGCTTCCTCAATCTCGGCTTCGTCATTGCTTTCGAAGAGCGCCAGTACCTGCTCACGGGGAAACTTGGCGTCGATGGGCAGGCGACGATCGGGAAACTGGATCACAGCATCCGCGCGTCCGTTGCCATCGCCGGCAGAAGACTGGATCTCGAACATGTGGGCCGGCAGAAAATCCGCCAGCAGCCGTTCCAGGCTGGCTTCGCCAAACTGGCCGCGCAGATGCGGGAGCTTGAGCATGTTGTTAAGATCGTTGATGGAGTGCCCCAGGGCGCCGACTTCGCGCAACTGCTCTTCCGCCGCTTTCAGATGCTGCTGCACTTTCTCGAACTGGGCAAAACCTTCCTTGATGTTCTGGTCGAGTTTTTGCTGCACCTGATCGGTGATGGCGAGCAGCTTGGCGTCTACGCGGTCGCGAATGGAATCGAGGCTTTGCGCCGTTTTCTGATTGAGGTTCTCAAATTCGACCTTGAGCTGGGAGGTCGTCAGCGCTAAAGAGGTGGTCAGTTCGGTTCGCGCCTCGCGCAAATCTTGAGTCTGCTCACGCCGTCCGCCGCTCAGTTGGGCTTCCACCGAACTGCGGATTTCGTTGAATCCCTGGGTCAGACGGTCGGTCACTCCCTGACGCAAGTCTCCCTTGGTGCTCTCCAGGCGAGTGGCCATGTCGACCGTGCAATCGTTGAACTTCTGGCTGAGGGACTCAAGGAGCAGCGTCGTTTGCCGGGCAAGGTCCGTAATGTCAGCGGGTTGCGAAGAACCAATGGTGTGTCGAAAAATGGCCGCGAGCAGCACCAGAAGTACTACGTTCACAACGACAAATATGCCCAGCAGGATTGTCCCCATCGTAAGGTGCTCACAATGATTTTAGGGTCTAGCGCGAGGGAAGCAAAGCGGAAGTTTGGTTTCGCATTAATTCTCTCAGATTAGTAAACACATCCAATACAACAAGTTAGATTGTTTACTTTGGAAGAACCCGTACAAAAAACGTGAAATTGTATGGGTACGCGTTCCGCGTCAAGTTGCCATGACTGCAATCTTGCGCGGCTCAGAAGTACATGGCTGTGCTTTCCTTTGGGCCAATTATGTAGAACCCCTCGTCAGACTCGTCTACAAGTTGTGCTGCGACCATCTGGCTTGGCTTTACAGGGGAGTCTTTCGTGAAGAATAGGGTAATGGTGACCGGTGTTCCCCCGCCCCACGCAGCCTTCATGTGCGGATAGTAGAACAGCGCAAATAGCAACAGAGCACCCAAGGTGAGAATTATCGTGTTCTCCCAATCTCCTCTCTGCGGACGAACCTTCAACTCGAATTGGTGCCGCAAGCCCGACGCCGAAGAACCAAAGAGTGATAGCACCCTGTACGAAGAGATGCGCGATGAACAAGTCTCTCGCAAAAAGCGCCACACTAAGCGCAACAAACAATAGCGAAGCCAAGGCTGAGACGATTGGGGGAAACTTTTTCGAGTTTATAAGCAAAATGAGAAGGAGGAGAGGCAATAGTGTCGCTAATATCCACCACCATCGGACCGGGGTCGTGGGGTTGGATTGTCCGAAAACGCAAACAGATTCGCAGTGGTAAAGGTCAAAAGCTGACAACCGACATAATAGGGATACAACAATGCTGCCCACTCTGTCCATGACCGCTGTCTAGTTGCTCCCACTCGCGCCACGCTGAACACGGGGATGGCGACAAGGAAGAAGAACCAAGCCCCTGCCGCGATGATGCGCGGACGAAACGGGTTTGTCTCAATAAAACCATACCTAGAGTAGTGCAGTGAAACGATAAGGAAGCCGGAGGCATACAGTGCAATTGCGATAGCTGCAACCCCCTTCGACCAAAAATCGACAACCGGAGTCAAGGCTGTGATGAGCTTGGGTTGTCTGCGGGAAGTTGTGGTGGTGTCGCCAACTGGTGATTTACTCGCGGTGAGTATCCCCGAACGAGGGAAAAGAGTCAATTCGGGTTATCCCACCGACCGCCGCTACAATCCCACCGCCATGCATTCTAGATTCCACCGCCATGCATTCTAGATTCCACCGCCATTGCGTCCACGATGGTCGAACACGTTGCCGATTGCCGTCACCGTGGTTCCCACCATTTCGACCATTCGATGGTTCTAAAATTGTCGTTTCGCTTGGTTTGTCGCGCTACGTGTTCGCGGTGGTATTTTGGGTCAACGATAGCAATGGTTTGGGTGAACATCAATCGGTTAGCAATTCCGAGTTCCCTCTGGTTGTTTTTACGCGCTTCTTAATTACCCGCACGACAGTGAGACCGCCAGAGCAAGCTTGGCGTTTGCGGGAATTGGTGGGATTATTGGACAGACTTGGGTGGGCAACAGCATGAAAACCTTGGTCGCGGTGCTACTAGCCGTCAGCGTAGGCGCAGTGCTCAGGGCTGCATACGGATTCTTCATGGCCCTTATTGTGTGGGATGCGGATGGCTCGTTTGGAGTGGTACTTCGGACCCGGTATGACCCGGCGATTTCACGCAATCTTGAGCTGTGGTCCCTCTACCTTGCCTTGTCTATCTTGGTGTTCCTTGTCCTCTTTAGACTCTATCGTCGTCAGTACGAGCGCGGAACGACCTAACCAAGGCTAGTCGCCGCATGACAGGGCATCAAAAATCTCGGGTTAACGGAGGAGCAATGGTTCATCGGAAGAACGAACGTGGCGTCACCATCGTGCTAGTGGCGATTTCATTGGTAGCGTTGCTGGGCATGGCGGCTCTGGCCATCGACGTATTGACTTTGTATGTCGCTCACGGTGAAGCTCAACGCGCTGCGGATGCGGCGGCCCTGGCGGGTGCCCGGATGTTTGCCTCCTCGGGATACACCACGAACTCGAC
>CATPBJ010000154.1 GCA_955652395.1 uncultured Terriglobales bacterium | reverse complement strand
CCCACAGCCAAATCGGAACTCCCTACACATCGGGTTCTGGGAGAGGGTGCGTGCTCAGGATTTCGTAGTTGTGGTACTCGTACGTTTGTTGACTTCCCAGAACGCCGTTTGAACGAAGCCGCTCGCGCGGCGGACGCTTCGCGTGTATAGACGCAAGCGTCTGAACTGCGGTCTTGAACGAATGACCACCCCGCAAGACAATGACCCCGATGAATACGGGAAGCACAAGATCGACGGCCATCAATAACAACGGTTTTCGCGGGATTCCCTGTCTAGCAAGGGTTTCCAGGCGAAAATCGATTGAAATTCCATAGCACCCCGCGTCCGCCGCACCCGCGAGCGGCGTTTCTGGACCGCGAGACGCGGTGAAGCGCTCCCGGGTTACCTCCGCGTTGCCGACAGTCCGTCCGGAGCGTTCTAGCACAACCGCCGGTACGTTCGGGATTGCTCCCTGGGGCTTAATGTCCAGCCGCAGCCTCGCGCCGGCCTTCCACCAGAAACACATGGAAGTCCGTGGCCACAGGCTGGGCGCCAAGCTGCCGCATCATCAGTGCCACTTGACCTCGATGGTAAGTGGAATGGTTTGCCAGATGTTGCATCAGGTGCGCCAATCGCACTTGTGTTGTGCGAGAAGGGAGCATCTTTTCCAAGAGTTCGTTGGTTACGCGATTCACGAAGTCGGTCCGTTCTTTCTCGACTTCCGCCCACTTTAGTCGCACCGTAGCCAGGTTGGGGAATGCCTCGGGATTGAACAGAACTTCCCGTCGAGTACTCAAATCTGTCACGAAGGCGGGGCTAGGGGACGGCTCTTTCCGATACGCAACCCAAATCCACTCGCCGCCGATGATGTGCACGAGCGTGTCTCGTACGGAACGAAAGCTGCCACCCAGATCGCGCGTAAACTCCGCAGCGCTGAGCGCCGAGGCCGCTTGCAAAACCATGTTGTTCGCCCAGCGGTCGTATTCGTAGCGCAAAACTGAATGTCATCTTTGGTCATATGGCGGGTGGGAGACCCTCGCGTCCGGGGAATTTTACCTTACACCGGGCAACTCTTGCCGCACATTGCCGAGGAGAACAGCAAATCCGGAAATCATTCCGGGTCAGAAGTCGGCTGGGGGAAGCGAGGCGCTGCGAAAGGCCTGCTGGCGATCCGATGAGCGCTCTTTGTTGAGTCAACCTCATCCTACTTATGGATCGCTGGAGATACCTGGAAGTGGTATTCTTGCCCGGCAAATTCTTCGGAGGATCCCATGCGCGTGCGAAGAGCATTGATGGTTCGGTTCAGCCTGGCTCTGTTGACTTTGGTCTCGTTCACGTTTAGCGGACGAGCTGTGGCGCAGGCTGGTTGGGCCGTCGAAAAGACATTTCACATTGGCGGCGACGGCGGGTGGGACTACGTCACGCTCGATGCAAAGAATCACCGTCTATACGTTCCAAGAAGCACGCACACGATGGTCATCGATGCCGAATCAGGGAAGACAGTCGCGGACATTCCGGGCCAGAAGCACAACCACGGAGTTGCTCTGGTTCCCGACGCCGGGCGAGGATTCATCAGCGATGGTAGCGGCACAGTCGTGATCTTTGATCTCAAGACGAATGCGGTCCTGGGTACGATCGCGGCGCAACCCGATGCGGACGGCATTATTTTCGACCAAGCCAGCGGGCTGGTGCTGGTTGTCTCCGGCGACAACGGAGTGCTGATGTCGCTCAAGCCTGATGTGGATCCCAAAACGGGAGCCATTGACGCGCCAATCGACTTGGGCGGCAAACCCGAGTTTCTCGTTTCCGACGGAGCAGGTAAGGTCTATGTAAATCTAGTGGACAAGAGCGAAGTTGTGGTCCTCGACATCAAAGCGAGGAAGGTAATTGCGCACTGGCCGGTCGCTCCCGGCGGCGCTCCGGTCGGGCTGTCCATCGACACAAAGACTCGGCGACTTTTTGTGGGATGTCGAAATCCGCAGAAGCTGATCGTAATGAGCGCTGACGACGGCAAGGTGCTGGCGGATCTGCCGATCGGCGCGGGCGTGGACGCTACGAGGTTCGACGGCAGGCAGGCCTTCGCGAGTTGCCGTGACGGCAAGCTTGAAGTTGCCGGCGAGAGCGCGCCCGGCAAATTTGAAATCCTGCAGACAGTGACTACTCCCGTCGGTGCCAGGACCATGGACGTCGACTCAGAGATGCATAAGGCGTATCTGGCCACAGCCGAATTTGAAGAGCAAAAACCGGGAGCGACGGGTCGTCCGACCGCCAAGCCAGGGACGTTCATGATCGTCGTCGTCGCGCGGCACTAGGAGTTGCCGCACGGGCTACCAGTTCCTATTCCGGGCCCGGATCCAGAGACCAACCGGCCCGAACCCAATCGTCCGGAGCCGAACGCTCCACGGCGCCAGAGTACAGCGTTCCTCGACCTCCCATTGCAGTCCACCCAATGGACCTTCCACCGCACCCCTAACCCGCTCTTCCAAATACCGGGAACCCTAATCTGGACCAGAAATACCAGCAAGAGCAGGAAAAACTGATTGCGAAGCAGAACCAGGAACACCAGAAACTACAGCAGCAGCAGGAGAAGGAACACCAGCGGCTGGCGCAACAGAAGGCTGATGAAGCGAGCAAGCAGCAGATCGAGCAGAAGCACCAGCAACAGACGCAGCAATTGGAGCAAAAACACGCACAGCAGCAGACGTTGCAGGACAAACAGCAGCCAGCAAGCCGGAATCAGTCCAAGCCTCCGAACTAAAGGCCTTAATTGTTCATAGAAAGCGCACGGGCGCTGCCCACAGCCTCCGAGGAGAATGTCCCGTCGGTATAGAGCTCAGCTTCGATGTCGCGACCGTCCGAAGCGTAGACACGACAATCGCTGTTGACACGGATTTCCGGGCGGCCTGTGAGACTGAAGCTCTTGTGCCACGCGACCACGACAGGAGACGGAGACGACTGAGAAAGCACAGCGACGAGGGTAGATAGCAGCCACATACCTCACCTCACAACATTCATGTGAAATCTACGTACACTGGAGCGGAAAGTTTCGGGGACGGTCTCCGGGAAGGCTTGAGTCCACATTTCGACAGCTCAGTTGGCAGCCCCGGCCCCAGGTGGCAGGTGGCACGGAAGCGCCTGTGAGGAGTAGGATTGGCATAACGACCCAAAATAGCGTGTTCGACGTTCCGCCACTTCCAGAATCCCAATTTCTCGCAAGGAGGCAACATGTGTAGGAAATTCTCAATTGCGCTACTTCCGCTGGCTGTCGTGGCAGGACTGATGGTTGTTGGTCAGACATCCCACGCGCTGCAAACAGCGCCTGCCGCCCAGGAGCATGGCGCTATGGGCGGACACGCGATGGGGGCGATGTCCCCAGAGAGCCGCCTGAAGATGCTCACGGAAAAGCTCAACCTTACCGAGGATCAGCAAGCCAAGCTGAAGCCCATCCTCGAGGATGAATCAACGCAGATGAAAGCCCTGCACGAGGACACTTCTTTAGCCCCGGAGGATAAGCGGGCGAAGATGAAGGAACTCCGTGAGTCGTCCACGGAGAAGATCAACGCCGTCCTGACCCCTGACCAACAGGCCAAATGGAAGCAGATGAAGCAGGAAATGATGGAGAAGCACAAAGAGATGAAGGGTCAGGCTCCGACGGATCACCAGTAACCGCGCTCGCATGATCCAACAGTCGAAGGCGGCCTGCCGAGGCCGCCTTTTAATATTTGCGAACGAGGCCGCGCGAGCGGAGCAAAAACCTGTGCGGGAGCTACTCCAGCAGAGTCGACAGCTACTAGACCGGATGCAGAGCGGCTAAACGGAAGGGACGTTTCCGGTGCTCACCTTCATCCCGCGGTTTTGTCTTGGCTTCTCAGTCAGGAACTATTTCTGCCCGAGGCGCAGCAGCCGACAAACGAAAACGTTCCGGCTGAAAGCTTGGGACGCTCGTCAGACAGCCCTCCTCCGCAATCGGCGGGGGATTCTCTCTAGACGATAGCCACTAGCGCTCCCCCCAGCCGACTCGCTTGTAGTGGCTCAACCTGGCTCACACCGGCGTAACTTACCGCGCGAGCTCTACGTAGCTTTTGCTAGGGAACGCGGGCACTTGCGACTAGTCGTCGTGCTCATGCCCACGATCGTCGTGATCACCATGCCCCCGCCCACGATCATGGTCGCGCCAACGGCCGTTGTCGTGGTCCTCTCGGTCCCAATGCCCTTCGTGCCATTGCCAGCCTTCGCGATAGTGGTCGTAATGCGGATGCGTCCAGTACGCCTCTTCAAACGGAGGACGCTCCCAATGTCCCCGGACCCACTTGTAACGGTGACCCGCCGGCGCCAGTATCCGTCTACCCAAACGAAGCCCGCGCTTGGTGGCGGCCCAGGCTCCTCATAAACGATCGCCGGTGGCGGGGTTCCGATGTACACCGAAATCTGCGCTGAACTCGGCGAGACGATAGCGGCGGCCAGCAGTGCGCCATACATCCAATTCAATCTCATCTTGTGTCTCCTTCTAGAAATTCAAATCTAACGATGATGACGAGTGGCCCACCGCGCCTCATGAGCATCTGACCGACATTTGCAGCTTATTGATGGGACCGATGAGGGTAAAGATGACTGTCGTAACTGCACGCGGGGAAAATTCCCGGCAGACCGCTACTCGGATTTGAATGCGACGCGCTGGTAGCTCCGGTCGCAAAACGGCTTATTGGCGAAAAGGTCTTGATTGTTCACGTTAACAAGCGTGGCTGTTGAAAAACTATTCTTGAGCCGAAATCGCACGGAAATCCGTCCGTAAGTGGTTGAAGGTTCGTTCGGGAAATGGCGCAGGTTCGCCCGAAATTATTTTCTTGGTTCCTTTTTCAACCGCCACAAGCGATATCACTTACGACGGAGAGTGGCAAGTCCGGATTCTGGTCGACGGGCAATCCGGGAAGTATTCCGGGCCAGAAGCTGGTTGTGGGAAGTGTGGGACACGGCGGGCTCCCGGATAGATCCTGGGTAACGGCCTACTGTTCACCGATCTAAACTACGATTGCGGAAACGGTTTAGTTTCGACGCACGGAATCCCAGCATCGCCTGCCATTGAGCCACGTGGTGATAAACTCAAGCGGTGTAATTCGATCCGGTTTCAGCACGGTCCAAGGACTGGAATGCTGCCCAATCTGAAGCGTCTCCTCCTGGGCATCTCCCTGATAGTTCTGGCTTCGACTGTCCTGTTGCTTTCCGACCTAAAGCGGAGAACCTTGAGTACTGGAGCCATACCCCACGTCGGCCTTCTGCAACATGCTTCGGTAGTGCTGCTGGACGATACGGTTCGAGGCATGGTGGATAGCCTGGCAGAGAACGGATTTGTCGACGGGAAGACGATTGTCATCCAGAAGTACAATGCCCAAGGTGACATTGCCGTTGCGAACTTGATTGCGAAAGAGATGGTCAACGCTCATTTCGACCTGTTGCTGACCGCCAGCACCTTGTCCCTGCAAGCTGTGGCCAATGCCAATCGCGGCGGCAAAACGGTTCAGGTTTTCGGTGCGGTCGCTGATCCGGCTGTGGCGGGGGTCGGCATAAGCCATGACAACCCGCTGGATCACCCGCGCAACCTAGTTGGGATCGGCAGCTTCCTTCCGGTCGCGGAGGCCTTTCGAATCGCCCGTGAAATGTTCCCCGGCCTCAAGAGCGTGGGAGTAGCTTGGAATCCTGCCGAAGCCAATTCCCGCGCCTTCACCGAAAAAGCTCGGGAGGCCTGCCAGGCCATGAATATCGAGTTGCTGGAGGCCAATGTCGAGAACTCCAATGGCGTCCTTGAAGCTGAGGATTCACTCGTCGCTCGGGGAGCGCAGGCGTTATGGATCGGCGGTGACGTTACCGTGGGCGTTGCCGTGGATTCGGTGATATCCGTCGGGCAGAGGGCACGCATCCCGGTGTTCAGCATCACTCCGGGTAAGCCTGATCGCGGGACACTGTTTGACGCCGGCGCCGATTTTTACCAAATCGGTAAACAAACCGGACAGCTGGCGGTGCGCATCCTTCGTGGCGCCGATCCCGGTCAAATACCCATCACCAATCTGGTACCAACATGGCTTGTGGTGAATACGCTGGCGCTCGAAGGCCTGAAAGATTCCTGGCGCGTGCCGGATGATTTGCTTCGCCGTGCTGATGTGGTGGTGGACAGAGCAGGCATCCATCCGAAAAGATCGGCGGCCGTGTGTCTTCCGCCACATATACAACTCCCCCACCGCCGCCACCCAGCTTTCGCAGAATGCGGTGTAAGTGCGAGAGGGCCTGACTGACCATCGAGGCGGTATCCCACGTCGACGGTATCGTAGGCTCCTGCTGCGACTCAGTCAATTTGGCGAGGGGTCTGAACTTGGTAAGCTCATCATTAGTACGCCGATCATCCATCCATAAACAGCATCTCGGGCGTATCCATCATGCGGATCGGGGTCGATAGTTGAGGGACTCGACCGGCGCGAGTTGCTTCTCTTGGCGTATTTGTTCTGCGACTACCTCACCACCCTCCGCATGAAGATGATGCGCCCCCTTCTCCAGCCATGAGGCGCACCTGGCCAACCGTGAAGTAACAGGACTGGAGGGCCTTCGTTCGGTCCAGATTGCTCGTAAATGATTTCGAGAACGTCAGTGCGGACAGAGTCCCTATCGAGCATGGGGAACCGGTAGTTTGCCCCTCGTTCTTCGACAGAGGCTATTCTTATTTGCCGGACGCTTTTGCCGCCGCACTCTCCTGGGCACCCTGCTTCAACTCGGCCTGCGTCAGGTTTACGTGCCCTACCGATTGCGCGATAATCACGCTGCCGCTCGGGACCTTGTCATCATGGGACCACATGTGGAAGATAATTCCGTCGGTTGTGGAAACCAGATCGGCGACTTCCTTGGCCTTGTCGGGCGGCAAATCATGCACTTGGACTCGGCCGGTGGCGATCTCCTGCTTGTGGTCGTGCCAGTTCTGGTTCCATTCGGCCAGAGACACAGCCCCTGTCCGAGTAATCGATTTGGAGATGATGTATTCAACTTGCTCCAGGCGGGCGCCCGGATCGCTCGAGCTATAACACAGGCACTCGATCACGGGTTCGGGCGACAGAACTTTGCAGTAGTGGTGGTATGGCCCCATCACTTTCCCGGCCACAACGTGCGGAGCCGTAACGTGAATGGTGTGGCCGTCCGCAGGAGTTGCGGGTTGACTCGATGCTGCGCTCTCCTTCGAATCCTGCGCCACCCATGCGCCAAGAACGAAGACACAACCGGCCAAAGTCACCACGACTAATACTCCTCTAAGCTTCGCGAATCGCATGACCAAACCTCCGGGCGGGACAAGTGCGGGACACTGGTTATGCGAGCACTTTATCCTACGTGTGCGGACAGATATAGCGGCGCCTGCCGGTGGAAGTCCTTCCGGGAAACTGATATTTTTGTTACCAATTTCTTATCGGGGTTTCGAGGTGTTGGAACGGCGCTTTTACGAATTCGGACAGTTTCGCCTGGACGCCAGCGGGCGCATGCTTTTTCGGGGCAACACACCCGTCCCACTCCCGCCCAAGGCTGTCGACACGCTCCTTGTACTCATCGAAAACGCCGGAGCAGTTATCGACAAAGAAGAAATTTTCAAGCAGGTCTGGAAAGACGCCTTTGTTGAGGAAGGTAGTCTGACACGCACTATCTCTATCCTTCGAAAGGCGCTGGAGAACGACGACAATAGTCAGAAATGTATCGCCACAGTCTCGAAACGAGGCTATAGATTCGCCGCCGAGGTCGTAGAGACGCCGCAGCGTATAGCGCAACAGAAGCTGATGCTGGCGGTGCTTCCCTTCGAGAACATGAGCGGGGACGTCACGCAGGAGTATTTCAACGACGGTCTTACCGAAGAGATGATCACGCAATTGAGCCGGTTGAATCCAGAACGGCTGGCAGTGATCGCCCGAACGTCAGCAATGAAATACAAGGGGGCAAACAAGAGTGTTCGAGAGGTTGGCCGAGAACTAGGCGTGTCCCACGTGCTGGAAGGTAGCGTGAGGCGGGAAGCAGGCCGCGTGCGGATTACGGCGCAGTTGATCCAAGTGACGGACGAAACCCACGTCTGGGCGGATACCTACGAACGGAGCCTGGGCGACATTTTGAGATTACAGAGCGAAGTCTCCCAAGCGGTCGCCAGGGAAATCCGTGTAAAGCTCACGCCACGAGAAGAGCGGCGCTTGGCCGCAACCCGAGAGGTTTCGCCGGCCGCTTATGAAGCCTACTTGAAGGGGCGCCACTTATGGAATAAGCGTACCGAAGACGGTATGCGCAAGAGTATCACTCACTATGAGGAGGCTATCCGGCAGAATCCAGAATACGCCATCGCCTACTGCGGAGTTGCGGACTCTTACGTAATGCTCGCATGCCGCGGTATGGCGCCGGCGAAGGAGACTTTCCTCAAGGCCAAGGGGGCCGCCAGAAAGGCCATCGAACTCGACCCCGAGCTTGGCGACGTTCACGGATCATTGGCGCACGTTCGTTTGCATGATTGGGACTGGGAAGGACTCGAAGGCGATTTTCAGCGAGCCATCGAGCTGAATCCCGCGCAGGCCATTGTTTATTACTGGTACGGCGAATTCCTGATGTCAATGGGCAGGCCGGAAGAAGCGATCGCCGTTACGCAGAAGGCGTATCAAACGGATCCCCTTTCGGCGGTGATTGGGGCATCGCTTGGTATGATTCTGTATCTGGCGCGAAGATACGATCAAGCGGTGGACGTACTGCAACGTGCCGAAGAGGTCAGTCCCGATCACTTTTTGCCGCACATGCGTATGGGCTTGGTGCGCATTCAGCAGGGCAAGTACGAACAGGCGATCCAGAAGTTGAGGAGAGCTGTGACCCTCGCGGAACAGAGTACGGAGACCTTGGCCGCGCTTGCGACGGCGCATGCGGCCGGCGGGAATATGCAAAAGGTGCGAACTATTCTCGATGACTTGGAGAAACCGGTGAGCAAGCGCTACGTCCTCCCCTACAACATAGCAAAGATCTATTCCGCTTCATGGGACACGAATAAAGCATTCGAGTGGCTGGAGAAAGCCTATAAGGAAGGTAATCCTGATCTGATCGAGCTCAACTCCGAGCCGCTTTTCGACTCATTGCGTACTGACCCGAGGTTTTCTGACCTAATGCAGCGGGTTGGGTGGACAGCGTAGCCTCTGTCCTCGGTGGACGCACTCTAACCTGCACTGGAAGGCCGGACACGGCTGTGGTTGGTAGTTGCGCTCGGGTCTTCTCTTGGCTTCGACATTCTGCTGGCGAAAAGCCACATTCGGCCTTCACTCTCATGGCGGTCGAGTGACGGGTAATCCAGAAAAGGTGCTCAATACATACGTACGTACCCGGAGGAAATGCGGGGCAGACGCGCGGCGCCGTCCGGTTCTCCCAGAAGCCCGTTTTAGACAGTTTCCGAGTACACCACTAACCGGGACTTAGCATGGATAACGAAAATGGCCGCCACAGGGGTAGTCGGCCACTTCGATTTTCAGCGTTGTTCGAATGCTTACATTTTGATTGGCGACTGATGAGTCGCAACACACTGCCACTTTCCACTCGGCATCTTCACCCACGTATCGGTCCAACGCTCATTAAGATCGAGAGGCTTGCCCGACGCATCAGTCCCCTCTAATTTCTCGCCGCCGGTCGCTATGGCCGTGGTTCCAAAGACGGCAACTTTCACATCGTTGTTTTCGGCGCTGCTCCATTTGATCGATTTCTGCATTGCTAAGAACTCGGCTTTGCTAGTGACTTTGCCGTCGCTCGACGTGCTCACAAAATTGTCGGCCAGCAGCGGAGCCACCAGATCTGGATTATTTGTCTTTTGCGACTGAAGCCACTGTTCTTCTAGGGCAGCTACAGCCTTCTCAGTCCCGCCGGTCGTCTGGGCTTGCGACCGTGCGGCGCTCACCAGTGAAACGAAACCGATCAAACACCATATTGAGGTTCTCTTCATAGAGCGTCTCCTTAGTGCTTTGAGATTCCCAAGGGGAACTGGGCGGCGTGCGATGTCATTGGATACCCGAGGGCCGGAGATGTCAATTATGTTTCCCCTAATTGGCATGCTGAATCCAGCATTGACCTTGACCAACTCCTGGTTAACGCGGTACTCGTAGAAGTGAAACCTCGCCATGCCCCAAGTCGGCTTGGGGGAAGCGCGGCGCCGTCGAATGCTGACCCCGCGCCGAACCCGCGAAGGCCATTTTTGGATAAGTTCCGACAAGTAGGGAATTACCGACCATTGCTTGGCGCTCGTGCGGCACGCTTGCCGCGTGGTCAATCAGCGTGGATTCGATTATCCTTCGTCAATGGAACCGATCATCAAAGGCGCCATCCCCGTTCTGCCTGCCGCGGACACCACAGAATCGCTGAATTGGTGGACTGCGGTGTGTGGCTTCCAGGAGACCTTTCGCGACAGCACTCCGCCAACCTATGCCGGTATCAACCGTGGCGAGGCTTACCTCCACATAGCGGGCATGGACGACAAGGCACTGGCACGAAAGGTCGGCGACCAGACGATGGTGCGACTTGCCGTAAAAGGCATTGAGGCCCTGTACGCCGAATACCAGGAACGCGGCGGCAAGGTGCACCCCAACGGTCCGTTACAAACCAAGCCTTGGGGTACAAGAGAGTTTGGCGCGATTGACCCCAACGGCGTGTGCGTAACGTTCCAGGAATGAGTGCGGGGCTCAGTCCAAGCCGGCTCTCGAAAATCGACCTCCTCGTCCTTACTCCGGGATTTGCTCGATCTGGCCGATGTGGCGCGATCAAACAGATTGAGTGACTTATTCGATGGCAGTATTCTTCAAAGCTCGGGCGCGGTCCTTTCCAACGAAGATCCTAGACATATCGTCCCGACTTTGGGCGGTTGCCCGAGGAGATAGAACTTTCGATCTTCCGGCTGGTGCAGGAGTGTCTTACGAATGTACATCGTCATGCCGCAAGTCCCACGGCCGTAATTCGCGCTAGCCAAAAGGAGGCTTGTTTAAGAATTGAGATCGAAGATGCGGGCAAAGGGATTCTGCTCCAAAAGCAGCTCGCGCTCCAGTCGTCGCCCAAACTTTGTTGATTTTGCTCGGATGCGGATTATGCGGAAGTTATTGCCAGACGTTTCTGGACCGCGGGATGACGCGCTAGGGCTCACGGATTTTCCACATTGCCGACCGCTCGCCAAGCGCCCGATTGGACAGGAACGCCTGGCAACAATAGCGTGATGTCAGTCGACCATACCGTTGGCACTGGACCGAGCTCAAATGTACTTTTCGGCCAGCATCTGTGCGGCGCTTTCGTCCAACTGTTCGGCGCGCCGCACTTCTTCGAAGCGTGCCAGCAAGTCGTCGAGACGCAGGCGGCGTTTTTCGGCGCCTCGAAAATCGTGGATGATCTGTCCCCGGTGCATCATGATCAGGCGGTCTCCCAGGCTTGCCGCCTGGTGCATCGAGTGCGTCACCATCAAGGTGGTGAGCTGGTCGCGCGCTACCACGTGCTCGGTCAGAGCGATCACCAGGTCGGCGCTTTTGGGATCGAGGGCCGCGGTGTGCTCGTCCAACAGAAGCAGTTCGGGACACAGCCAGGTGGCCATGAGCAGCGTCAGCGCCTGCCGCTGTCCTCCCGAGAGACTTCCGATCGCGTTCTCGAGCCGGTTTTCCAGCCCCATATTCAACCGGCCGACCTCGTCGCGCATTCTTGCCACCAGCGACTCTTTCAATCCCCAGCCCAGACCACGGCTGAGGCCGCGACGGGCGGCAAGACTGAGATTCTCCTGGATGGTGAGGCTGGGGGATGAGCCGCTGAACGGGTTCTGAAACACGCGTCCAATCAATGCGGCGCGCGCATGCTCGGGCCATCGCGTCACGTCGCGCCCAGCCAGCCGGATGTTCCCTTCGTCCACCAGAAACGTTCCAGCGACGGCATTCAGAAGAGTGGATTTCCCCGAGCCGTTGGTCCCGATGATGATTACCCAGGAACCAGCCGCCAGATCGAGGTTCACGCCGCGCAGGGAACGCACCTCATTCGGTGTTCCGGAATGGAATGTCTTGGAGACCGCATGGACCTCAAGCATGCGCGCTCCGCGGCCACTTTTTCCTTAGGAATTGCGGCACGATGAGGGCGCAGAATACGAACCCCGCCGTGATCAGCTTCAGATCGTTGGGACTGAGGCCCCACCGCAACGCCACGGCGACCAGCAAACGGAAGAGCACGGAACCCATCACCGTGCCGCTGAGGGTCAAGCCCAACTGGTTCGTCCCCACCAGCGCTTCTCCAATGATGACGCTGGCCAGTCCCCACACCACCATCCCGATTCCCATGCCTACGTCCGCGAAACCCTGGTATTGCGCCAGCAAAGCTCCAGACAGCGCCACCAAACCGTTCGAAATTGCTACCCCGAACACGATCATGTTGGCGTCGTTGACTCCCAGCGCCCGAATCATCTGCACGTTATCACCCGTGGCGCGCATAGCCATGCCAAGGTTGGTGCGAAAAAACCAATACAGTAAGCCGCCCGTGAGCGCGACTGCCCACAGGATCGCTCCCAGCACAGACGCGTCGCGCACGCTGACTTCCCATCCGGCGAGGTTGAAACTGGTAGCTCCTCGCATGAGTTTCATGCCGATATGCTCCGACTGCGTCACAATCGTGGTCACCGACAGCAGCGGAACATTGCTCTTGCCCATGATGTGAAGGTTGATGGAATAGAGCGCGGTCATCACCAGAATTCCGGAAAGCAGCGGGTTGATCTTGAAGCGAGTATGCAGGGTGCCGGTGCAAGCGCCAGCGAGCATCCCAGCAAAGAAGCCAGCCAGCGATGCCAGAGGCGGGCTCACGCCACGAACCAGCAGCGTCGCGGCGACGGATGCTCCGAGAGTGATCGATCCATCCGCCGTGATATCCGGAAAGGCGAAAATCCGGAAACTGATGAACACGCCCAGTGCCAGCAGCGACAGGATGCACCCTATCGTGAACGTGCCAATCAGGAGACTCATGTGGGTTGCACTCTCATCTAATTTCGGACGCCGCACCGATCCAGCACGCGCCTCGGACGAACTGGCTCTGCTGCGGACCCGCTGCCTCGCGGTCGTCGATCAGCAGGTGGAGCACGCCTTGCAGAGTCTCCGTCTCAAATAAGGTCGTGACTGCAGCATTCAAGTCGATGGTTCCCTTCTTGAGGGGACGATAAGAAAATGCAGCGGCATGGAAATGTCCCTGTGGCCAAGCTTCGGCTCCCACCGGCCGAAGCATGGGCGTCAACGACGCGCATTCGGAAGCGGCCGCTACACCTGAGACCAGGACCAGCGATCGCGAGTAAAGCCTTTCCGTGGAGAACGACAGCCAGGAGCGCACTTCGGGATATTTGAACGGAGCATCGTTCACTCCGCCGGCTGCGGCAGGGGAACGGCGGAGAGCGGCTCCTACCAATCCAGCCGATTCGGCCACCATCACCATTCCGATCAATGGGGCGCCGGAAATCTCCAACGTGGTGCGCACCAACTCCGCCAGCGAAATGGGGCTCTCGGCACTAGTGGCTTCGAATCGCAACACGTGGGTGAATCCGCCCTCGCATCGCAGACCATAGAGGACGTTCACGTCCGGGACCAGTTCGCCCGTGGAGACCATGAAATCCGGTACATTGGTTCCATCGGTCGGCAGGTAAGCCGCGGAGCCGCCCACCGCCAGGAATTCGCCAAAGCGCGTCTGCGCATCCTCAAAGTTGTCGCCAAAAGCTCCCAGGCCGAGCCCGAATGTGGACGGCGGAAACGCGACCATTCGGCAATCTTCAGGACCGAAACGGCAACCTTTCAGCAAGCCCGGATCACCGATCCGGCGGAAGACCAATGCTCCTTTCGGGGCGCACTCGAGAACCTCGAACGACGCGAGCGGCGACGAAAAACGCCGCACTTCCGTCTTGTGCACCGGGGGCGCAGCTGGCTTCGCCTCGGAAAGCAAGAAGGTCGAAAGCCGGCAGAGATCCAACACCTGCTTCACCCGCGGCGAAGGGCTGGTGATAACGAAACTGCCGCCGATGCTTTTCAGTTGCGTGTGAAACCTCACCAGCAAACCGACACCGGCGGAGCTCAGAAAAGCAATCTCGGAAAGATTCAGCTGAATGCCGTGCGCGCCTCCCCGGACGATCTCCTCCAGGTTGCGGCGCAGATGCTCGGTCCAGTAGTTGTCGAGGCGGCCCCTCACCTTAACTTCGAGAACATCACCGAGCTGTTGGGTCAGGATCTCCATGCCGGGGCTGTTACGGACGCAGGTTCTGCGAGAGCTTCGGAGGGATGGCCAGGCCCAGCTGCGCCGCGTTGCCGCGGCTGATCTCCAATTCCTCGACCGCTACCTCTTCCAACGGCAGGTCTTTCGGATTCGTCCCCAGCAAGACCCGGCCCGCCAATTTTCCGGCAACCAGCGAGGAATGTTGCATGCCCACGCCGAGGCACGCCAAGCCACCGCGGGGCAGGGCAGAGCACATATCGGTGATTAGTGGCAAGTGCGCATCCGAAGCGCCCTTCATCGCGCCTTCATACCCCTCGTAGGCGGTGTTGTCGGCCGGTACCCACACCGCCTGGATGTCTCGTCCCGCCAGAATCTGCACCGCTTGCAGAACCTCACTGGAGCCGGCAATGGCGACCTGCTCCAGCCTGACACCGCGGCTCCGGAATACCTCGCGGGCTACCGTCTGTTCCTTCACCGAATTGGCCTCTGCCGGGTTGTACATGGTTCCTACTGCGCGCAATCCCGGAATCAGTTTCTGCATCAGGTCCAAGCCGTGGCTTACCGGCGGAAAGCTGCCGACACCGGTAACGAAAGGCAAGTGGTCCCTGTGGCTCTTCCCTGCTCCCGCCGCAATGGGATCACTCACGCACGTAAAAACCACCGGCTTGTGCTTCACGTTGTTGCACGCCCCGGCGAGGCATGGGGTGGAGATGGTCATGATGAGGTCAACATCGGAACTGTCATAGTTCTGGAGGATCGCAGGAATGTTGATCATTTCGCCCTGGGCATCGGCACGGTGAACTTCCAGATTTCTCCCTTCTTCGAACCCGCTGGCTTTCAAGCCGTCGATCAGGCCCTGGACACACAGATCCGTGGCAGCACCACGGGCGTAGTACACGATCGCTGTTTTGACTGTCTTTCCGGTGGTGCCGACCTGACCACCAACGCTCGGAGAAGCCGCGGAAGCCGTCTTCCAATGGCCCAAATCGGAAAGCAGCAGGATCGCCGAGAAGAGCGCAATCAGACTGGGCCCCAGAGCCAATCCTTTCAAAGCCGCCCAGGCAGCTGTTCCGTTGAAGAGGCGCATAAGTATGCAGTGGGGCTCCTGTTGTGAGGCGCTATTGTACTGCTCATTCCTGAACTGTGCCGAAGAATGGCTTAACGCATCCCTCATTGAATTTGCTGCGACATCGCGTTCCTTTGGAGTCTGGCCCCATCGGCGCCGCAGATAACCGGGCGTTCGTGGGGACTGGCGTAGTGCGAGCTGCTGGCCAGATGCTTGTCAATCGGTTTCAGCGAAGCCGCGCAAAACTGCACCACCGCTTCGCCTGGCCGCGACTGTTTCGACCTGCCTGGGTACACCGATGCTGCAGGTCGTTGTGGAGCGATTAAGCGCCCGGGTGGCAACTGTCGCGCTATACTCCGCCTATGTCCTTGGCTCCGAGCGCGCTTGGTAGCTCAGCGCTCAGACCCATTCTTCTCACCTTTCTGGCTGCAATGATTGTCCTGCATGCGTGGATGTTTTTCAGCCTTCGTCGAGAAATCGTGACTGGCTACCCAGACTTTACAATCTTTTACACCGCGGGCAAATGCATTATCCAAGGTCGTGGCCAACAACTTTATGACTTGGAAACGCAATTCACAATCCAGCGTAGGTTTGCCTCCGAGGTCAAGCACCGCGAAAATCCTCTCCCCTTTAATCATCCGCCGTTCGAGGCTTTACTGTTCGTGCCTCTGGCCGGCCTACCATATGTTACGGCGTACCTGGTTTGGGCGGTATTTAACATCGCCCTCATTCTGGCCTTCTGGAATCTGCTTCGCCCGCGCCTGCCCAGCTTGCACCATTTCTTACCCGCCTTGCCGCTGTTGGCAATGTTCGCTTTTTTCCCTGTAATCACGGCATTGCTGCAGGGCCAGGACTCAATCTTGCTGCTCTTTCTCTATGCCTTGGCCTTCTCGGCCTTGGCGACGGGACGTGCTTTTGTCGCAGGACTGTGTCTTGGCCTGGCGCTTTTTAAGTTTCAGTTGGTTCTGCCCTTTGTGGTCGTGCTGTTGGTCAGACGTCAATGGAAAGCAGTTGCGGGATTTATTATCACTGCTTGCGTGTTGCTCTTGGTCTCAGCGGCAGTGGTCGGATGGAGCGGTGTGATGGCATATCCCCGATTTGTGCTCCGTTTGAACCGCAGCGCTGCCCAAGCGGGGATTTATCCCCGGGATATGCCGAACTTACGCGGCCTGGTTGCCGGATCACTGCACGTAGCAGGTGTGCCAGCTATGCTGCTGATTATCACGCTTTCTATTGCGCTCGTGGCGCTGGTCGCGCACTGGTGGCGTGTACAACCAGGGCACCAGTTGGAGCTGGGTTTCTCGCTGTGTCTGGCGGTCACGATCATTACCAGCTACCACTTGCTCGTGCACGACCTTAGTGTGCTAATGCTTCCTATGCTGCTGCTCGCGGAACTACTCGTCTCTGGTCAAATCGTTGCGCCTGCGCGCTTCATCCTGGTAGCGTCTCTCGTGGCTCTGTTTCTAACGCCCGTTTACGCGGTCCTTCAGTTCTGGTTGCGGGAGATGAATCTGATGGTGTCTGCTGTTGCCATGTTTGCGGCAGGTACCGCCATCGCGCTGACCTCAAAAAGAGAATCAGCTTCTGTCGACAAGCCTGCCGCACAAAGCGCGATGTAGATTTTGTCCAACTCGAGAGTCGACGGGACGTCCCCCGGTGCCACGGGGCGACGGCCAAAACCAAACGGTGTCGGCGTCGGGGCGAGCGGTATAATGCACATCGAATCAGGAGATAGTACGTGTTGGGTGCTCGGGTATTGCTATCATGACCACCTCGTTCTCGTCTCGACGGATCCCCGATTTCATCCTGAACCCTGGAGAGCAGCATAGGCAGTGGATCATTTGAATGCCCCAATGCAGGTGCGAGCCTCCTCGCAAATCGAGCAAGACTTGGATTTCCCAAGGCCGCCCGTCACATTGCCACTGATAGCGTCCGTGCTGCTCCGCTGCCGGCGAAAGCTGAACATCCTGGTGGGAAAGCGCAAGCTCACAGTGGTCCTAGTTGGCGTGCTTGCGCTCGCGATTCGAGCATGTCTCTTGCCTTTTCTGCCGATACCCAAGCCGCATTTTCAAGATGAGTTCAGCTATTTGCTGGCAGCGGACACTTTTGCGTCCGGCCGCTTGACCAATCCTGCCCACCCCATGTGGGTGCACTTCGAAAGTGAGCACATCCTGCAGCAGCCCACTTACATGTCCATGTACCCGCCCGCGCAAGGTCTTGCCTTGGCTGCTGGTCAGGTCATTGCCGGCAACCCCTGGCTGGGAGTCTGGCTGAGCGTGGGTGCGATGTGCGCGGCTGTCACTTGGATGCTGCAGGCATGGTTCCCTGCGGGATGGGCGTTGTTTGGAGGGCTGCTGTGCATTATGGGACAGGGCATCGCCGGCTATTGGATGAATTCATATTGGGGTGGTGCAGTGGCGGCGACCGGGGGAGCCCTGGTCCTGGGCGCCTTTGCGCGCATCCTGCGATGGCAAAGAACGCGCGACGCTTTGATTCTAGGATTCGGCTTGGCAGTCCTGGCCAATAGCCGGCCCTTTGAAGGCTTCCTTTTCAGCCTTCCCGTGGGATTTTCGCTAGCGTTCTGGTTGTGGAGGCATCGAACCCGATCTTGTCTGACTCGGATTGCACTGCCCCTGGGTCTAGTTCTTGGCTTGGCTGCAGTTGCGACTGGCTACTACTACTGGCGCGTAACTGGCGATGCTTTGGAGATGCCGGAAGCCCTGAATCGTAGGACGTATGCCATTGCGCCGCTCTTTCTCGGCCAGCAACTGCATCCGGAACCAGAGTACCGAAACGTCGAGATGCGGAGGTTTTATGCGGGCTGGGAACTGTCAAGGTATCTGAAAACTCATACAGTTCGAGGATTGGCACGGGAAGAATGGGCCAAGCTGGCAACGCTGTGGTGGTTCTTTCTTGGCCCTGTACTGCCGCTTTCGCTGCTCGCTTTGCCTCGTGTTGCTCGCGATCGTCGCATGAAGCTCCTTCTAGTCACCGCGGTCGTTACCATTACTGGGTTAGCCGTTGAGGCGTGGCACCAACCCCACTACTTTGCTCCCATGACCTGCGTCGTTTATGCCTTCGTGATTCAAGGACTGCGCCACCTTCGGCAGTGGCGGCGAACCGGTACTAAGCTGGGACAAGCACTCGTCCCGATCCTTGGCATCGTGTGTCTTGCCCTGTGTCTCTCTAACATCCACGCCGAATGTCTCAGAGTACCGCGGAATCCCGATACTTATCCTTGGCATTGGCAACGTGCGGAAATCCTGGAACGCCTCCGGCATGCAGGCGGCCAGCATCTCGTCGTTGTTCGCTACAGCTCACGTCACGATCCGATTCACGAATGGGTCTACAACCGAGCTGACATTGATGCGGCTAAGGTCATCTGGGCGCAAGACTTGGGGGATCAAAATCAGGAATTGATCGGGTATTTTAACAGGCGGCGAGTGTGGCTGCTCGAACCGAGTGAAACGGGAATCGCTAGACTGTCACCTTATCCCGAAAACAACCAGCAGTACGACCTGGGCAGATAAAAGGCGTTGCCCATGAGCGCGGTCCCGCCCGCCGCAGAAAGTTCATTGGCGCCTGGCGGCCGTGCCATTCAGCGGCCGGGGGTGGAAGGTGCGTTCTTCCATCAACGCGTGACCTGGTCAGACACCGCCACCGGCGGCAAACTGGGCCTAGCTGGGAGCAAGATCAGCTCAAACAGGGATTGACTTTCGCGAAGGGGGAAAGCACAATCCTCTTAGACCCTAGGAGTTTGGAATTGCTCTTCTGACTCTCTTTCTTCGGTCGCGGTTCCCGCAACCTCCTAGCTTTTGTGGTCAAACAGGAGGTATTAAATGAAGAAGTTCGTTCGATCTCTATGGAACAATCAGGACGGTCAGGACATCGCGGAATATGCAGTGATGTTAGCCGTCATTCTCGTGATCGTGGTTGGCACGATTCGCTTGATCGGGTCGAATGCCAATAAGGTGTTCTCCTCGGTCGCCAGTTCAGTTCAGTAAAACCGAAGATAGGCTCGCTACTCAATTTGAGCGCCTCACCCTAACCCAGCGGGCGCTTTGCTTTTTGCTCGCTCGACACCGCGTGCTCCTCTTGCGTAGATTTGCGGGGGCCTGAAACTGTCCACTTGAGAAGGTCATGGAAACCTACGTCGAGTTGATCCTAAGGCTACTCGAAATTCAAAGCGGAAGACAACCATAGCAGCCCGCGACCGGCGCACCCGCGAGCGGCTTCCTTCAGACGGTCTTATCGAAAAGCGCGCCAGAGCATCCTGCCTACGCGCACTCGTTCTCAAATGCGCGCTCCCGATGACTGATATGGAGCGATACGAGAAGTGTTAAAGGGCTCCCCGGTGAAGCAGGAGCAACCTGCTGACCATTGGCGCGGTTGGAAGCAATCTCGCCATCTTTGCTTAGGGCTCTCACGTGAACATCACGATTCCCGAACAAGAAGAAGCTGAGTCTCCGGACCCGCAACAGCTATGACGGCGGCCAATAGGCAGCGGCGACCCCGGCAAATCCCTGGGGTGGGATGTTCATGAATGGACACCATCGGGTGAAACCGGACACTGGCCACTCTCGCTGATTTGAGCAATATGCTTCTTTTCAAGAAGTTGCATGGCAGCAACGCTGGCTTTGGAATTGCTCCTGCAGGTAATGTGAGCATGCGAAGTATGGGTGCGAAGTAGCCATGCCGGCCCCGGGAGGCCAACCATGAATACCCTGCTGCCGGACCTGCGATTTGCCCTCCGCCAGATGCGCCGTTCTCCCGGCTTTGCCACCACGGCTGTCCTCATCCTGGCGTTGGGGATCGCCGCCAATGTCATCGTTTTCGGCGTGCTGCAGGCATTGATCCTGCGACCCCTGGATGTACCTCATCCAGACCGGGTGATGACGCTCGCGCGCACCAGTCAAACCTATCCGATTTTTGGCTATCCGGAAGTGCGCGATGTGCACGATGACAATACGGTGTTTTCTGCCGTTGCCGCTTTTAGCGTGGGACAGTTTGGCCTGGAAGGTAACGGCGTCACTCGCCCTGTCTGGGGATACGAGGTGAGCGGGCAATACTTCGAGGTCGCCGCCATCAAGCCGTTCCTCGGGCGTCTGCTGCAGCGCGCCGACGACGACCATCCCGGGGCCTCAGAGGCTGCCGTGCTGACCTGGCCAGCATGGAAGAGTTATTTTGGCGCGGATCCCAAGATCGTGGGAAAGACGGTCCGCATTGACAAGCATCCGTACACGATCGTCGGGGTCACGCCTGAAGGCTTCTACGGGACTGAAAAATTCTTGCAGCCCGACGTTTTCGTTCCGATGGCGAATGAAGCATCGCTGGACGGGGTCAACTGGCTTGAGTCGCGGCACGAAAAAGAGAGAGTCTGGTCAATCGTGCGCATCAAGGACGGGATCACCATGCCCCAGGTGCAGGCTGACTTGGACACGATTGCTGCCCGGATCAAGCGACAGTATCCTGCGGAAGAAGAGGGGCTGGGATTCAAGCTGGTTCGTCCGGGCTTGATGGGCGACTTCATAGGCGGGGCGGTCCGCGGTTTTCTGGCTGGGGTGTTGGGGCTGGCCGGTATTGTGCTGCTCGCCGCCTGCGCCAACCTCGGCAGCCTGTTCGCAGCGCGCACGGCAGACCGCACCCGCGAGATTGCCATCCGCATGGCCATTGGATCGAGCCGCTGGCGCGTCCTGCGCCAAGTCCTTATCGAGGCCTTTGTGATTTCGATTCTCGGGGGCGTGTGCGCCTGCGGTTTATCGTGGATGGCCCTCACCGGCCTGGCGCAGTGGCACCCACCCACCGACTACCCAATGAAGTTCTTCGTGCAGCCGCAGCCATCGTTGATCCTGATGGCGTTGCTTATCTCGCTGCTCGCCGCCGTTCTGTTCGGGGTGATGCCCCTGCGGCAGATATTCAAGGCCGATCCTAACGATGCCATCAAGAGCGGCGGAAACCAGTCTTCCGCAGGACGCCGCTGGGCGCTTCGCGATGTGCTGCTGGGGGCACAGGTCGCGCTCTGCTGCGTCACCGTCACCGCCGCATTCGTTGCCCTGCGCGGCCTCGGTAAATCGCTCACCATGGACATGGGTTTCAATCCGAAGAATGCTGTGCTGACGAAATTCGATCTGAGCCAAGTCGCCTATTCCAGCGATGCCGCCGATCATTTCCAGCGCCAGCTATTGGAAAGGGTATGGCTGCTCCCGGGAGTGGAAGCAGCAGGCTACGCGAATACGACCCCCCTCGCCGGGGATACGTCTAATCCTCTTGTCTTCTCTCAACAAACTACCGATTTCAAACACTCAAACAGCGCATTCGATGCCTTTGCCTACGCCGTCTCACCTGGATATTTCACCGCTTCTGGAACGCTACTGCTCGCGGGACGCGATGTAAGCTTTTCCGACACTGCGAAGACGCCGCCCGTTGCCGTTGTGAATCAGCAGTTCGCCCGACACCTCTTCCCCTCCGAGGACGCCGTCGGCCGCTATTTTAGGAACGAATCCGGTGTGTCGATCCAGATCGTGGGCATCGTGGCAGATGGAAAATATTTTTTGCTCAGTGAAGATCCGCACGAGGCAGAGTTCTTCCCGATCTCGCAGAAAGCAGATAGTAGAACATCGCTCATCGTTCGGACCCGGCGCGATACGGCCGATATGGTAGCCACCGTTCGCACCGTGATCCGCGATCTTGACCCCGCCGTCCCTATCCGGGAATCGAGCCCCTGGATTAGCCTCTTTGGCGCTTTTGGACTCCTGCTCTCGATCACCGGGGCGTTCGGCCTCGCCTCGTACACAGTCAGCAAACGACTACGCGAACTGAGCATTCGTGTCGCTCTCGGTGCGCAGGCGAAGCAGATTCTCTCGGCCGCGCTTGGTCGTATGCTGATCCTGCTCGCCAGCGGGTCAGTGATCGGGATGCTGCTCGGTGTCGCCGCGAGCCGAGTACTTTCGGCCATCGTCTACCAGGCGTCGGCACAGGATCCATTCGTACTTGCGGCGGTTGCATTCACCGTACTGCTCACCGGCTCGCTCTCTGTAGCTGGCCCGGTGCGCCGCGCGCTGCATGTCGATCCGGCTCACCTGCTTCGCGAACAGTAGAGCAGTATCACGGAGATTGGAAAACTGAGGTTCAGCACCCTTCCAGCCTAACGTAGCTCCGGGAAGGCTGCGAACAATTCACTGCCGTCCACGCCTTATTCTGGACTCTGTAGAGCGACCAACAAGGTCAAGACATCGCTGAGCATGCAGTGATCTTGGCCATGATTTTGGTACTCGTTATCGGAACTGTTCGACTGGTCGGAAGCAACGCCGACCACGTGTTTTCTTCAGTGTCCAGTTCAGTTCAGTAGAGCAAAAGCGACAAAAGCGGCATCTAAAATTGCTGTACATCGTTCTTGGCATTGCGGCCATCGTATGCGTTCGCAGCCGCGCTACCTGCACGCGGGGGAGCGTGAAAGGCCGTTCCGATTGCACCCAGGTACGAAGAAGCGAGAGGCGTCTGCTCCCGTTCGTCGAACAGAGTACTCTTTAATGGATTGTCATGCCATCGTGCTGGCGCAAAACCGACCGGCCAAAGCAAACGCGCAGCCTATCATCGAAGCCGCAGCGCTGGCGCTACAGTCGCAAGAGGCTGGGCCTGGACAGCAAAACCCGCCCACTCCAAAGGCGTCGAAGAGTCCACTGGAGCAGGCGTGGCAGATATCGAGAGTGCAAGCGCTGCTGGAAAATCCAGCGACCGTGCGATGGCGGTCCACGTTTTGAGGTTGATGCCCAACGACACTCGGGCACTGAGACTGGCAGTAAAAGCGCTGACTAAGAGACGATAGACCGGAGGTGAGAGCCGCGGCTGCTGCAGCTCTCGGCGGGATGAATTCCAGAAAAAGTATTTCCAAGCTGAGAATGGCGTTGAACGACAAAGATCCTTCGGTTGTTCTCGCAGAGGCCCATGCGGTCGAACTGATGCATACAAATCCGCGTACGAGGTCTATTGCGAAGTTCTGAATGGTGAACGGAAAACTGGCAAAGGCCTAATCGCGTATCAGACATCGATGCATGCAAGGATGATGTTTGACTATGTGGGTGGTACATGGCTGCAGACCTCAACGAAGGCAGTGGCTGATGTTCGGGTTTTTGGTGATCCGACGTTAACGCCGGAAATTGCGAGCTTCTGGAACACCGACGTTGCGGAGAGAACGCAGTCCGCGTCTCGAGGTTGCGCTCGGTGATAAACCCTGGCTCGATCGCGACCGTTTCCAAGTGAAATCGTCACGCAACGGCGTGCTCCGGCTGATTGCAGTATTCAAGCTGCTAAAAGCTGCCCTGCTGATCGCGATAGGTCTGGGGGCGTTGAAGCTGCTGCACACGGACGCGGGTGATGTAATTGAGCACTGGGTTGAATTCTTCAGGCTCGATCCAAACAACCAGTACATCAATACAGCTCTTGAGAAAGTCTCGAGGCTAACACCCGGCAAGATCAAGGAACTTGGACTTGGGAGTCTGCTCTATGCAGGTCTTTTCGTGACTGAAGGAGTCGGTCTCTGGCTGCGGAAAGGCTGGGCGGAATGGTTGACAGTAATCATCACCACCTCCCTAGTCCCATTCGAGATTTACGAGATTGTCCGCCATCCGACCTGGGTGAGAATTGTGTTGCTTGCGATCAACCTCGCCATCGTAGGATATCTCCTCTACAAGATTCGCGACAAACGTCGGATTTGAGGTGATGAACGAGGTACGAGAGCGACAACAACATCAGAGAAGGGTCCAAAACAAAAGGTTGTTGATGCCACAGAACGATTCTGACGACTTGAGCCTGCCGTTGCGTTGCTCGCACCGATGAGGTCAACAGCAAAGGTGTTCAGTGTAACTTCGCGTCCAGCCCCGAAACGAACGGGATGATGCCTCATTGTCCGCGCGGGTCTGCTAAAGTCAAAGTGAGCCATTCTGAACAGACACCATCCGAGATTCTTTTTACCCTCACCTATGCCCTGCTAGGACCCGGCAGAGGCCGGGAAATGGCTTTGGGCGAAAAAGTCAAAAAGGGTGAGGTTCGACTAAAAAGGGTGAGGACTGGGGGTAGGGCTGGTACGGCGCCTTCGAAACCTACCCTTATTCCAGCGAGCGCATCTAAGACCTCAGAATGGTATTCCAAAATGTAACCCGGCGAAGACTCATGAAGCTTGGCGCGACCGCCGCAGCCGCAGAGCTTGCTTCTTTGCTGTTGAATGGTTGCGGTGGGTCATTTTCCGGCGGCGTTCCGCCTATTTCATCGGCTTGCTCAAAATTGACTGATATCAAGCACGTGGTAATCATCATCCAGGAGAATCGTTCCTTCGACCACTATTTCGGAAGCTACCGCGGTGTTCGTGGATTCTCCGATCAAAGTTTAGCGTTCCAGCAGCCGTACCCGTCAAACGTAGCGAATTCGCCAGTCGGCAAATTGTTGCCATTTCATCTCGACACTTCGATGACGAATGCGGCATGCACCCACGACGTTGCCCACGACTGGCCGACACAGCATCAAAGCTGGGACAATGGCGCAATGGATGGGTTTGTCACTTCCCATCTTCCCATCAACTCCAATGATGCCGTCCTGACCATGGGCTATTACAACCGCACGGACCTTCCGTATTACTACGCCCTGGCTGATGCTTTCACCATCTGTGATAACTATTTTTGCTCAGTTATCGGCCCCACCGATCCTAACCGTCTTTACACAATGGCGGCTTCTATTGACCCGGACGGTAAAAACGGTGGCCCTTTACTTCAAACTCTGATAATAAATCGCGCCTCGTTCAACGGCCGATTAACATACACCACCATGCCCGAACAGCTTCAGGCTCGGGGCATTTCATGGAAGGTTTACTCATCCCCTGGCGCGAGTATCCTGAATGGAATCCTTTCAGACAATGTTCTCTCATATTTTAAGAATTTTCAGGATCCCACGTCGGCACTGTACCAGGGCGCGTTCGGACCTCAGTTTCCGACAGATTTTTTGGCCGACGCGTTATCGGGGAATCTGCCGCAAGTCTCTTGGCTGATAGCGCCAGTCGTTGTTTCCGATCACCCGCCATCACCTTCACTCTTTGGCGAGAACCTCCTGTCCACGATTGTCGCGGCTTTGACAGCGAATCCTGTGCAGTGGGCTAAAACGGTCCTCTTCGCCACATACGACGAAAATGGTGGCTTCTTTGATCATGTCGCGCCGGTCACCGCCCCTCCGGGCACACCCGGCGAGTACATTACCGTCCCAGCCGTCCCGGATCCCAGCGTCGTCGGGACCCCTCCCATTCTCGGCCCGATTGGATTGGGCTTCCGAGTTCCGATGCTCATCGTTTCCCCTTTCAACCGTGGTGGGTTTGTATCTTCGGATCTCTTCGACCACACTTCCGTGCTGCGATTTCTCGAGACGCTCTTCGGCGCCGAAGTTCCGAATCTGAGCGCCTGGCGTCGAGCGACTGTGGGTGATCTCAGCAGCGCGTTTAATTTCAAATCCCCAGATCAATCAATCCCCACCCTGCCGTCGACGGTTCCGGCAATTCCTCAGATCATTCAAGAATGTACCGCTAACCTTGCCGGCACAAACCCATATTCCCTGCCAAACCCGCAGACCTCCCCGACCCAGGAGGCCGGGAAGGCATCGCGGCCAGGTGGTCCCTGCTAGACCAAGAGGCCTCGATTGGCGGCAGAGAGCAGGAGGCCCTTGCTGAAGCCACCCGTGCCCACCAGTTCGACCGGCTGTCACCGGTCATCAGCAAGTACGTCGGAGGCGTTCCTCATGGAACGACAGTACGACGAGGCCATCACCGTCTACAAGAAAGGTGGCAAACAAGAACCCAACATTCGCCGTAGCGCACGCTTGTTTAGCCTACGCGTAGCGGGGAAAACCCATGCACCCGCAGGTCATTGAAGAACAAAGGGCCGCTGGCCAGCCTTTCGGTGACCGAAACGAATCTGATTTCGTTTTTGCTCTGGAGCTAGATTTCGTTCAGGGGGCTGGAAGGGCGCGCCCCATCCTTATAGTGACCCAGAACGACAGATTTTTACTAGATTCTTAAGAGGGATTTCCACAGTAGTCGCCGCGCGCCGCCGCTGTGCAAATCTTGTGAGCGCAACTGCGGATGAACTTTTCTGCTGGCTGCATAGAATTGCCCGCCAGCAGGGGCGTCCCGCTGCTACGAGTATCCCATCCAAACACTCGAT
>CATPBJ010000153.1 GCA_955652395.1 uncultured Terriglobales bacterium | reverse complement strand
TTTGTCAATTGTGAATGCGCAAGGAACGCGGCAACAGCGTTTTTTCACCATTTGAATTCAGATCCCGGCGGAATCGCCGGTATCTTTCGCTATAGACTCCGCCATTGGAGAACCATGACTCGAAGCTGTCCTCTCTGATCGTTGTGGGCCGCACGGACGTTCCGAATGACTCCCCGTTCTCCCGAAGATTCACAAACGTCCAGAGCCTGCCTTCGCGCAGGACAAATGCCGGATGCGAAACCTTGTCCGAATATTGGTGGATATCGGCCTTGCTCCGCAGTGGCGTTTCCGCCGAAAACACCGTCTGCGGCACTTCGACAACAGGCAAGAGATTGGACACGAGCCGCTCCTGGATGCGGTCCGCCCCAACCGACGAGGTAATCACCACTGGTGCGGGGTCATAGGGCAGTCTCGTCTCCGGAACAGTCGGAAGCAGGCTGCCTCTCCCGCGCGGGACTCTCTCACCGCGCAGCACGTGTATTAGCTCTGTAAAGGATTCTTCAAATCGCCCTTCGTCCCGGAAATCAATCCAGTTCCGAACGCGAAGTGATGCCGGCAATGATACGTTCTCCCGGAGTAACGGGATGACTCTACCCCTTGTCCCTGCGGGGTCCGACCAAACGGCAATGCTGCGCTCCAGAGTAGGCCACTCGGCGCCCAGCAATGCTCGCGTTACGACGACACCCACGTACCGACAAGCATCAATCTCGTTTTCGATATCGACAACAATGTTGCTGCCTTTCCCGAAATCCCATTTGTCAAACACGACCCCGAGAAAACGATTCTGGTACGGTTCCGCCTCGATTCGTCCCGCGAGCCCCTCGACCCAGGGCTTGTCAGCGCCGGTGTGGCACAGGAAAATGTCCTTCCCGCGCTCGCCGCCAAGTCTGAGGTGCAGTGCCGCTTGTTCTGCCATTCCTGTTGATTATGTCACCTCGACGCCTTGGTAGTGACTCCGAAAATCACAGTCGGTTAGGCGATAAAGACTCGGATTTTCTCCGACCGGGCTTGCTCAAGGTCCACGAGATAGCCAGTGTCTATCAATTCGTGATGAAGAGGTCTTGGACAGCTTTGGGTTGCTGAAAATACACTGAGCCCACAATGAAAAGTCTTTCGCCTAACGATCCGATACCCAACTCAAATGGATCTGCGATCGGACTCGAGCCACAACAGAATCATGGGCCGTCGTGTTCAGTTTCAGGCAAGGTGCTCGACGTACGCGACCTTGCGGAGATTTTCAAATGCAGCCGCGAGAAGATCAAGCGGATGGCCCGTGGAGGAAATCTGCCAGCGTTCAAATTTGGCAAGCATTGGTATGTGCGCCAGGATGATCTTGAGCACTTCCTAGCAAATCAGGTACAGTCAGGCAGTCATCTGCGCCGCGATCGGGAGAATCGCGAATGACACAACTGAAGCGGCGCGCTACATACCAATACGGCACCCTGTTGCCGGAACCGCGAAGGCGGGGACCTGATATCTGGGTCTACCGGTTCTTTGAAAACAGAAACGGAAAACGAGTTCGACGGAAGGCAGTCGTCGGTACGCTCGACGAGTTGCCCAAGCGTGCAGACGCTGAGCGGGCTTGTGAGAACCTCCGACTGGCTGCAAACGCAGAGGTTGATGAGAGCACCCCGACGATGTGCGGCATCATCGATCGCTACATCCAAGAAGTGCTCAAACCATGCCTCGATGTACCACTAGGCGGATTACAAGAGGAAGCGGCGCCCATGTCGTTCCAGACCGCCGGTTCCTACCGTTCGGTGCTCAACAAGTACGTGTCGCCCCGATGGGACTCTTACAAAGTCTCCGAGTTCGAACGCCCGCAGGTCAGAGCGGCGATTGAACAATGGTTGGCCTCGTTGCTGCGAGCCACCGGGAATTCGGAGGGTTTGGCGCCCAAGACTGTGCGGCACGTTTTTACCACTATGAAGTTGGTATTCAAGTTCGCTGTGAAGTGGGGCTATTTGGAACAGAATCCGATGGCTGAAAAGCGGGTCGAACTCCCCCGCGGTTCAACTAAGCGAAGAAAACGACCTGTGCAGCTGACTGCAGCACAGTTCCTTTACCTCCTCCCTCGGTTCCAGACGCGGGAGCGAGTTGCGGTGGCTTTGGCTGGATGGCTCGGGCCGCGAGTAAGCGAAGCCTTTGGTTTGCAGTGGCAGGACTTGGGCACGGAGTCTCGCGTGGTGCGGTTCCGACGAGGTTTCGTACAAGGCCGGATCACGCCGCTGAAAACTGAGGCTTCCCGGACAGACTTGTCACTGCCGGATGACCTTGTTGATCTTCTGGACCAATGGCGCTCGATCACTCCATACAATCAACCGCACGATTGGGTGTTCGCTTCGCCGTTCAACAAAGGAAGCCGGCCGCTGTGGTCTTGCCAAGTGCTGAAGGATTACGTGCAGCCGGTAGCAGTCAAAGCGGGTCTTCCGAAGATTGGCTGGCACAGTTTTCGGCACACCGTCAGCGCCTGGGGCAAGGAAGCCGGGTTTACGCTCGAAGAAGTGAAGACCCTGCTTCGGCACGAAAACATCGCCACCACCTCCCAGGTGTATGGCGCACCGCAAATGGAAGCCAAGCGAGATCTGCAACGGCGCTTGGTGGCCTTTGTGAAGCGGAGAGCAGCACAGGAAGGCTGGAAACCGGAGAAAGATATTTGGGTCGAGGGCCCAACGATGACGACTTCGGTGCAGTAACCGCTGTTTGTGACCCCTTATTTGACCCAGATGGAAATCGGTGGATCCCGCTAAGTGGTTGATGGAGTTGGTTGCGGGGGGTGGATTTGAACCACCGACCTTTGGGTTATGAGTTAAGCAAGTAACGTAGTTTCAGCGAGTTAGCGGGCGTGGTTGCCTATTTGAAAGATTGAAAAATAAGGTAGAAGAGTGCTGGGGAGTTCTTATTTTGGGTTGGTTTTGGGTTGAATCACACTCCTCGGAAATCTTGGATCGGGGAGCTGGGAGGCCAGGTGAGCTCGGGCGCGACCACCTCTGGCGCTCGAAGCCGACGAAGGCCTGTGATCCCGACGAGGCTGGTCTCCTCTTTCTGAATTCCTACGCAGACCTTGCCGGCTTGGCTCGATGCTTCGGTGGTGGAGTCTGGAGTTGGTGGATGAGGCCTCTGAGAGGAGCTCAAAATCACGACGAACATGCCAAGCCGTCGCAAAAGACCCGTATGTCCTCCGAGCCAGCGCCGCACTCGATAGCGCTGGATCCTCTTCGAGGGCAGCCCACATGTCCGCTCGGTAGCTCGGTCCCATGATCACTCGCCACCGGTACGCGTGGTGGCGCCGTGCCAGTTCCTCCGGCTGCAGCACATCGGAAGGTCGATCTCTCAGGATATTCGCGGCGATTCGGATCGGACTCCCTTCAAAACGTGGATCTTCTCCATGTCGCTTCACTTGAAACTCCGTACCCGCGTCCATTAGGTCCTGCCGCGGTGCCACACACAGCGCGGCAAGACGAGCGAAGCGTCGGTCCTTTTTTAGCCAGCGCGCTAGCGCAGACCAGAACGCACGCACCAGAAGCGCGTCCTGTGTCGCCACTAGTTTCGTGAGCCGGTCAGCATTGACCCAGGGTGCATGTATGCCAAACCAAGTCACCAATACAGACAGTACACGTAGATCGTGCCTGGCAATGCCCTCAATACTAGCGAAAAGGATTGTGTCTTCAATGTTTGGCTCGGGTGCGAGAGGCGCCGCGAAGTTCATGCCAATGCCTACCATGCGCGAGGTGAGTGCATCCTCCTGGGCAGGCAGAGACGGAGCAAAAGCCCTGCTAAACGCCATGACCCAACCTCCTCCGAAGATCTGCCAGTGTTGCGCGAACATGCGCTGGCCAGCCGGGATGGGCGTCCTGTCGCTCTAGCCATGGAAGCAACTCGTCGAGTTCGTCGGCGTTCGGCGCAAGCGCGATGCAGTCCCCGAGATCAATGCCCCGATCACAAAGCGCAAACAACTTGGTGCAAAGGAGATCATCGCGTCCAAGACACCGGAGATGGATGGCATTACCACTAAATACCGTTTGCAGGCGCTCCTCCCATTGCGGAAGAAGCTGACTTCGAAGCGAAGCTGGGCCGTTGTTCAGCCAGTCGTCCTGGAGTGTTTCGCCCTGTGCGCGCGCCTCGATGGCGAAGGCACGGGAGGCCTCCGCAATTTCCTTAGGGATTTCTGGGTAGAGAATGTCACAGTCCTTCGTCATGCGAGACACAACGCCAAGCAGATTAAGCGCAGCCCCGCCGATCACTACGGCCTCAAAATGAAGACCGCGTTCGGACACGTACCGGTCAAACGAGACCAGGATTTCGCGGGTCCACATAGGCTAGTATCAGTATAACAGATACCACTCTCAGCGCCAAATTCAATCGGAGACCAGAATCGGACTCTCCAAAGAGGTTCGGACAGGAGTGATCTTCATGGATCGACTGTCGCCAACGCTTCCAGCCCATGCTCGGCGTCGCGGATTCCGCAGGAGGCTCAAATGGTGGCCGCGATCTTTGCTTGGGTATTCCGGAGAAGATGAACGTCTGTCGGTTCCGGAGGAAGCCGAACGGCATTCCGGAATGAAGGTGAACAACAGTCGGAGCGAATGGTCGTACGCAAGATTTAATGCTGAGTCCAGTTTTATGCGGAGCCTAGGCCCCCACTCCGAATAGAAGACTGGGAAATGTAGGTCTCCCCTGCACCCTGCCCAGGGGCTGAATGAATTGTTATTCCGTGGCCATTTAGTGTCGATGGCCAGAGGCCGCCCCTTGGTCATATCGTCGGTTGACTTAAGTGCATCGCCGGTGACCGCTCCACCGCACATAGCCCCTGACCCCAACCAGAATAGCCGCTGCCGAGAAGCAGAGAGCCTTCCAAGGCACGGAAAACCGTATCTGCGATCGTCGGCGCCTAGCGATCGTGCATCGGGGGTTTTCCTGGGGTACGAGAGTCGGAGGCGAGGCGCCTTCCGTTTCGCCCAGGGCGCGATTTGGTATCTCCGTGGCGACGGGCGAGGCAGCAGCAGCCGGTAGTCGTGCTATGTGCAGTGCTGCGGCGCATACTGTTTCTAAAATGCCTCCCTGCGGTGTAGCGTGCAGTTTCTCAGCGGCTTTGGCCGCAGCCAGAGCGCTTTGAGCATCTCCCCCCCGAAGAAACTGGCGGGCGGACTGCCGATGAGAATAGGCGTGCGCTGTAAGCAGCATTGACGGCCAGAGATCGGCCCCACACCGAGGGCAAATCGGCAGCCCGCGAAAGCGGGCCTGACACACCGGGCATCGAGCGGCTTCGACCGGTTGACAACCGTTCCCGTTCACTGCTTCCCTTCCACAAAAAACAACAGTTCGGCAAGTTGTTTGGTCGCCTGGTTGAGGGTATCTTGATCTTTGGCAGTGAGGGCTGTTTCGATCTTCTCGTTGAGACCAATAACTTCGTCGCGGTCTTCCTCGTGCATTTGTTCGAGCCACTGGCGCGAGCGCCCCACTGCTTCCGACGCCTCGCCGGCAACTTCGGCCCACACGCCGTCAGTAGGAACCATCGTATTCTGTGCCTCCCCGGCCTCGGCCTCCTCATTCAAGTCCTGCGGTTCTTCGAGCCACGCATTTTCTTCAGGTTCGATGTCTTCGAGGATGCGACTCGAGTACAAGGCCTCCAACCGCTTACGCGCCTCCGCAATTTCGGCGTCGCTCTTCTTTTCCAGGGCTCGGTCAATGGTAATATGCTTTGACTTCCCGGTGCATTTCTCGACGGCAGTTACGTGCAATATGCCGTCCAGATCCAGGCTCATGCGGCAGAGGACCTCGCTGAGATCCGGAAGCTTCTTTAAGTCCTTCACTTTGAAGTTGCCGACCAGAATATTCCTGAGCGCATCTTCATCCTCGCCTTCGTATACGCAAATTTCAACGACTTCCTGAAACGGAAAACAGGTATAGAACCGCTCAGTACGAGTCAACGGCAAGGGGCTATTACGCCGGATGATTGGCTTGTAACAGTGGGGGTACGGAACACTGCCACGTTCTCCGAGATAGGACACGCCGAACGAGTATGGAGACACATCGACCAGCACCCGTTCCACCTCTTGCCCTCCCAGCCGGGAGGCGAGTACACCAGCTCCCAGAGCTACGCATAGGTCTGGATGGATTTCCTCCCGAGGCATGAGGCCAGTACGTTCATGGAGCAAACGGGATACCAAGGGGGTACGCGTGGAACCGCCGACAAGCAGGATCGCGTCCAGCTCCCCGGGGCTCTTTCGGGAGTCGGCCAGAGCTTTGGAAACGCTCTCCAGCGTTTTCTCCAGCAGCGGACGGATCATCGCTTCGTATTGTTCGCGTCTGATCTCCAGTTCGAGGTGCAGGGGTTTCCCCTTGTCGGTAACCAGCGCTTCTTCGCGGATGGTGACTTCCGGCTCAAAACTCAGGCGTTTTTTGGCTTCTTCGGCAGCCCACCAGAGACGCGCGCGCGCCACAGAATGTGCTTGCCGCAAATCAATGCCGTGCTGGGTTTGGAAGGCCGCCAGCAAATGCTCCGCCAACAAGTCGTTGAAGTCATCGCCCCCGAGGTGGTTATTTCCATGGCTGGCCAGAACCTCCGTAATATCGCCTTCCAAGGCAACGATGGAGACGTCAAAGGTACCACCGCCAAGATCATAGACCATGGCAGTATGCCGGGCCCCCTCACCGTACGCCAAACTAGCCGCGGTCGGTTCATTCAGGATCCGAATTGCGTCCAGACCCGCCAGTGCCGCCGCTTCCCGTGTCGCCTGGCGTTGCGCGTCCGAGAAGTAAGCGGGAACCGTGATCACCGCTTTGTCAATTTGCTGCCGGACGCTACGCGAGGCCCAAGCCGCCAGCTCCCGCAGAATCAAGGCTGAGACCTCGGGAGGAGTGAACGGGCGTTCGCCCAAACTTACGGTTTCGTTGCTCCCCATTTTGCGCTTGATACTGCGTACAGTTCGCTCCGGGTAGAGAACCAACTGATTGCGTGCTGGCTCACCCACCAGCAGTTCCCCAGAAGGAGATACCCCCACGACCGAAGGCAGCATGTTACCTTTACCGGAGCCGAGAACTCGGACTCGGCCATCCACAAAGGCAGCCACCTCCGAATTTGTGGTGCCCAGATCAATGCCTACGATAAGGTTGCTCATCAGCTTCAATGCTCCTTGATTCTTGTGTACTCCGGTTTCTTATTGCTCGCCAGGGATTCTGGGCAGAAGCACTTGAAATCCCTCGAGCTGCCTTTGCCCCGGTGGTATCCACGGAAGAACGCTGTGCCGACACCGGCCAACTACTCCATTACAACTCCTGACAACTCAACTTCCTGCGCGCCACTTTGACCTGAGCCGCACGATAAACTTCCCCTTCCCACTCATAACCGGCACGGTAAACACCCAGCACTGTTCCTTCGGGCACCAAGTCTGTCTCTTCCAGCTCGACGGCGGTCATCCGGTGGGAATCGAACTCCTTCCCCTCGCAAAGGATCGGGTTGAGATGATAATCCTGCAGCGCCTGCTCGAGTCGATCCAAGATCAGGGTGTATCCCTTTTCCAGGGCGGTCAGAATCTCCTGAGTCTGGGATTGTTGCTTTTCGTCCGTGCCGAACCAACGCGCCCACTTGGAGCGGCGAGGGCTGATGATTAGCCCTGCACTGGCTTCACGCACGGAACTGAGGCCGCGCTCGAGACGGTCGCGCAGGTCGAGCAGAAGATCGATGTATGGTTTCTCCGGACGACGTTCAGGCGCGGTTGCCGAAACTGCCTCCGGTTCTTTTTCCTCCGCCGTCGCTTCCTCCTCGTCCATGGGCTCGGGGGAGGAATCCTGCCCTATCGCCGTGGCCACCGCCTCAGGCAACTGTGCCAACGTATCGTTTACTTGCTTGAAGGTCCGGCTTTGCAGCTTGACCTCCTGCGTGAGCGCCGTCATGGCGGACCACAGAGTGTACAGGTCGCAGCGGCCCTCGACCGGCGGAAGCGGGGTCCCATTTTCGATCGAGGTCAGCAAGTCCGCGGCTAAGTCCGAAAGGGGGGGTTCTTCAGTGAGCGCACTGTCCAGCCAAGTTTCGAACCTATGAAGAATGGCTTCGCGGATTTCCTGCACAGAGCTCACGGAGGAGTCAACAGAGTTCATGTCCATTCGGATCTATTTTCCCTTCAACACGGCCAGCCAGGGTTCCGGTCCAACGAACTTCCTCTCACTGGAACCGCTCCCGAGCACCGAATCCAACGGGGCAAGCGGATCGATTGAGAACAGAAAGTGTCGGAAGCGTTGGCGTCGATCGCGCAGCAATTCGTATGCATCCCGAACCTGCTCAAATTCGGCCGGACTACGATCAGGCGGGAACTCCTTGAGCTTGCGCAAATACGCCGCCCGAATCTGCTCGTCGGTCGTGTCCTCTGCAACGCCCAACACCATCCGCGGGTCTGAGGGAAGATTTGGCTTCTCCATTGCTAGCTCATCCTCAAAACAGGCTCTGTTGTTCCTGCGGCAATCCTCTGGGTTTCCTCTTCTTTTGCGCCCCCGGCTGAGACTCGGCCTTCGACGAGTCGCCGCCAAAAATTACGTCTTCCATCTCCTCCAGAATATCCTCAGAAGTGGCGCCCAGAGCCATGGCCTTCTTGATCTGCCGCACTAGTTCGGGAGGAAGGACCTCGCAAAACTCCTCAAGCTCCCGAACCTGTGAGCGGCCCGACAGGATCCCTCTCAAGATCTCCTCCGGACTGGCACCTACGGCGATAGCCTTGGTCAACTCGCGGGAGAGTTCCGGAGGCAGGTTGGCGAGGAAGTCTTCGAAATCTTCGAGGTCTTCTTTATCCAAGAACTCGTCTTCCTCGTCGAACACATCCCTCGCACGGCCATGCTGAGCGGGAATTCGACTGCCCAGGCGAGATGCTGGTGTGTCCCGGCCCTGGGACGGAGGTTGCTTCGCAGCTCTCTCATATTCCAAGACCTCATTGAGAAATTCCGGTTCTATGGAGTAAGCCTTGGGTCCGGCTTCGTCCAGGAAATCGTTCGGCTCGAACATGTTGCTCGGGCGGCCACGCAATTCGTCGAGCAACTCCCCGGCTAGATCGGTATTGCGTTCGCGGCGAGCCAGTTCCAGGGCGGCTGAGAGGCAATCGTAGCGTCTCTCAGCAGCCCCAGGAGGCAACGCCCGTGCTCGCAGGAAGAGAAATCTGGCATCGGCACCAGTGCGTGCCATGCCTGCCACAGACAGAGCAAAGGCTAGCTTGCATGCTTGGCTGCGAATTGCAGCTTCGCCCAGCACCAGCGTCTCGGCGGTGTCCAGCGCAAGGTCAGGATGCATCAACGAAGCGCTCAGCCGGGCTTCCCACTTCGCCGGAATGGCAAAAGGGATGCCGACAGAATCTCCCAAGACACAGGCCTTGGCCAAGCCTTTCAACAGGGTCACACCATCATAGGAGTTCATGTCCAGCGGATCCAGCAAGGCTTCCTCAGGCGCGAGAACAGCCGCGTCGACGATACCCCGCTGCAGGACATACGCGGCCACGGGATTTTCCAGGCGCGCCTCCAACTCCGCCGCGTGGCGGTTCAAGGCATCCGGATTCTTATCGAGTGCCGCGCAAACCCGGCGCAGAGCACTTACCAAAGGAGCCGAGCTCCCGTCTAGTTCAGGCAAGGCCTCGATTCGCTCTATTCCCGGTGAGGCCAAGTGAGGCTTACGCTGAGCAAAATGGCGCAAGACGCCGGCCAGCAGGACTCGCAGTTTGGCCTTGCGGACCTGCGGGTTGAGGTGGTCCAGTCGCTCGGCCTGTTCCAGATACTCGAGGGACTTCTGGTAGGCTTTGCGCTTCTCGCTTGACTCCATCAGCCATAGCAGCGGAACCACATCCTGCTCGCGGGCCTGACGCCAGGACTCGGCAACTCGGTCTGCCACTCTCCAGTCGCGCTGCTTCTTTGCCCACGCCAGCCAAGCCTGGAAAGCCTCAGCATGCGGATCAGCGGAACAGGCACGTTCGTAGAGAGCGCCTGGGGAGAATAGCTGGCGCGGGGTCAATCCTCCCTTGCTTCGATGGGAATCTGGCTGGTCTGCAAGCCCCAGGAGATCGTCAGCCACCTCGGTTGGTATGCGAGCCACCAGCTCTGCCATGTGCAGCGAAAGCACTCCGTCCTCCACGGTATTCTGGGCAAACCATTTCTCTTGCAACGCTAATTCTCGGAATCCTTCCCAAGCGATGATGGCGTGCCCCAGCCCCTCAAAGCCTCGGGAGGTGCTTTCCAGGGCCTTCGCCACCATATGGTAGAACCGGGCGTCGTTTCGAGTGGGTCCTCCGATGGCATCACGCACCGGACCCGGGGAAAAGCCCAGCACCATGCAGCGAATCGAAATGTATTGGCGCAACCTCTCGCGAAGATCGGGACAAAACCGTTCGCAGGTCGATACCGCTGCCCGCGCCTTGTCGAGAATCGGCGGGCGCTTCTTAGCTGCCATTGCTGATTCGAGGGACACCAGGGCCACACGGAGAGTTTCCCGGCCGGTTTGTGTAGCAGCAACTAGTTTCTGGGCGGCAGAATTGAGCGCCGGGATCGTGCTGCAACCTAACATCGCCTGCATAGCGGGTACCAGGCGAGCGGGAATGGAGTCCGGTGCGATCGCCTGGAGCCACCTACGGCAGGTCTCGTCATCCCGCCGGTGAAAAGCTGCGATCGCATTAACCAATGCCTTCCACGACGCTAGTGGGCTGCGATGTGACAACTGTGGTAGGAGCAAATCGGACTCTTCCACCGGCCCGCAGGTTACCACCTTCAGGGCATCGATCAGCGCGGCCGCTCCTTCCCGCAACCTGTGAGTGGGCGGAAGTGATGAAGCCCGGGAGAGAGCGGATAAATCGAATACGCGTTGTCGGATAGCCCTCTCTATCCTCTCGCGAACGGCAGGAGCAAGGTTCGGATCTCCGAGAGGAGCAACAAAATCGTCCAGATTCCCTTCATTAATGCGCACTTCCAGCAAAACTTCTTCGAGCCGAGCGCGCGCCGAAGGAAACCGCTCGATAACCAAGTTCAGCAGCGACTTGGCCTCGATCGACATTCCATGTTTTAGCAGATCGCGGATGCGAGCCTCATAGGCGTCAACGAGTAAACATTCCGAGGCTGGCGTTGCATGCCGTTTGTGCAGTTCTTTCGCCGCTTCAACCGCGGCTTTGGAGTGCAGCCCGACGATCAGTTCGCGCACCCGGGCTTCCGCCGCGGGCAAGTCGTCGGAATCCGACCCGCCGCGCCCGGCAGTCTGGAGCCGATGGCTGGTTCTCTCCCAGGCCGCTGCTGGGCTACGATTATCCTTCTTATGCGTCTTGGTCATTTCGGGGAGTGCAGCCACCATCACTCTATCGCAACGACAGGGACAATTGAGACTGGTTTTTTCCTAAGTTTGAATCCCTGCCTGTGGAAATTCCTAAAGTCTGATTGTGCTTCTCGAAAACCTCGAAATGTCTGAGGGGGCGGGGGATTATACTTCTTTCACACTTCTCTCCTCCGATGTTCGCGGCAATGCAAGAACCGAAAACGATAAGGCCCGCAAGAGGGCGCTCAGTGTTTCGACAGTGGGGAATATAGAGAATCACAGTCCCATCCACGATGGAATTGCAAGTACCGGCGGCGGAATTTTCGTCGTTGGCAACCATCGAGCAAGTTGCATCTCCTGAGCCTCTTCGCCCACCATCACCAGCAGCACAACTGCGAGCATCAGACCCGTCGCGACCAGCATTCTCCGGTACGGCTAGCGACGGTTCACGAATGTGAGAATCGCTGTAATCCCGGAACCGACCACACCTAGGACCACGCCGCATAAGATAAGCGTGTCACCTGGCTTGAACCGGTTACTCTGGAGGAACAGCACAACCTCAAATCCCTCCCGATAGAACGACGTAAAACCAAGCAACGGCATTCCAAAGGTAACGGGCAGCGGCCAACCGCTTTTCCCTCCTCCCTGAGCATCTTTCCCTTCCGGTGGTTGTCAAGCGAAATCCAGCCAGTCCAATAGAGCCTGTGAAAGAACCAGTTCATTACGACGAGCAGAACGAGAATCGCGAGCAGCCCCGATGCCGCTTGAACGGGCCAGCGCAGAGAGATTTTTCCCGATGTCATCGAGGATGCGAACGGCAATGCACCAGGTGAGCAAAGTGGCGACAAATGCAATTCCGACCCCCACTGAAACAGGACTCTGGTATTTCCTCTGGGTTCCCTTCAGACTCGCAGTAAGAGCGGCCAGGACCAGAATACATTCCAAGCCTTCACGAAATACGAGTACTCCGATGTCCAGCACCGCTGAGGCTGAGGTTTTTCCCGCAGTAACCGCGGCCATATCGCCGTGAGTTCTCAATACGTGTGCTAGCAGAACCCCTACCAATAAGATGATGCCGCTGAAAAGAATCGATAGCCAAGCTACCCTCTCGAGACGTTTGCAAAACTGGACCCCGACGATACTCTCGGCTCGCAAGTAGGACGTGATCCGCGAGGCCTGTTGAAATCGCTAGTTAGCAAAGTCCCAAGACATTACTTTGTAGAAGGCCGCAGGATCGGAGTTCTGCATCAGTTTCGTCAAATCGCGACGATCCGTTTGCCGACTTGCCCGATCGCCAGTTGGTGTCATGCGCTTCGACTGGGTAACGCGAATCTCCCCCGAAAACCTGCGGCCCCTGTTGAGCCTGTTTTCCAGCGACCTGGCGATTGACTTGGGTACGGTCAACACGCGGATCTATTCCCGGGACAGGGGCGTCGTGGTCAACGAGCCCTCGGCCGTTGC